>NZ_JADNQM010000022.1:0-153420 GCF_046269425.1 Amycolatopsis sp. cmx-11-12 | reverse complement strand
CGTCACCGCGATCCGCGCCTTCATCGACGGCTGGAACAACCGCTGCCACCCGTTCACCTGGACCAAGACCGCCGACGAAATCCTGCCCCACGCCACCCGTCAACGAACATCAGACGCGCGACACTAGTCGAGCCGGCTCCCCTCCGTGGAGTCGACGACGCGCCGGTTCGCTCCGACGATCCGAAGAAGGATTCCCTCAGTATGTTCATACGACGCACCAACAGCACCCGGCCCGGGCTCGTCCCAGCTGACGCGCCCGCATGGAACCGCCAGCGTGGCTCCCAGATGCCCTCGTACCGCTATCGAGACGTCTACGCCCGGGTTGACGTGCCGCTCACCGAACGCGTCTGGCCCAACCGCCGACTGACCCAGGCGCCTTTGTGGGTGCCCGTCGATCTGCGCGACGGCAACCAAGCTCTGCCTGAACCGATGGATCCCGCACGGAAGCGCCGGTTCTTCGAGCAGATGATCGCGATGGGCTACAAGGAGATCGAGGTCGGTTACCCCTCGGCGTCACAGACGGACTTCGACTTCGTGCGCCTCATCGCAGAGTCAGAGATCGCACCCGACGATGTCACCATCGTGGTCTTCACGCCGGCCCGCCGCGACCTGATCGAACGGACCGTGCACTCGATTCACGGCATTACCAACCCGGTTGTCATCCACATGTACACCGCCACTGCGCCCACCTGGCGCGAGGTTGTGCTCGGCAAGATGCGCGACGAACTGCGTGAACTGATCCTCGCCGGAGGCCGCGACATACTCGAACTCACCGATCACCTGCCGAATACTCGGTTCGAGTTTTCTCCGGAGGTCTTCAACCTCACCGAACCCGACTACGTCATTGAAATCTGCAACGCGATGACAGAGCTGTGGGATGCGACCCCTGAGCGTCCGGTCATCCTCAACCTGCCAGCCACGGTCGAGATCGCTACGCCGAACGTGTACGCCGATCAGGTCGAGTACATGCATCGGAATCTGGACCGGCGCGATGCCGTGATCCTCTCGGTGCATCCGCACAACGACCGCGGAACCGGCGTCGCCTGCGCGGAGCTGGCGCTCCTCGCAGGTGCGCAACGCGTCGAGGGATGTATCTTCGGAAACGGCGAGCGCACCGGCAACGTCGACATCGCGGTCTTGGCCCTGAATATGCATGCTCAGGGGATTGATCCGATGATCGACTTCTCCGACATCGAAGAGATCCGTCGCACAGTCGAGTACTGCAACCGCATCGAAGTACATCCTCGGCATCCCTATGTCGGCGACCTCGTGCACACCGCATTCAGCGGTACCCACCAGGACGCCATCAAGAAGGGCTTCGCGGAGCATTGGAACCGAGCAGCGGGTCAGAACCGCTCGGAGCGGGACATCGAGTGGCGGGTGCCCTACCTGCCCATTGATCCGTCCGACATCGGGCGGAACTACGACGCGGTCATCCGTGTCAACTCCCAGTCCGGAAAGGGCGGTATCGCCTACCTGCTGGCGGCCGAATACGGCATCGAGTTGCCACGCCGACTCCAGATCGACTTCGCTCGCAGGGTGCAGGAGCGTGCGGACGCCAGTGGCCTCGAAATCACCGCACCTCAACTGCTCGCGCTGTTCGAATCCATCTACGTGGCCTCCGACACCGCCGGCGTCGAGTTGATCGACCTCGAATCCGTGACTCACGATAATGTGAACCACACGCGGCTCAGCCTGAGCATCGCCGGTGTCAAGCACAGCGGCACCTACCGCGGCATCGGCCCCGTCGAAGCCGCTGCCAGGCTCCTCGGTGACCAGCAGATCGCCGTCGATGTCGTCTCCCTGCACCAGTCCTCACTCGCAGCCGGGATCGCCAGCGACGCACTGACCCTCATCGAGTACCGAAGCAGCACCGGTACTCGATGGGCCGCTGGGCGAGATCGGTCCGTTCTCACCGCAGCCGTGAATGCCGTCCTCTGTGCCGCGCGCGCTATCGCCAGCGAAAGTGCGGCAGCCTGATCCGCGGACACGCGGCCGCTCCCGCACCTCCTTCCCAACCGTGGTCGTGGCGGGTGCAAAGTCGACATCGGGGTCTGTGCCCGCAGTGCCGCGTCACTGTGCCTTGCGGCGCCCCGGCAAATAGGGCAAGTCCCGTCGGTATTGTCTGGCGGGCTTCCCTTGGCCGGGCAGCGGCGCCGAGAGATGGAGCCGCGGCATTCATCGCTAGGTGAGGTTCTCCGGCGACGGGACTAAACCCGTGGCCTGTAGGCAAACCCGCTAACGGACTCGTGTAGCTCGGCGGCCGGGGCGTGAGGCCTGGCACGAATTGTGGCATGCCGAGGTCCTCGTGGCATTGAACGAGACTGGACAGTAAGTGCATCACAAGGGTTCGATCTTGCCTATCCAGACCTCGGGTCGCTTGGGGTAAGCGCCGCTCGGATGGCGAGTCTGTGTGTGTTCCTCTCTGGTTGATACAACAGCTCACGCAGGCCTAGCGGATGATGCGCATCGTAGAACCGGAGATCATGGCGGTGTGGCTCAGTTCGCCGCAGTCGAGTGCGGCGACCAGAACGGGATGTCGATGCCGTCGGTGGATATTTCGCAGGGTAAGTGGTCGTCCGATGTCGGGTGGTCTCGGGTGCAGCGAGGTCATGCCAAGTCGTAGAGCAAGCGGTAGTAGGGGATGCGTTCCGGGTCTGGGGTGATCCCGTACGTGTCGTACAGGATGCCGTCGAAGCCGGGACCGTAGTTCCCCTCCAGGCTCCACGCCGCGACCGCCAGGTCGGCCCACCGGTCAGCCACCCCGAGTGAACCCAAGTCGACGTGCGCGGCGAGGGTGCCGTCGTCGTGCAGCAGAGTGTTCGGGTGTACGCGTCTCCATGGCAGACCACCAGACGGTCGATCACGGGCGGTTGACCGAGACGAGCCCTGACATCGCCCCACGCGAGTTGCCGGTGCTCAGGAGACCAGTTGTCTGGTCCCGCACCATCGGCGACGCGCTCGTCGGCGCGCACGAGCCGACGTTCCAATCGAATGGGCAACGGTCCGTCGGCAGGGTGTCGTGGAGCAGACGTGCGCCCAGGCTAGGCGGTCGGCTTCACGGGAAGGTCGATCTCAGGGGGCCCAGCGGCAACCCACTTGACATACCTCGCATCGTCGTTGCCGTCCAGGCGGAAGGTCAGGCCACCGAGCTCGTAGCGCCACACGGGGTGATACTGTCCTCACCGGCGAGTGTTACGACGATGTCGGAACGCGCACCGGCCCGACCGGAGACTCGGAAAGTCTGGGTTACTGCTCACAAGATCATGACTTTGACAGGGCCAGGCATGCCGGTCAACCGGTTTCCAGAGCGCCGAGCGAAGTCACCGCGGACTGGCGAACTAGGGCTGGCGGCACGACGTCGGTTAGCCGACGCGCGACCAGAACAGACGCGAGACGCACCACGACGGAGCGGTAGTTAGGCGAGTCCTCGTAGGAGCGCGGTCGGTCATCGACGCGTACTCCACCCAATTCGCTGGGTGAACATTTTCAGTGGTGCGATGAGTTCCGTCAGCTGCGCTGTGAAGCGCTGGTGCGAGATCGGTGTCTCGTTGTTCCAGGGGTCAGCTTACCGGCCTTCACGGCGGGCAGCTGGGCTGGTCATCCGGTGACGGCGCAGGAAAATCTACCTCGCCGGTGCAACGTCGCAGGACGACCGCAAGGTCTTCCCTGCATGAGACGATCGCGGTCCTCCAACTCTGCCGTGCGGCTTGTTCTATTCGGGTTGGTGATCGTGGCCCTGAACTCCACCGCAGACGTAATCACCCGCCGATTCGATGCTCACGAGCGCGACCACGACCGTCGGCGGCGTGGTCAGGTAGGACCAACGACACCATCGCCGAGGCCAGGGCGGCGTCGAGCACACCGACCCCGGTCAGATCGGCCACAGTGATTGCGTCCTCCGCCCGTGGTAACGAATTCGAGAGCACCTCTCCAGCAGTGACGGCACAGTTCTCCGCCACCGCGCCTGCCCGCACTGCATGCCCGAAGTCCCCGTGGCGCAAGCACTGTCCATGGTCATCAGTGACAATCGTCGCCGCCCTCGCGAACAATTCCGGCGGCAGCTCGTTCTTGTGCGGCATATCCGCGCCGATCCCCGTCACCTGGGTACCCGGTCGGATCGAACCCGCGTCGAACAACGGGGTGGGCGACGGCGTCGTGGTGAGCACGATCCCACTGTCCACACCGCTACCGGCCTCAGCCCGCAAACCTTTGGCGGCGAACCAGGAACAAAGCTCCTCAGCACGAGCGGCGGCGCGCCCGCGCACCAGCACCAGGTCGATCGGCCGCAACCGCGCCAGCCAGGACACCTGCAGCCGCGCCTGCTCTCCCGTGCCGAACACGGTCACCGTCCTCGCATCCGGCCGGGCCATCGCATGCGTGATCAGCGCCCCGGCAGCCGCTGTGCGCCAAGCCGTGAGCATGCCTCCATCGTCGAGCACCGCACGCACTTCGCCGGTCCGGGCGCTGATCACGCACATCAGCCCATGGTTCGCCGGTATCCCGTTCCGCGCGTTGCCGTAGAAACCACTGGCGATCTTCACAGTGAACTCGTCCTCGCCGGTCACCCAGCCGGCCTTCACATGGCAGTCGCCGTCGGCATCGGGAAAGTCCAGGTGCATTGGTGGTGGCACCACCGTCCGCCCCCGCGAATGCGCGATCAGCGCCGCCTTCACCGCGGAGAACACCAGGTGCGGGTCCATCACCCGCTCAAGTTCCGCTAGGCCGAGCAGCTTCACCGCCGCGCCAGCCAGTCGGAGAACGCCGCGAGCGCGGGCTCGGGACCGCTCCTGCCGATACCGATGCGGAATCGGTCCGCAGGTGTGTCGATGAGCTCCGACCGGTAGATGCTCGCGGGCAGTAACAGCACCCCGGCTTCCTCGATCAACCGCGTGCAGAACTCCTCGACGCCATCCGGTCCGAGATACCGCGGATAGGCGACGCAGCCGCCTTCCGGCGATGACCATTCGAACAGGTCCTCGTGCCGAGCGAAGAACTCGTCGAACTTGGGCGCGTTCGTACGGATGATGGCGCGGTTCCGCTCCAGAATGGTTTCGCTCGCCTTGATCGCGATTCGCGCCAGCACCTCACTCGGCGCCGAGTTGCAGATCGTGGTGTAGTGCTTCGCACGTTCCAGCTGCCCACGCAGCTCACGGTCGCGGCATACGATCCAGCCGACGCGCAATCCCGGCAGCCCCAAGGATTTCGACGTCCCGTTCAACGAGAGTGCCCGCTCGGACAGATCTACCGCCTGCGGCAATGTGTGCGTCCGTTCGACACCGCGAGAGACCTCGTCACTGAACAAATGGATGCCGCGTTCGTCGCATAGGCGGACCAACTGAGTGAACGTCTTCGTGCCCGGAACCGCGCCCGTCGGATTGTTCGGGAAGTTCACCGACACGACTTTGGTGTTGGGACGCAACGCTTCACGCACCCGATCGAGGTCGAGCGCCCAGCTTCTCTCGGGATCCAGCGCTACACCGGTCACCTCGCACAGCGAAAGCGGCACGGTCTCGGCGGACTGGTAGTTCGGCGTGATGACCACAGCATGGTCGGACGGGTCGAGCAGGACCTGCATCGACAGGTAGAGCGCTTCCTGCGCCCCGGCGAAGCAGAGCACGTCGTCCGCATTCGCCATGGTGTACGTCCCGGCGATGGCCTGACGCAGCTCGGGATCGCCGAAAGTCTCGGTATAACCCAGCGCCAGCGATTCCCAGGCGGCACGATCATGATCGTCGGCGAGCGCCAGCAGTTCGGTCATCTTCATGGTCTGCGCGTCGGAGGCGGTGAGGTGGTGGCGTGCGGTGAACTCCCAGTGCGAAAAGTACTTCTCCAGAAGGAAATCGGGCAGGGCGGCCATCAGCGGCTCCTTTGCGTCTTGACTTCGGACAGCAGGGCGTAGACCGTCGACCGGGAGGCCCGCAACGCCGTCGCGACCGCCGGAACCGCACGACGAACGGAAAAGACCCCGGCCGCATCCAGTTCGGCGACCAACGCCAGACGGTCGTCACGTGTGAGCCGCTCAATCGGGCGGCCGTGGTCACGCACGTACGCGCCGATCGTGTGCTGCACCCGCTCGGTCCAGTCCTGTTCGAACAACGGCTCGGGGCGGGGTCTCACTGGCGCGGCGAAGGAGGCCAGTAGCGCGGCGGCCTGATCCATCGGTGTGCGGTCGAGGTTGATGCACAACACCGCGTGGGGCTCGCCGCCCTCGTCCCGCAGGAGCGCGCTCACCGAGGAGAGCCGACGCCCGTCTGTCAGTGTCTTCTCGTACGGACCGTAGACGTCCGTCGCGCTCGGCTCCAGCTTGTCCAGTTCGCCGAGCAGCGACTGCTCCCCGGCACGGCGATCGGTCATCGGGTTCCAGATCGCCAGCACCTCGTCGAGGACCACGTCGTGCAGCACCACCTCGGCATACGGGCCCAGCAACGCCGCCACCGCACGCGCCACCGGAGACCACTGTCGCACACGCTCGTCCGTCATTCCTCGGACTATACGTCCACCATGGACGAAATGTACAGGCGCTCAGGCTGTCATGTGCGCCGGCCAGCGCGATTGCCAGTGATCGTGCCCCGGTCGCCCGGAAGCGGCGCTGCGGGAAGTCGTGAAGGAAGTTGGGTTGGTGGCGTCGCGACCGTCCGGGCCTTGACAACCGTGCGCGGACCCACCCGAGACCGGGCAACAACGTCGCACTACTTCTTCCATCGTCTGGCATTTACCGAATTTCCTAGAGACGGCATCGTCTTCGTAGCTCTGGTGAAGCCTGCATGCCACGCGGTGTGTTGTCGATCAGGCCGTCGGCATCTCCACCGATGAGGTCCACCGCGCCGAGGATGCCGATCCCGGCCGAACCTCTCGCCAACTTGCCACGTCCGTGTCCTCGCTGTCGCCGAGTAGGAATACGAACCTGCCGAGATCGGCGCGCAACTGGTTGACGCGTATGTACAGCTTCCCGCGAAACCGCTAAACGACTAGCCGAGCAGCTCGACCGCATCCTTGGTATCCAGGTTCACAGCGGGCATGCCGGACGCCATCCTCGCCCAACCGGCCGTCTCGAGATCCGAAGCCTGCCAGACAGACTGGTCCGAGGCGTGGTGCGGTCAAGGCTTGGCTGGCAGCGCGAGCGTGGTGTCGATGGTGACGTCCAGGAAGGCGAGGGTGTCGCGGCGGCGGGCCAGCGGGTTGCGATAACTCCGGCCGCCTTCGACGCCCGCGGTGCGCAGGCTCAGGCTTTCGGCGATGACGCGCTGCCACCGCGGGTCGAATTCTTGCTGGGCGTACCGGCCAGCGCCGCATTTGGAGGTCATCGTTCCGGTGGCGAGCAGGTGGTGGAGCCGGCTCACACCGAGAACCGCCCATACGGGGAACCACGCACTGAGCCCGATGGCGAGGGACAGGGCGTTGCGCTGCCGCTTCTGGTGCCACCACGGCCTCCAATAGGTGCGCAGGTTGTTGATGGTGAACGCGCGCAAGGCATCTTGGTCAGCCCAGACGTCCACCTCAGCCGGCTGTGGCCCGCGCACCGCGATCCCGTGCCAGGCCAGCTCACAGAACATCACCGGGTTGACGCCGGACCGCCCGGCCGGCGTGAACCGGCTCTCCTGCGCGCAGGGAACGTCGGGACAGCTATCCGGGCCGGAGGCAACGTCGCTCCAGGTGAGCACCGCACCATCGAAGTGTGGCCGGGGGAACCGGGCCACGGTGCGGGCGTGCGCCTCGACCACCGCTGCCATCTCCCGAGACTCGGGCTCCAGGCGGCGGTCGGTCACTGCGACGAAGTCGATGTCGCTGGCCGTGCTGAGCCGGCCGCGACCGACACCCCGGGGATGAAAGTCGCCCAAGGCTACCGAACCGACCAGGTAGAAGCCGCTGACCAAGCCCGGCGCCAACTCGTCCACGGCCGCGAGGAACAGCTCCACACTCCGACGGACCTCGACGGGAAGATCGTCGTTACGCATGCCAGGCAACCTATCGATAACCCACGCGCCAACTACGGACAATCTCAAGGTGGCACGCCGCGACGCAGAGCGCAGCTCGTATGGCGGCCGCGGATCGTTGCCGGATATTCGCGATAGCTTGCTCCTAGAAACCGACAAGGCCATCCGCCGTGGCGGCCCGCGCGAACGCCGAGGGTGAAATCCTTGCGAGGCCAGTCCCGTTCGACATCCACCGATCCTTACTGCCCCACGACTCGGATCAACCTGGGCCTAATTCACGGTACCTAGGGATGGAGTGCCAGTCGTACCCCGAGGCCGATAAAGATGCCGCCCGTCGCGGTGTCGATGCGTTTGCGTGCGTTACGGCGGAAATGCAGCCATCGTCCGATTCGTCCGACGAGCAGGCCCACCGTGCCATCGACGAGAAACTCCAGAGTGATCAGTATGGCGCCCAAGATCATGAACTGCGTCGCAACGTTGCCCAGGTGTGGATTTATGAACTGGGGCAGGAAGGCAACTGTGAAGGCGACCACCTTCGGGTTCAGCAGGTTCGTAAGGAGGCCGGTGACATAGGCTCGCCTGTTGGCCATCTCGCCGCTGTGGGCAGTAAGATCGCTGTGACTGGTGTTACGGCGGCGGATCATCTGCACGCCCAGGGAGACTTCTCCTTCCGCTGGGGGAGCGCAGGTGCATGTGGCACGCGCCGAGCTGGTTCTTGCGCGTCCGGCCCACCTCTCGCTCAAGGCGTTGCCTCTCCGGCCGGATGACCCGCTGCAGGCTCTGGCGAACGCGCTCGGCGACGTCCGCCCGGACCTCGGTGAGACGGTCGACGTCTGCCTCGACCTGATTCCGCTGACACCCGCGAGGACCCGCCACCTTGCTCGCCAGACAGCCAAGCCGGACGGGACGCTGGTAGGAGCGTTCGTCGAGGCCGTTGGCGAGATCGTCGGCGAGTTCGTGCCGTCAGCTACTCCTGGCGAGGCTCTCCGCCTCAACTCACCCGTCCTATCGCCGAGAAAACGCCAAAGGGTCCTCCTGCACGTCAGGTGGGGAGGGTGAATCCTGGAGGCATGACCATAGGCCGACCAGTGTTCAACCCGCCGTCGACCAAGACAGAGGCACCTGTCAAATAGGAGAAATCTGGCGACGAGAGCGCGAGCACGGCCGAAGCGATCTCCTTCGCCTCACCCATCCTGGGCAACCCATGCACGTTGAGAGGCCCCCACGCTTGCTTGAACTTGGCCCACACATCGTCTGGGATGCCTTGCGGGCGCGCAAGGCCTGTGTCAGTCGTGCCAGGGTCGACCGACAGGACGCGAATCCCCTTCGACCCATAATCGAGGGCGGCCGCGCGTACCAGGCCTTGTACCGCACTCTTGCTTGCGCTGTAAGCAGCGTTCCCTGGGCGTGTTTGCTGTGCCTGTGCGGACGCGGTGCAGACAATGACCCCGCCGCCGGCCTTCAGCAGATGTGGCACCTCGTACTTGATTGAGAGGAACACTCCGCGCGCATTGGTGCGCTGTATGTCCTCCCACTCGTCGACCGAGACTTCGTGCAACGGCTTGCCGCGGTAGATCCCGGCGTTGTTGAACGCGACGTCGAGTTTGCCGTACCGCTGGACGACGTCGTCGACGAACGCCTGTACCTGCTCGGGCACCCGGACATCCGCCTTCAGATACACTGCCTCGCCGCCCGTGCGCCGGATCTCCTGCTCGACCTCTCGGCCGAGTTCTTCTCGTCGGCCGCAGAAGCCGACCTTGGCGCCGGCAGCGGCGAAGGCGACAGCGGCGGCCCTGCCGATCCCGGACGTCGCGCCTGTGATGACCACGACCTTGCCGGCGAACCGTCCCTTGCTTCGCTGCTCCTCCTGAGCCGCAGAAGTATCGGAGGCCAGCATGGTTATCCCGGCCGCGGCGGCGCCTCCGAGAACGGCCCGACGCCCCAATTTTTCGCTCACAGTACCTCCAGGGAGAAAGGTCATTTCCGGTGAAAAGTAACGGATTCAAGCTGAGAAAGTCTCAGTGATGAAGACGTTTTAATCGTTCAGTGTATGCCGCTGTATAACAATGCCAACAAAAGATGCATCGATGCTGACGGGCCGGTGCTCCCGGCTCGGAAACCGACTGCGACCGTGGGGTACTCGTCGATCGGCGCCACTGTGACGCATATTAGTATATCGACCAATTTAAGATTTGCATCGTCGATGTACTTCATGAACTTTCAACAGTGCATTTCTCTGGTATGGGCAAGCTGTTCCCGCCTGGAAGGAGCGCTCGGCCGATCAACCGATCCCGTGGCGGCCTCAGGGACGACATGGACGGCCCCGCACCTGACCCGGCGGCGTGGCACGCTCGCGCTTACGGCGGCACGAGCGGCTCGAGGAAATCCACTGACGTTCGGTCGCCATCCGGTCGCTTGGCTGTGTCTCGAGATGGTGATGGTTGTCTTCCCGCATGTTCGTCATGTCGCCCAGGCACACCGCCTTGGGGACGTTCACTTCGACGCAGTCGACGCCCTGACCAAACGTGATCGGGGGCGAAGCGGACACCGCTCTATACCTGCGCCATGGCTCCGGCGACCTCGCAAGTTGGGCGCAGTTCGACCCAGCTCAACTGAAGCGCGGGTGAAGTGGGCTGTCCTTATGGTCATGAACCAGTTGGCGAGGAGGAGTTGCTGATGAATCCCATGGTAGGACTGGTTACTGGTCCGCCCGCGGTGGTCGGGACGATGCTGGTGCAAGGCGGTACGGTGACGGCCGCCGTCTGCCATCGACGCGGCCAAGCTGAGCGTTCAAGGCTCGGACACACGGGACTGCCCGACGATCAGTCATACGCTGCCGATTCCTGATTTCCCTGGTGGCACGATCAGCGTTGATGCGAATTCCGACGGCAGGATGACGTCGCATTGGCCAGCTGATCAAACGAGCGTGTCGATTGAAGCGAGTCCGCAGATCGCCACGGCCGGCCCGGCGCGGGGCGGGCCGTGGCGGGGCATCGCCCCCAAAAAAGGGTGCCCTGGTGGTCACGGTCTAGGCGGAGGGGCCAGTGCTGTGGCATAGCCTGTTTTGCGCGCTGGGTTCTCGTGGTCGAGGGCGGTGTCGAACATGCATTGGCTGGAGCTGACCCGGCCGTCGCCGATCTCGTCGGCGGTTCGGTCGCTGACGACGCGTACCTCGTAACCGCGGTCGAGCAGGCCGATGGCGAGCTGTAGTCCTGACTGGCCCGCACCGACGATGGTGATGCTTCGCTGGCTCATCATGAAGAAACCCCGAATCTTCAGGAAGTCGTTGGTATGTGGTCGAAATGGCCGGAGATCGACTGGTGTTCAGCGGTCAGTCTTGGAGTTTGCCGATCGCGGGGACAGCCTGCTCCGGGCCCATCGCGCTGTATCCGCCGTCGACGGCCCAGTCCGCCCCTGTCACCCCCGACGCGGCCGTCGAGAGGAGGAACGCCACGACGTCACCGACCTCGGCCGGATCTCCGACTCGACGAGTGAGGTGGAACGGCGCGGCGATCGAGTCGACCTTCGCCCGGTCTCCGCCTGTCATCTGGGACATTCCCGTGGACCACGTCCAGCCGGGACTCACCGAGTTGATCCGGATGCCGTCGGGCGCCAGATCCATGGCCATCGACCTGGTCAGCTGTACCAGCGCGGCCTTCGTGGCGGGGTAGACCCACCTGCCCGTCTGCGCGACCTTGGACGAGATCGAGGTGATGTTGACGACCGCCGGATCGCTCGAGGCGCGCAGGAAACCGTGCGCGGCGTTCGTGAAGGCCACTGCTCCGGCGACATTGACGTCGAACGCGTGCAGCCACTGCTCCCGTGTGGAACCCGCGCCCTCGTCACCGTAGATACAAGCCAGGTTCACCAGACCGTCCAGCGAACCATGGCGATCGACGATTTTCGCGATCGCATCGACGATCTTGTCGTCGCGGGTGACGTTCGCGCGGTGGAAGGAGACGTTGTCTAGTTCGCCGAGGAGAGGCTTCGCCCCGTCCGGATCGATGTCGACGACGGCCACGGCAGCACCTGACGCGTGGGCGGCCCGCACCACGCCGTGGCCGACGAGCGTCGAGCCTCCGGTCACGACGATCGTGTGTTCTCGAAGATCTGTCATTCCCACCCCAATGCCGAGTAGCTGCAGCTAGCCCGGCGAACTTAGCTCCGTGGCGCGTGCGCCATCCGCTGTCCCTGCTCACCAGGGGGAACAGGGGCGGCCCTGCCCGGCATCAGACCTTGCGTGCGATGATCGAATGGAGTTACGACCTTTGCTCCGAAAGCGAGCAGCTGGTCTTGGCGCGCGCTTCGGTGTTCTCCGGTGGGTTCGTGCTGGCGGCCGCCGAGGAGGTGTGCGCGGGCGACAGTGTCGAGGCCGAAGACATGCTCGACCTGGTGCACGAGCTGATCGACAAGTCGCTGCTGGTCAGTGCCGAGGAGACAGGCGGCGAACTCTGCTACCGGATGCTCGAGACGGTGCGTGAATACGCTGCGGAGCGGCTGGCCGAGCTGGGCGGCACTGAGCGGGTGGCCCGGCTGCACCGTGACTGGTATGCGAAGTTCGCCGCTCGCTACGCGGAGGGCTGGATCGGCCCCGACCAGGTGGAATGGCTGCGGCGAGTGGCCCGTGAGCACGCGAACCTTCGCGGCGCACTCGACTGCTGCGCGACCACGCCAGGCGAAGGCGTCGCGGGCCTGCGGATGGTCACCCGGCTCGGTGTCTGTTGGTCCGTGTGCGGACTGCTCAACGAAGCACGCACCTGGCTGGTCAAACAGATGGCCGCCGCTCCGCCCGATACGCCGGAGTGGGCCTCGGGCCTTTTGCTCAGGGTCTGGTACGACGTCCTCGGGGGCGACATCGACGCCGCCGCGGCGGACACGCGTGCCAGCGAAGAGCTGGTCAGGACCCTCCCGGACGAGGTCACCCAGGCTTACGGCGAGACCATCCGGGCCACGGCCGCCCTTTACTTCGAGGATGGGCCCGTCCACGGCTTCGACTCCGCGCGGCAAGTGTTCCGGCAGCACGGGATTCGTACGGCCGAGGTGTACGCGGAAGTCCATCACCGGCAGGCCACCGCGTTCAACGGCGATCCCGACACAGCCAGGGCGTTGTTGGCCGTGAGCATCGCGGCAGCGGAAGAGGTCGGCGAACCTGTTCTGGCGATCATGGGACTGGCGGGCGCTGAGCGTCATCGAAGAAACCCACGGTGACCCGGAAACGGCCGAGCGGGCCGCACTGAAAGCGTTCCGGCTGCAGAACGTCCTCGGCAATCGCTCGGCCGAGCCGCATATGGTCTTCGCCCTCGGATGCGTGGTAGCCCACCGCCATGACATGGTGCGGTCGGCGACCCTGTTCGGAATCAGCGCCACGATGTGGACCGCCATCGGCACGGACCCCAGGAATTACGGCCGGTTCTCCGCACATGGAGCTGAGATTACGGCGCGCGTCATCGACGCCCTTGGACTGGACACGTTCAAGCGGCATCACCGCCTCGGCCGCGCCTTCTCCCACCGAGAGGCCACGCGCTACGTCCTCGGGCAGAAGATCACCACGCCCCGTGCATCCACCGGGCCGGACAACCCGCTGACCCCGCGCGAATACGAGGTCGCCGAGCTGGTCGCGCGTGGCCTGATGAACAGGCAGATCGCCGGCCAACTGGGTATCGCGCCCCGGACCGCGGGCACCCATATCGGCCACATTCTCACCAAGCTCGGATTCGCCTCACGTGCCCGGCTCGCGACCTGGGTCACCAGCAGGCGGGCCTGACCATCGAGTCGGCGTGCGTCCGAACGGAGTACGTATTTCGACGTATGGAGACAAGGGCGCCGGTTGGCCAAGCTGAAGATCGTCAGACGAGGCGCACGCGAAGGAGCGGACAGCTGATGAGCCGACGAACAGGACACTTCGCCGTCGCAGGCGTACTGGCCATCGAGGCGGTGACGGGGCTCGGCACGGCACCGGTGGCCTCCGCCGCCGAGACCGCCGGATGCCCGGATGTCGACATCGCCTTCGCTCGCGGGACACTCGAATCTCCCGGCCTCGGCGTCGTCGGCACTCCGCTGCTTCCCGCCGTGCAACGAGCATTGCCGGGGACGGCGGTCACCGCGCACGCCGTCGACTACGCGGCATCGCTCGATCAGAGCAGCGCCGCCCCGGTGCCACGAACATGACCCGCCAGGTCACCGAGGGCGCGGCCGCCTGCCCGGACACGAAGTTCGTCCTGGGAGGCCTATCTCAGGGTGCTCGAAATCTGCAACCCTGGGGACACGGTCTGCGGCGGGCAGGGCACCCGAGGACCAGGTGTAGGCCATCTAACCTATGGGCGGGATGGAAGCGTGGACCTGGCCGCGACGTTCATCGCACAGCGCTACTGATCTTCTGGTCCGGGCAGTGATTTCGGACTGATGGTCGATGTCGTACAGGAGGCGCGTTCACCTAGACCAGGCCGCGGCCCGGCGATGCCCTGTGACTCGGCCGACACAGCCAGCGCGGGGGCACGCCGGCTGGGCGGCCAAATCGCGGGTGTCGACGACCGTGCTCGGGAGCTTCTAGGTCGCGTGGTTGTCCGGTCGGGAAAGCCCTGGGCTGTGATGCCGGGCGGTCTCTTGAACATGGCAACGTTGAAGTGATCCCCGAAGGCTCCCTGACTAGCCAGGAGGGCAGGTGCCGATGCAGCGTACGGCGATGCTCGTTCGCATCTCGTTGCCTGGGCCGGAAATCAGGCCGGTTATGAGTTTGTCGAGGTTTTCGCGGACGCCGCATCCGGTAAATGGGGGAATTTCGAAATCGCTTTTCATTGCAGTTGGCGGCGCTGCTTTATCCAGGCCGATCAGTCCCTTGGTCTTGACTATGACCGGGCTTTCCGATTTGCAGCCGGCCCCTACGTCCAAGACCTTGCCGTCGACCTTGGTGTCACTCACTCGAATGCTCAGCCGAAGAGTGAGGTCCGCGATCACCGACATGTACTTCTTCCCGTCCGGAAAGGGTCTCGACGCCACCTCGCCCGCGTCTCCGGGGTTCTTCAGCAACTGGCCGCCCTGGTCCCCGTCCGCTGTCAGTTCCACAGTGCTGGTCGTCGGCATGAAACCGAATCCCACAAAATAAGCGTCTTTCGTGGGAGGTAGTGTGATGGTGCCCGAGAGAGTCTTTTTCACGGCGTCGACGGCACCATCGTAGCGCCCTTCTCCGGTAGCCATTTCCGAACGGAGCTTGGCTATACGGGAAACCGTGTCCCGGACGTGGTACGACGCCGTCAAGCCGGCCGCTGCGGCGGCGGCAACCTCGCCTGAGGGAACAGGATTGTTCACTTCTGTCTGCCTCGGCAGGGCAGAGGCCGAGCTCAGTGAAAAGGCACCGAGGGTCAGAACCGCGCCGACGACGAGTGCTTGGATGGGGTGTCGGCTCACGAGGGGCATGGGAATCGAATCCTTTGCGTCCGCTGGCGCGATTAGCGTGATCGCACTTCGGTCGCACCGTACCTGGACCGGTTTCCGGTAGCAAGGAAAGGGTTCGTGAGCCACTTCGAGTGCCGAGGGAACTGTCACCGTGGCCGGTGATTGCGACGCTTCGACTGTCGCGGCGGTGATAGGTGTGTCGGATCGTTGAATATTTCCTTGGAAGGTCTCAAAGAGCGGTGCGACCCGCTGGCGGATATCCATCGACTGGTGAGTGCCGGCCATGGGGTGAAACGGACGGCACTCACCACTGTCGTGTCGGGAGCCCTGTCTTAATCCGCGTACAGCACCCATGGGTCGATCATGTAGTTCTCCTGGACGCACTTGTAGTGGGTCCACCACCCCTTGACGAAGCCGGCGGCGCCACTCACCTCGCAGTGTGCCTTGCTGGGGTGCCTGGAGATCATGACGCCGGCGGTGCTCTGCGGAGCGGGGGGTCCGGCCTCGGCCGACGCGAATGCCGGCGCCGCGGACAGGAGCGCCGCTGCCGTCGCAACGGTCAGAATGGTTGAAATACGTTTCATCTCTACCTCGCGATGTCGATGGACTGTGGATCCGGATGCTAACGGATGATTTCGCTGAGGAATAAAGTGGCCCAAAGCTTCTTTTCGGTTTCATTTCACTGGCTCAATCTTGCGTTTTCGAAGTCGCGGTGAAGCTGAATTGAATCCGGTCCGCGGTGAGATGAGCGCCAATTCCGGTGCTTGCCGGGCATGATCTGCCGGGCAGTGCACTTGGCGGGGCCAGATCACGGAGGGCTCGTGGAGATGTCGGTCGTGCAGGACTCGTTACCGCGGTCGTCGGAGCCGGCGTGCTCGGCGAAGCACTTGGACATGACGACGCTGATCAGTGGGATTTCGTTCTGCGGACGCGAGGATGCGTGATCATGTGACGCCGCCCATCCTCTTCTTGCACGGCGTGTTCGGTAAGCCGGTGCTGTTACGTCTGTGGATGCGCTTCTTCGAAGAAGCGCATCCACCTGTCACGCCCCGGTGCTGCCCGGACGCGAGCCCCACGGACCGTGGAGTCTTGAGCCGGTCCGGGTTGCGCGAGAGTTTCGGGAGGGTGATGGCGGCACAGGAGGCGTGTGCCGGGCAGCCGATCGTGATCGGCCACAGTATGGGGGCCTCCTCGGCCAGAAGCTCGCGGCTGCGACCGACTGTGTCGCGCTTGTTCTGCTGGCATCCATTCCCCCGGTGTGCTGTGGCCACAACTGCGTCCCCTGCCGCACCTGTTCCCCGTCCTTCCAGCCGTTCTCGCCGGACGGGCTTTCCTTCCGTCGGCACGCACGATGCGGCATGTCCCGTTGAGTACCCTTCCACGCGCCGAGCAAGACGCGCTTGCCCCAGAGTTCGGTACTCCCGTCACGCGAGTCAAGGCCGCGGACGTCCGCTGTCCTGGTCCTGGTCGTGAGCGCGGGCTCGGATCGCAATGTCGCGCCATGGCTGTCTAGGCGGCTCGCTGCGCGCTACGGAGCCGAGCACCAAGTGCACCCGGCACTGCCACACTGGATCATCGCGGAGTCGGCCCTCCCGGACGTCGCTCCTCCGGTGCTGGCCTGGCTGCGAAGTCCACAGGGTGGATGGGGCAGGGCCACGCCGGCCTCCTGACGGCTGACCAATCGTCAGGATGCCGACGGCCCTGGTGTCCGCTTCCTGGAGCACGACGGGTCTGGTTTCTCATCGCGGGTTCGTCGTCACACGGCGAGAGGTGCCGGTGACGGCTCTTCGGGGCGCGCTGCGCGCGACTGCCGGCCTGTCGAGCATTGTGGACAACGCTGTGGACAGAGCGACGCGTTCGTCAGGGACGGCTCCGTAACTTCTCCATGCGATGAACCTGTCCGGTCGTACCAGGACGGCGCCGTTCTGGCCGATGTCGCGATAACGGGGTCAGCCGTTGTCGTTCTCGGCCGTGGGCGGGCTGCTCGAGCCGCCGGTCGCAAGTCTCATCAAGTCCGAGTCGAAGTCGATCGCTCCGAATTCCGGGTCGGCGCCCTCGGCTCGTGCTCTGCCGGCGAAGTCGTGCTGGTAACCGTGCCAGGCACCCTGCACGATCGCGCCGGTGACACCGGAGGCGATCAACGCGGCGAGTTCGACGGCGGCACGGTCGATCCGGGCACCGAGCGCACGGTCGCTCCAATCTTCTGAAGCCGCGTATACCGCAGTCGGAATGGTCAGTGTGCGCATGAACGCGAACAGCGGGCGCATCTGCTCGTCCGGGACCAGCGCGTGGCGCGCGCTGCCACCGGTCGCGGTGAGTGCGACCGGTTTGGCGATGAGCAGGTCGTTGCCGAGGACGTCGATGAACGAAGTGAACAGGCCGGCGACGCCCGCCTTGTACACGGGCGTGGCGGCGATGACAGCGTCGGCGCCGCCGAGCCGCTCGATCGCTTCCCGCAGGCCCTTGCCCGGCACACCGGTGACGGTCGCCCTGGCGATCTCGACGGCCAGGCTGCGGAGTTCGATCGTACGTACGTTGGCGCTGACATCCTTGGCTGCGAGCAGGTCGATGGTCTTCTGCGCGAGCCGGTCGGCGAGCAGCCGGGATGAGGACGGCTCGCTGACGCCCGCGCTCACGATCACGATCGTGCGCTGTGTCATGGCGTTGTCGGGCCTTTCTCGATCAGCAGGGAGCAGAGATCACGCAGTGTTCGCAACTGGTCGGCGTCCAGAGCGTGGGTCATGGCCTCGGCGACCTTGCGGCCGTGCCGGAGCCCGGTCCGCCGCTGAAGCACCTGGCCTTGTTCGGTGAGCAGCACCCGGCTGGCCCTGGCGTCTTCGGGGTCGGGACTTTTCCTGAGCAGGCCCCGTTTCTCGAGTCTGGATACCAACTTCGACATTCCCGGCTGGGTGACCATCACTCGCTGATTGATCTCCGACATACGGAGTCCGGCGGGCGCCTTGGACAGCGTGTAAAGCACGTCATACTCGAGTTCTGACACGTCTTCCCAGACGTCATCGGCGACGAACTTCCTCGCCAGGGTGCTCTGCGCGCGCAACAGCGCTTCCCATGCCTGATTCGCCGGCGAGACGTCTCGGTGCGCCATCACAACGCGGGGTAGACGGCCGGCGTGGCGTCGGCGGCGTCCTGGTAGGGCGAGGTGCCGGTGAGGTTGTCGCCGCGGTTGGCGTTGGGGCGGGGTTGCCGAGCCGGCTGGTCACCGTACTTGGCCTTCACCAGGCTCTGGTGCGTCGGGGCGTCCGGCACTCCCGGTTCCCGGCGTGCCCGCGTCTCCTTGCGCAATACCGGCACGACCTCCTCGGCGAGCAGGTCGATCTGCTTGAGCGCACTGGACAACGGCAGACCGATGCCGTCCACCACCCACAGTTGACGCTGGTAGTCGCCGAACTGGTCGTGGAAGCCGAGCGTCTTGTCGATGACCTCTTGAGGGCTTCCCACGCTCAGCGGCGTGGCCTGTGCGAAGTCCTCCAGCGAGGAGCTCATCCCGAGGATGGGGCTGCCGTCGAAGTAGGGGCGGAACTCGCGGTACGCGTCTTGCGAACGGTGGGCGATGTAGGCGTGCCCGCCCAGTCCGACGATCGCGTCCTGAGGGCGACCGTGCCCGTAGTGCTCGAACCGCTGCCGGTAGAAGTTGACCAACGGCACGAAGTTCCCGTTCGGCGCGAGGATGTTGTTGGCGAAGAAACCGTTGCCGTAATAGGCGGCCTGCTCGGCGATTTCGGGCGTGCGGATCGATCCGTGCCAGACGAAGGGCGGCACATCGTCCAGAGGCCGAGGAGTCGAGGTGAAACCCTGCAACGGAGTGCGGAACTCGCCCTCCCAATCGACGACGTCCTCCCGCCACAGCCGGTGCAACAGGTTGTAGTTCTCGAGCGCCAGATGAACACCCTTTCGAATGTCCTTTCCGAACCACGGATACACCGGTCCCGTGTTGCCTCGCCCCAGCATCAGATCCAGCCGTCCTTTGGCCAGATGCTGCAACATCACGTAGTCCTCGGCGATTTTCACCGGATCGTTGGTGGTCACCAGCGTTACCGAGGTCGACAGGACGATCCGCCGGGTCAGTGCGGCGATATGTGCCAGCAGAGTGGTCGGTGAGGAGTCGAAGAACGGCGGATTGTGGTGCTCACCGATGGCGAACACGTCCAAGCCGGCCTCGTCCGCGTGTCTCGCCAGAGTGACCGACGCGTCGATCCGCTCGGCTTCACTGGGCGTCTCGCCGCTCACCGGGTCGCGAGTGACGTCGCTCACCGAAAAGATCCCGAACTGCATCAAGCCCTCCCAGGTCCGATCCAAGCTTTCGTCGTCTGCAACATACATAACCTGTCATGTATTCCTGGCGGACCGGGCCGGTCGTCGCCGGTGGTGAAGCCGGACGGAAACAGGGAGTGGCTAGCGTGCGGCGGGCACGAGTCGGATAGCAGAAGAGGTGTCGGATGTCCTTGTCCAAGAAGTTAAGGGGGGCTGCTGCCGGTGCGGCCGCTTTCGGTATGGCGGCGGTTGCTTCCGTCGCGCTTGCCGGTCCCGCGCAGGCCGGAATGAGGTCGTGCGACAACCTGGTGTGCATCGGAATCGACGGTAGCGGCGTCCGGGTCAACTCCGTCACCGCGTCCTTGACCTCCAACAGCCGGTTCTTCGGTCACTTCCACATCTACGGCGGCGGGCTGGAGAAGAACACGCAGATCGACAGTTGGGGGCACCCGGCCAGCTACAAATTGGCGGTCAACCGCAACCTGCCCAATCGGTCCGTGGTCTGCGTCGAAGGCTGGTCGCACGTCAGCGGCCGCTTCGACCTCGTCGGCCGGGCGTGCGGGGAAATCAAGTTCTAGGCAGTCAGTAGCTGAGCCGTCGTTCGATGGTGAAGCGAGGCGTGTGGGCGGCCTCCACGGCCGTCCAGACGTTTGTCGGAGATTCCGTGCCTGACCGTGGTCTGTTCGGCGCGGCCAGGCCACGACGGCAACCGGCCATCCAGCAGAGGAACAAGGCATGGGGGATGAGGCTCGGCGGTCTCGGTACTCGGTATCTGTTCGCCGTATGCCACGCTCCCAGCCCCTCGTCGCATCATGGAGGCCGTATGAGTGCGGAACCGCCGAGGGCAAAGGCGGATTCGGCCGGTTCTTGAAGACCTACGGCTGGCGCGTGTACGCGGTGCCGATCCTCGCGGTGATCACCGCCCTGGTCGTCTTCGACACCGCGACCCGCCCCGCCGAGCCGATCGTCCCCGGCGGGAGGACTCTCGCGGCGTCCGAGGATTCCACCGGTACGCAGGTCGACGGAGGGAGCGATACTCTCTCGGAGAATCCTGCCAAACCGATCGATCTGAAAATCCCGACCGCGGACCTGCCCAAGGGCGGCACCTACACCGAGTCCGGCCAGGGCACCTACCACGCTGTCCAGGGGAGTGGACCGAAGGTCGGCACAGGAAGACTTCATACCTACACCATCGAGGTCGAGGACGGCATCGACCCGGCGAGCTACGCAGGGGACGACAGCTTCGAAACGATGGTTCGGGAGACTCTGGCGAATCCCCGGAGTTGGTCGTGGGATGGGAAGAACGCGCTGCAGCGAGTGGACGCGAGCTTCCCGAATCCGTCCTTCCGCGTCAGTCTCACCACGCCGGGCACGGCGCGCCGTGCTGACGTCTGCGGCTTCCAGATCGCGTACGAGACTTCGTGCTACAGGTCGAGCTTTGACAAGCGTGTGGTCATCAATCTCGCCCGGTGGGTGCGGGGGGCGATGGCGTTCGAGGGCGACATGACCGGGTATCGCCAGTACGCGATCAACCACGAGGTCGGTCACGCCCTGGGCTGGCAACACGTGGGCTGCCTGGACAACGGCGCTATCGCGCCGGTCATGATGCAGCAGACCTTCGGCGTCTCCAACGATTTCGTCGCGCGGCTGAACGACCTGCCAGGCGGGGACCGGGGCAAGGTGCCGGCCGACGGCAAAGTCTGCAAGCCGGGCTCCTGGCCCAGTCCGGCCCCTTAAGGCGTGTCCTGCGGATCTTCACCGGAGACGAAGAACGATGCGCGCAAGGATGATCTCGGCGCGGTGGTAGGCGGCCCGCGTGGCGAAGCGGGTCGCCAAGCCACGGAATTGCTTGAGCCTGTTGAAGCATCGCGCGACGACACTACGCAGTTTGCAGAGGTCAGGGCCGCCGGGCGGCGCGTTCGGGAACGGTGGCCGTGCTGTGCGGGTGCTCAGGCGGGTGCAGGCCTTGTCGGCCGGCACCCGCCCGACCCGTACCCTCCGACCGCCCACATCAATGCCACGGATGTCGTCCGGTAGCGGCAGCAGCCGCGGGTTGTCCCCGGCTTGCCCCGGGGGCAGGATCACCGCCTAGGGCGAGCAGGACGCGTCGATGACCAAGTGGATCTTGGCCCTCAGCCCCCCCGCGAGCGTCCGAGGCGTTCCCCGTCGATTGCGACGTCTTCGATCCAGTCCGCGCAGCCCCCTTTTCCGGGCATCGGCCGCGTGCTGATGAGCCCGGATGCTCGTGGAACGACACTGATCACGAACTCGACGTTGTCCTTAGCGTTCCCAGGGAATCGTCTTTCGACGATCATGGTTGTTCTCGGATGAATCACCTGGCCGATGGCTCAGCGGGGCCGGCGGACCGCCTCGTTTGGTGAACGCGGTCCACTCACTTCTCAAGAAATCGCAAGATCAGCTTGTTGACCTCGTCGGGTTGCTCGATCAAGGGGAAGTGGCCGACGCCGGGCAGCAGGACGCCGTCCGAGCCCGGTGCGAGCATGTTCACGATGTCGATCAGGTCCTGCTCCCCGACGATCGGGTCTTCGCTGCCGTGCAGATAGAGCGTCGGCTGACTCGGCAGATTCGCCAGGAGGGCGCCCATCTCCCATTTCTCCGTTCCGAACGTCTGAGGATCGAAGTTGTCCCGGTAGAGCGCCAGCGCGGACCGCAGGTTTTCCGGGTTTCGCAGACTGTCCTTGCCCGCGTTGCGGTCCTGAGTGGAGTCGAAGCCGGGCACGGAGCCTGACCAGTGGTCCCAGAGCCAGTCCAGGTAAGCGAAATCGTCGGCAGCGACGATCTGGTCCGCCATTGCCATCTGGAAGAAATAGAAGTGGCTGTTCTTGTAGATCTGCCCGGGATCGGCCGCTTTGCGTGCGTAGATCGCGAGCGGTGGGATGTCGAGTACGACGGCCTGCGACCACCTGTCGGGCGAGTGAGCGGCGGCACCCCATGTGGCGAAGGCACCCCAATCGTGGCCGATGATCACCGAGTCCCCGTCGCCGCCAAGGGCATCGTGCAGCGCGTTGGCGTCCGCGATCAGGTTCTCCAGCGACATTCCGTCGGTAGGTACCTGAGTCGGTGCGAAGCCGCGCAGGTTGGGCGCGACCACGCGGTAGCCGACGGCGGCGAGCGCGGGCATGAGATGACGGAAGACGCCGCCGGTCTCGGGGAATCCGTGCAAGCAGAGTACGAGTGGTCCGGAGCCTTCTTCGATGTACGAGAACTCCAGGCCGTTGGCCTTGATGCGGCGTTCGTGCATGTTACATCCTGTCATTGGACCGACCGATCTATTTAGTGAGCGTAGCGCGAGTGGATCGATCGGTCTAGTACTATGTCCTGATGGCAGCCAGCGCGGGAGCACCTCTTGAAGGAACGCGAAGCAAGCTCGTGCGGACGACGTCCCGTCTGATGCAGCGCCAGGGATATCAGGCCACCGGTGTCAAGCAGATCACGCGCGAAGCCGGCGTCTCGCATGGTTCGATGTATCACTTCTTCCCTGGAGGTAAGGACGAACTCGCCGTCGCCGCGGTGCGCCACGCCGAGGCGGAGTTCGCCGAAATGCTCGAGACCGCCTTGGCGGCGCTCCCAGACCCAGCCGACGCGATCGAGCTGGTCACCGCCCGACTGGGCGAGTATTTGCAGCGCTCCGAATGGACGGACGGTTGTCCGATCACGGCTACTGCCCTGGAAACCGCGGGCCGGGTCCCCGAGATCGAGAAGGCCGTGTCTGCGGCCTTCTCGACCTGGCGCGAGCTGGTTGCTGTCAAGCTGATCGGCGCTGGCTTCGCGGAAGGATCCGCCGTCGATCTGGCGTGGACGGTGATCAACACGTTGGAGGGCGCCGAGCTCGCCGCCCAAGTGGAACGAAGTATCGAACCTCTCAGGCTCGCCGGACGGCATCTGCGATTGCTGGTCGACGCGTGTCGCCCTTGATAGGGCGACCTCTGTGAGCACCTCGAGCTGCTTTGGCTGTCAGACAGGGGCGAGAGGTGAAGTCCTCTCTGTGTGACGACGCCCATCCTCGCTCAATTCGGCGAACAGCGTGTCGGCCGCGGCGAGCAGTGACTGCTCTGGCAGAGAGTGGGCGAGGCCGATGTCGGCGACACTTCGCCATACATGGCGAGCCATCGTGCGCCAGAGCAACTGACTCAGCTCAAGGCTCTCCTTGCTCTGGCTCTTCGTGAGCCTGATGTCGCCGTCCGGCTCCGTGTGGGAGTAAAGGGCGGCCAGGCATCTGCGTACCGCCGAATGCACGAATGAAATCGCCCAGTCGTGATTCTCCGGCGTGATCACGCCGCTCTCTTCCAGTGATGCGCGCATCTGAGACATCGTCTTGCGCGCCACTCTCGCACAAAGATTCTCGAATGCCTTCAGTTCCTCTGGTGGTGACGCATGGGATGAACTCTCGTCATTTGGTCTTCTCTCTCCCACTGGAGCCCGCCTCTGAGAGTCGAACGATAGAAGTGTGGACATACCGCTCTCAACGCTAAGGACGTGTGGGTCCTGAGTCAAACAACCGGCAGTGCATGAGAACGGTGAGCAGTGGGACGCAGTCGGTTGTCCTGGGTTCACTCGGCGAATGCGGTGCGAGGCGGTCGTCACACAGGATCATCAAATAGGTGCATGGCGTGCACGACGATGGTGACTCGGTGACGCGAACATCGGGCATCGTAACCTTGATGGGTGACATGTTCGGTGTGATGCGTAGAGAGCGACGCGGGCCTTTACTGCATCGGCGGATGTCGCGGCAATGACCGGTTAAGTTCATGTAACGACGGTTTCGCCGCTTGGGGTGATTTTCCCTGACAAGTCCGTTACAGGAAAGGCTGACAACAATAGAGTTGAGATGCTAATTCTGGCCCGGTGAACCCGTGGCCGTGTGGGCGCGGCATGCTCACGTGGCGAGGACGCATGACTATTGCCGGAATCCGCATCGGTCCTGATTCCGCTCGTCATTCGAAGGAAGCAGTGCGCGCCACCCACTCGAACTGTCTGCGATGGGAGCGGACGCGTAGGGGTGGTCATCGGGGCTCGGCTGGCCGACCGGGTGGGCCCCGACGGCTCCGTGCTGGTCACCGACATCGCGCCGAGTGGATGCGGAACTTGGCCGGACAGAGCACAGTGACCTTGCGTCGTCACGACGTGGTTCGTGACGAGCCACCGTCCGGCGCCTTCGATTTGATCCATGCCCGGCTTGTGCTGATGAATCTGCCCGAGCGACATCTGGTCCACGATGCGTTTCTCGGGTCGCTGCGCTCCCGGGGAGCCGGCCTGACTGGGGGCGAGCGCTTCCCGGTGCACGCTGGCTTCCTTCCGGAAACTGCTCGACGACCCGGCATTCGCCGTGCGTTCCGATCAGCTGATCGGCGTGATAGGCCTGGCGCCCAGGGACCTCCGTCCACGTTGGGGCACCCGGTGATCGAAGCGGTTCGAACGATGACATGGTCCCGCCAGGAAACATGTCGAGCGTGCTGTCTTCGCATACCATGCTAAAACCTGCTGGTTTGATCTACACGGTGGCCAGGAGTGGATCGGTATCGCCTGATGCGGTCGAAGTTATCGATAGGGTCGCTACGGCCTACTACGTTGGGATTGTCGGGTTACTGCGGAAAGGGCTCGGGATGGCTCAGAAAATTCTGGTCGAGGTTGTCGACGACCTGGATGGTGAACAAGCAACGCAGACAGTGCCCTTCGCGCTCGACGGTGTGCGCTATGAAATCGATCTGTCCGAGGACAACGCCGAAACGATGCGAGCCCTGCTCTTCCCCTATGTCCGCGCGGCCACCCGCGTCGGTGGTCGGACGGTCCGGCTGGCAACCGGCCAAGCCGACGGGCGTGACGATGTCGTGAAGATGGCGGTACGAGGGCGTAGCCGGCTCGTGCGAGCTTGGGCTGCCGAGAATGGCTATGCCGTCTCTGAGCGTGGGCGCCTTCCGATGAACGTTTTGAGGGCCTTCAGCGCCGCGTCCGCCGCCCAGCGACACACTGTGGAGAAGGCGGATGACTGAACTCGATGGCGGCGGCGATCGACCGTGGCCGTAGTCAATAGGAGTTAATTCACAACGGAGAAGCGGCAGGACATCGTTCATTCCCGTGCACGCCCAGGGCTTCGACGGAACCGTTTTTGTGTTCTTCATGAGTCCTTCGAGCCCGTCGACCAGCACGGTCGTCATAGTGCGATGACTGTGAAGGACTTGAAACGGAGAAATCGTCGGATGGGTTCCACAATGACCGGCCTGAGTGGTCGATGCTCACTCTATAGTCGTGGTCATGTCTGAACTGGAGCGATCGGCGATGCGGGTGGCCGATTCCGACCGCGAACGAGTAGCGCAACAGCTCTACGAAGCCATGGGTGCAGGACGGCTCAGCACCGGCGAGCTTGAAAGCAGACTCGATCTCGTCTACTCGGCGAAGACCTTCGCCGACTTCGAGTCGGCCGTCGCGGATCTCCCGGCCACATCGTCCGTTCAGTCGGGACATCGGGCTCACAGCGAGTACGGGCCGAGGACGTCGGTCGCGGTCATGTCCGGTATGACGCGGCGGCTCGACGGCGTGGTGCTGGCGGAACACGACAGCAAGGCCTTCTGGGGCAGTGTCCGCCTCGACCTGCGACAGGCCGAGTTCGCCGATGGTGTCTGCATGATCAATGCCGTCGCGATCATGGGCGGGATCAAGATCGTGGTTCCTGACGACATCGTTGTGGATGTCCGCGGTGTCGGGTTGATGGGCGGCTTCGGTGGCGGACAGGGGACGGCAAGGCGGCAAGCGATGGCCGGGGCACCGGTCCTGCACGTCACAGGATTCGCCTGGTGGGGATCGGTGAAGGTGATCCGCAAACCCCGCGAGCGCAAACTGGAGAGCCGGCCCGCGCACCGTTCGTCTCGTAGGGCACGCCGATGAGTCTCTGTTCGCCGTCGATGGTGGCCCAAAGGTGTGTCGGGCCGTGACAGCGACGGACTACGACGTCGTGGTGATCGGTTCCGGATTCGGTGGCAGCGTCGCCGCGCTCAGGCTGACAGAAAAGGGATATCGCGTCGCGGTACTCGAGGCGGGGCGCCGCTTCGCCGACGAGGACTTCGCGAGGTCGTCTTGGAACCTACGGCGCTACCTTTGGGCACCTAGGTTCGGCTGCTTCGGCATCCAGCGTATCCATCTGCTCAAGAACGTCATGATTCTCGCCGGAGCCGGGGTCGGCGGCGGATCACTGGTCTACGCGAACACGTTGTACCGGCCATCATCTCGTTTCTATCAGGACCGGCAGTGGGCTCACATCACCGACTGGGAGGCCGAGCTCGCTCCGCATTACGACGAGGCGAGCCGGATGCTCGGTGTGGTGACCAACCCGACGATCACCCCCGCCGACGAGGTGATCCAGGAGGTCGCCGCGGATATGGGGGTGGCAGGAACCTTCCGCCCCACGCCGGTGGGCGTCTTCCTCGGAATGCCCGGCCGTACTGTCCCGGACCCGTATTTCGGCGGCGCCGGCCCGGCACGGACGGGATGCACGGAGTGCGGCTCGTGCATGACCGGTTGCCGTGTCGGCGCGAAGAACACGCTCGTCAAGAACTACTTGTACCTGGCGGAGAATGCTGGGGCGACCATCGTCCCGTTGACCACGGTCACCGGGCTCGAGGAGCGCGCGGACGGTTCCTTCGTCGTCTCCGCCCGGCAAACCAATGGGGTGATGCGGCGGCGGATCACCGCGGACAAGGTGGTGCTCGCCGCTGGTACGTGGGGAACCCAGAAGCTCCTGCATTCCCTGCGTGACAAGGGTGCGTTGCCGAACCTCTCGCCACGTCTCGGCGAACTGACCCGCACGAATTCGGAAGCCATCATCGGCTCGGCACGGCCGAAGCCCGATCCTCAGCGGGACTTTTCCCGCGGATTGGCCATCACCTCGTCGTTCCATCCCGACGAAACCACCCACATCGAGCCGGTCCGGTATGGCAAGGGCAGCAACGCGATCGGACTGCTGCAGACCGTCGCCACCGACGGAGACGACCCGGCGCCACGATGGTGGCAGTTCGTCCGCCAGGTCCTGCGACACCCGGTCAGGGTCGCGAAGGTCGCTCATGCCCACCGGTGGAGTGAACGAACCTTGATCCTCCTGGTGATGCAGAGTCTCGACAATTCGATCACCACCTACACCACCAGGCGTAGGTTCGGACGCCGTAAATTCACCTCCAGGCAAGGGCACGGCGAACCGAACCCGGCGTTCATCCCTGCCGGTTACCAGGCGAACCAACGGGTCGCAGCCCGGATCGGTGGAGTCGCCGGTGGCACGTGGGGCGAGCTTTTCGGAGTACCTCTCACCGCGCATTTCATCGGCGGAGTCGTGATCGGTGACAATCCCGAGAGCGGCGTCATCGACCCGTATCATCGTGTCTTCGGGCATCCGAGCCTGTCGGTCGTCGATGGATCCGCGATCAGCGCCAACCTCGGCGTCAATCCGTCGCTCACCATCACCGCGCAAGCCGAGCGAGCTTTCTCATGCTGGCCGAACAACGGTGCTCCTGACCCGCGGCCACCGCAGAACGAGGCGTATCGCCGAATCGAACCCATCCCGCCGACCGGTCCGCCAGCGCGTTCGGCTGCTCCCTGACGAACCCGCCGATGGACGCCTGCTGGAGGTCATTCGATTTCGTCGCGGCGGTCCGCGTGGTATTCGACCGTACGACGGTACTCTTACATCGGCTTCAGCACCGAGAATGTCGAGGAGCCTCGGCATTGTCGACACCGCTTAGCGCATTTCGCTGACGTCGTAGAGGGTCAGCGCGGGAAAGGCTGCCGCGTCGCGTCTTCAGGGACTGAGCACTAGGTGCCGCCCAGTCCCGCGAGCACGCTATTTCTGTCTTCTGCGGACAGTCCTTCGACCGCCGACGAGCGCTCTTGGAATGGCGGGCGCGTCGGCTTCGAGGTCAGCTGAGTCGTGCGCTCGCGCCGCGTGATGGCCCCGGCTGTCGCGTCGCGCGGGTTGTGCCCGGCCATCATGACCAACTGGTGGACGAGAATCGGCCGTTCCAGCATCCGATTTGGTCGCTTCCTACGTCCTGCGGGTTTCATGCTTTCCACCGATGGCGGCGATAGCGCTGGCGATCCCGGCGTCCGGCGGGAACCGTCGACATGGTGCAAGCTGTTGGTTAGGACCCATCATTGGTGCAAAATGGTCGGCTTTCCGATATCCCGCGGTTGACAGCTTTTCCTTCAGTGACACACCTTGCGATGACAAGTGCTTCGAATCGCCATAATTTTGGCGGACTTTCTCTTGCCTGACCAGGTATCGGGGTGTGTTAATTCTGTGTGGCATGCCTGTAGCGCGTCTGCATTTCGATGAGGGGGACGGGCGGGAAAGGCATTTCGTGTCGTTGTTTCAGTGGGTTGTGAGCGATCAGTGGGAGTGTGACCTGTGAAGCACAGAAGACGAAGTCGTAGACTGGCGAGTGGGGTCGCTGTGGCTACCACGGCGGTTCTGGTGGCGATGGGCCTCGTGGCCGGCTCGGGTGCCAGTTCCGCGGCGCCGGGCGAACTCACGCAGACCTATTCGTGCCCGTTTCCACTGATCGGTCACCAAAACGTCTCGGTGACGATCAAGACTGCGCAGCCTTCGACGATCGAGACGGGGAAGTTCACACCTGCGATCGAGATCACGGCGGTATCGAACGCGGGTAAGACAGCGACGGACGGCCTTCGTCTTGTCGGCGCGGAAACCATCAAGGGCACTGCCAAGGCGACGTCGACCGTGACCATGCCTGGGACACAGGGCACGCTGACCGTGAAGGTCGACTCCGACGTGCCGAATCAGCCCATTCCCGCGGCCGGCAACGACTTCATCGTCAATGCGAAGGGCAGCGCACCCGCGTTGCGATTCGACCAACCGGGAACCGCGACCTTGGCGGTGAACGGTCTCCAACTGGTGATGACTCCGCTCAAGGCAGACGGCGGCATGACCGGGCTCGGTACCTTCACCTCCGACTGCACGCTGCCGGAGGGGCAGCAGACCGTGTTGCAGACCTACACCGTGACCGGCGCCGCCGTCACGCCGGATAAGGTCGTCGGCACGGGTAGTCACCCACCACTCCACCAGGTTTTCAGCTGTCCCTTCCCGTTGATCGGCGACCAGAACGTGTCGGTCGACATCAACGCCGCGTTGCCTGACACGATCCCGATGGGTCAGTTCACTCCCAAGATCGACATCACGGCTGTCTCCAACGCGGGCAAGACCGCGACCGAGGGGCTTCGGCTGGTCGGCGCGGAAAGTCTCAAGGGATCGGCGCTCGCCACATCGTTGGTGTCCAGTCCGCAGGGGCATCTCGCTGTCGGCGTGCCGACAGAGATCCCTCAACAGCCCATTCCTGCGAAGGACAACGACTTGGTCGTCAAGGCGAGTGGTTCCGCGCCGGCGCTCCGGTTCGACCAGCCTGGGACAGCGACGCTGTCGGTGCACGATCTGGTGCTGACCATGACGCCGTTGACGGCTTCCGGCGCGGAGACGGGTCTTGGCACGTTCGTCGCGGACTGCTCGCCTGTGGACGTGACGAACAATGTCCTGCAGACCTTCACGATCACGGGAGCCCCCGACACCACGCCGCCTTCGGTTCCTGGTGTGGTGACCGTCGGTGAAGTCACGCAGAACAGTGTCTCGCTGTCCTGGGGGCCCGCCACCGACAACGTCGCCGTGACCGGATACGACGTCTACGAGGACGCGAATCTCGTCAAGTCCGTGACCGGCACGTCGGCCACAGTCGACGGTCTCGCGCCGGACAAGGATTACAGCTTCACCGTCAAGGCCAAGGACGCGGCCGGTAACATCTCCCCGGCGACCGCGCCGGTGACCGCTCGCACCGCGAAGGCCCCGGACACGCAGGCGCCGACAAGCCCCGCGAACCTGCACTCGACCGGAACCACCCAAACCAGCGTTTCGCTGGCCTGGGACGCGTCCAGTGACAACGTGGGTGTCACCGGTTACGACGTGCTCCGTGGTGGTGAAGTGGTGAAGACAGTCACAGATTCGAGCGTGACCGTCGATGGGCTGACCGCGGACACCGAGTACTCGTTCACAGTGGTCGCGAAGGACGCCGCCGGGAACAAGTCTCCTGCGAGTGCCGCGGTGACCGCCCGCACGCAGGCCGGTGCGGACACGCAGGCTCCCAGCGTGCCGGCCAACCTGCGCTCGACCGGGACCTCGGCCTCCAGCATCGGGCTGGCCTGGGACGCGTCGGCCGACAATGTCGGCGTCGCTGGTTACGACGTCTACATCGGCAGCACCCTGGTGAAATCGGTGACGGAACCCAGCGCCACGGTCGATGGGCTGAGCCCGGACACCGAGTACGCCTTCACCGTCGTCGCCAAGGACGCCGCCGGGAACAAGTCCGAGCCGAGTGCGCCGGTGACCGTCCGGACGGCGACTTCTCCGGATATCGTCGCGCCCGCCGTTCCCACCGGTCTCGCCGCGACGGACCTCAGCCAGTCCAGCGTCAAGCTGTCCTGGAACGCGTCGAGCGACAACGTGGGTGTGGTCGGTTACGACGTTTACAAGGGTGGCACCCTGGTGAAGACGGTCGCGGAGACCTCCGCGACGGTCGATGGCCTCGCGTCCGACACGGAGTACTCGTTCACGGTGGTCGCCAAGGACGCGGCGGGGAACGCCTCGGCCGCCAGCGCCGCCGTGACCGCCCGGACGCAAGCCGCTCCCGACACGCAGGCTCCCACCGCTCCGGGCAACCTGCGCTCCACCGGTACCACGCAAGCCAGCGTGAGCCTCGAGTGGAACGGGGCGACGGACAACGTGGGCGTCACCGGGTATGACGTCTACAACGGTGCGAACCTGGTGAAGTCGGTCTCTGGCACCACCGCGACGGTCGACGGCCTCTCGGCGGACACGGAGTACTCGTTCACGGTGGTCGCCAAGGACGCGGCCGGCAACCTGTCGACCCCGAGTGCCGCCGTGACCGTCCGGACGCAGGGCGCGCCCGACGCGGTGGCCCCGACCATGCCGGGCAACCTGCGCTCCACCGGCACGACCGAAACCAGCGTCGGGCTGGCCTGGGACGCCGCGACCGACAACGTCGGCGTCACCGGGTATGACGTCTACCAAGGCGCGTCGCTGGTGAAGTCGGTCTCCGGCACCACAGTGACCGTGGATGGCCTCACGGCGAACACGGAGTACACCTTCACGGTGGTCGCGAAGGACGCCGCAGGGAATAAGTCGGCGCCCAGTGCGCCGGTCACGGCCAAGACCAAGCCGAAGACCACGCCCGGCACGAAGTACAGCTACGACCTGGTCGGCAAAACCCAGCTGAGGAAGCTCAGCGGCTCGGTCGATCTCCGCGGCGGAATCAGCGCGGCGATCAGCCTGGCGAACGGGGCCTTCGAGGCCGACCTGACGCTGAACCCGACGAGCGCGAGGTTCGCGCTCTGGGGTTTCGTCCCGGTCGCCGCCAAGATCGAGTTCGCGCCGGTGGGCAAGACCACCGGCACCTTGGCCAATGGGGTGCTCAAGTCGACCTCGGCGGTGACGGTCAAGCTGCCGCGGATCAGTGTCTTCGGGTTCCCGGTCTCGGCGAGCCCGGCGTGCCAAACGAAGACACCGGCCAAGATCCCGCTGCAGTCGAAGGCCGGCTTCGACCCGCGCGCCGGTGGCAGGCTCACGGGAACCTACGTGCTGCCGCCGCTGCAGGGTTGCGGGTTCCTCAACGGCATCGTCTCCGCGGTCGCCTCGGGCCCGGGTAACACGGTGGAGGTGAATCTCGCCCCGCGTCCGGTCAAGTAGCCGGATCGAGTAGCAACCGAGCCGGTCTCGCCGCAGTCTGGGGCGAGACCGGTTTCGCGTTGAGGGCATGACAAGGAGAGTGCGCGCCGCGGTGAACACCTACCGGATGGTGATCCGTCGGCCGCGGCGCATGGCTGAGGGGTCCGAGGCCACCAGGGCAAGGACATTTAGGGCGTGTCCTGCGGATCTTCATCGGAGATGAAGGACGATGCAGGCGAGGATGATCTCGGCGCGGTGGTAGGCGGCTCGTTTGGCGTAGCGGGTTGCCAGGCCCCGGAATTGTTTGAGCCGGTTGAAGCATCGCTCGACCACGTTGCGCAGCTTGTAGAGGTCGGGGTCGAAGGCCGGTGGCCTGCCACCGGCGCTGCCTTTGGCTTTGCGGCGGGCGATCTGGTCGGCGCGTTCGGGGATGGTGGCCTTGATCCTGCGTTCCTGCAGCGCCTTCCGGGTGCTCGGGTGGGTGTAGGCCTTGTCGGCCAGCACTCTCCCGACCCGTATTTTCTGTCCGTCCACCTCGATGTCCCGGATGTCGTCCAGCAGGGGCAGCAGTTGCGGGTTGTCCCCGGCCTGCCCTGGTGTGAGGATCACCGCCAACGGCAGGCCCGCGGCGTCGACGGCCAGGTGGATCTTGGTGGTCAGTCCGCCTCGGGAACGCCCGAGGCATTCCCCGTCGACGGTGAGGTCTTCGATCCAGCCCGCACAGCCCCTTTTTTCCGGGCACCTGCCGCGTGCTGATGCGCCCGGACACTCGTGGAATCGACGCTGATCACGAACTCGACATGGTCCTCCAACGTCCCGAGTGAGTCGTCCTTGACGATCACATGCTCGAGGATCCGGTCCCAGGTCCCGTCCGCGGTCCACTTCCGCAACCCGCTCATGCGCGGTCTTCCACGGCCCATACCGCTCGGGCAGATCACGCCACGGCGCACCCGTCCGCTCATGCCACAGAATCGCGTTGATCACCTGCCGGTGACTACGCCACCGACCACCCCGCTGCCCCGTCTCCGCAGGCAGCAAAGGCCCGATCACCGCCCACGCCTTATCCGTCAGCTCACCACGACCAACCACAACCCATTGTCTGCACGTGATCATGAACAAGATCCGCAGGACACGCCCTAGGCCATTCGAAACATCTGACACCGTGTCGACAGGCCCTGGTAGAACCGCCACTCGAACGGGTTCTGCCGACTGCTGTGCCCCGAGAAAAGACAGTTGCCTGCCGCCGAAGAACGTGCGTCACGATCCAGCGACTACCGTTGAGCCGTGAAGGCGCTGCCCATGGTCCTGAGCAGACCGAACCTGGGAGGCAGCGGCCGCGCTATCGAGTGATGTCATGTCCTTGACCTGCTTATGAATCGGGCGGCCGATGCGTGGACGACGGAGCCTCGCGTAGAGCCCCGCACATTTTCGACATGTGAAACAGGGAGCTGGGCGACCCCTGGCGGCGGTGTGAAAATGTTAAAGGGTGGACCTATTTGGGGACTGCCGAAGGGTCGCTAACGTCTGGTGTGTGATCCCTTCGCTGGCCGGCCTCACGTCATCGACATTCTGATCAATCAATGCATTAGAAAGATGCTATACATCGATCGGTTGCCTTGTCGGGGTGGGTTGCGTTCGGGAACGGGTTGACTCGATCCAGATGACATGCCGCCAGAGACCGCGCGTCGCGATCTTGGACGACGTCGCTGACAGGGCGCGCAAGACTCACTCCGAGTCCATGCTCCACGGCCCGGCTCAGCTCCTCAGAGGACGGTCCCGCACGGGAGTCGAACCATGCCGATGGCGATCGGAAGACAGTCGTGGCGATCGCTGGTTCAGAGCATGAAGGTGCCTCGACGAGCGTCCTTCGAATTGCGACTCTAGGGCGTCAGGAGATGTACTTGCTGCCGAACAGATGCTGTCACACCAGGGGAGGCGGTCACATGACCCGCGCCAATGCAGGGATGTGCATCGTTCGAAAGGGGAATCGCATCGCCGAATCATTGCCCTTCCGAAGGTGCCAGGCGAGCCTGAGCTACGAAGATGCGCTTGGAGCGTCACGCAGGCCCGTCCGGCCGACGTCGACGCCAGATCAGGAGGATCCCCGCGATGAACCGGACACAAGCAGAACTGGACGCCGTCCGCGCGTCCGGTGTCGTTCTGCCGGGAAAGTGGGCTGCTCTCTGGTGCGGTGACTACGAACTGGCCGACGAGATTCTCGCGCCGGACTTCCGGATGCACTTCGCGGCTTCGGTTCCCGGCGCCGACACCGCGTGCGGCCCCGGAGAATTCGTCGCCTTCGTCCTCAAGCCGTGGCGTCGTGTCCGGCCTGGGGTGGTAGTCACGCTCGAGGATGTCCCGATGGTCGACGGGGAAGACGATCTGGTGAGCATCCGATGGCTGACGACACATGACGCCGACCCGGCGGGTAAGAGCGGCATCGACCAGTTGAAACTCCGCCATCATCGGATTTCCCGGGCGTGGTCGGTGTCGGGGCCCCGTGCCTTCCGGAATTCCGTGGCGAAATCCGTGACCGCAGCGCACTGTCGGCGATCTGATGGATCATTCGTCGCAACGTCGGTAAGGACATGGAGTGGCCATTTCGTACAGTCTTGACCTGGCGACCCCTCTGTCGGCCTCGAAGGTCGCGCTCGCTCTCAGGGAATGCGCGGCGGCGCTGGGCATGCTCGGGGGCGACTCGTCGGCGGACCAACTGCTGGAAGAGGGGGTCGTGACCCCGCAGGGCACTTGGATGAGAGCGGGTGGACGGATCGAGCAAAGCCGCGGAAGAGCTTGGGATCTCCTCGTGGGCGGGCTCGTTTTCGATCCGACGGCGTGGGTCTATTTCCGTCTCCGCAAACCCGGTGCCGCCAGCGATGGTCTGGCGACGCAGCAAGACCATATGATCCGGTTGACGCTGGGGCTGCTCGACGTGGTCCCCGGTGACGCGGTACTGCATTTCGACTACGAGACAGTCTGGCTCGTCCGGCGTGAGGGGGTGCTGAGTTTGAGTGATCGCCAGGATTTGTGGACACTCCGCCGTCTGGCTATGGTGAGACCTCCATATCGGCGAGGAAAACATTGGTACACATGGGAATAAGGCCGCCGATGACGTGGCTGGTCGAAGTTGCGGTGAAGCCGGCGATCGGTACCGTCCGCCGGACCGCTGTAGCCGATCATGGGGAGGGCCACAGGCTTCCGGGTGGCAGCCAGGTATGGATGAACGGAGTCGAACGTGAGTATCGAGTTACGCGGGGAGAGCGTCGTGCTTGCTCCGGTCACCGAAGAACACGTTCCAGAGTTGCGGCGGATAGTGTCGACCGTCGAAGTCAAAAGGCGCTGGGGTAGCGTGGACGACTCGCCCACCTGGCCGTTCGACGAACCCGGCGTGGTGTGTTTCGTCGTTCTCGAAGACACCGAGATCCGGGGCCTCGTGCAGTACGGGGAGGAGACCGACCCGATGTACCGGCACGCGTCGGTCGACATCTTCCTCGACCCGGCGGCACACGGCCGCGGGCTCGGCACAGACACTGTCCGCACACTGGTTCGCCATCTCGTGCGGGACCGCGGTCATCACCGTCTGGTCATCGATCCCGCGGCGGACAACGACGCCGCGATCCGCTGCTACAAGGCGGCAGGTTTCCGGGAGGTCGGGATCATGCGCCGGTACGAGCGCGACGCCGAGGGCGACGGTTGGCACGACGGCCTGCTGATGGACTTGCTCGCTGAAGACCTGGCATAGCCGGTGGAGCGTCGCCTCCACCGGCTGCCGGTATCGCGTCGTGCGAAGGTCCGTTACGCACCGACCGTGGTGGCCTCGCCGATCGCCAACGCGAGAAGCGGCAGCACCGCGAGTCCGTCGGGTCAGGTACTGGGAATGATCGATAGTTTGATTCTGCCTTCTTGCGGCCGTGCACATCGCGGCATGGCCTCATCCGAGGGAACCCTGTCCGTGCTCTCCATGCGAGGGAGGTATGCGACCAATCGGGTACTTTCTTCCTTGGTCGGATGGCCTCCGTTTGGCGGTGATACTGGATCGGTTATGGAGATACCGGATTTCTCATGCCCGCGCTCTTGTTTGTCGGGCGACGGCCGAGGACGATGACGGCATTGTCCGATACAGAAGGGGTAGTGATGCGCAGCCGGGATTGGTGACGTCACGTCCACAGGTCGCACGCCTGAGCGGGGTGGCGCCGCAATGGTGCCGCTCCGCGCGCGTCCGCACCGGTCATTGTTCGTTTCCTCGGGTTCCCGTCGAGCGCGGCTTGGTGAAAATTGTCTGAACATGGCTATATCTGACTGGACCGACCCACGGCGAGCTCTGCGTGCGGCCAATACCCTGATGGCAGCACCGTTACCCGAAATACTCGAGCGTTTTTCGGATGTTCTGTCGGAACTCGTCGTGCACCGCGCGGTGGTGATGATGACCGGAGACTGCGCCCGGTCGCCGTTGATGAGCCACGGGACCGCCGAGGGAGCCGGAGGGATCACGAGCGCCGAGATGGCGTCACTGGCCCGGCGAGTCGATGTGGGCGTCCCTTGGCTCGGCGAGGCCCGGCTCGGCGGTGTTTCCCGCACGGTATTGGCCTCGGCGTCGGCGCCACCTGGCTCGGCGGGCGCGTTGCTGGCGGTGATCCTCGAGGCCGGTGTGTTCCCGGCGCCCGACGAGCGGGATATGACACAGCTGCTCTGGGATCTCGTGACCGCGCACATCGTGAGGTTGCTCCCTGAAGCCGTTCCGGTCCAGATGGCGGACAGGTGGGCGGTCGCTGATGAGCGAGCGAAGGCGACCGCCGAAGTCGCCGACGTCCAAGCCGCGACACTGACCGCCCTGCTGATCACTCTGCGCTCGAAGACCCTGGACGACACCGCGGCCCGGCGAGCGGCGACCGACAGCACGGTGTCGGCGCTCTTGGAGCTGCGCACGAGCATGGACCACGCCACCCACGACGAAACCGCGGAGGCGGCCTTCGCCAGGCTCGCGGACACCTTGAGCACGCTGACTCGTTACAGCGATGTGGAACTCGACCTCTCGGGCCCGGAAGGAGCAGGGCGATCTCTGCCGGCCGACGTCGCCAAGGTCGCGAGAGCAACCGTCCGGGACACAGTGGTCACCATGCTCGAACAGGGAAAGGTCAGCAGGCTCAGGGTCGCCTGGAAGATCGACGACGCCATGCTTCGGCTCGTCATACGAGACAACGGTGCCGGCGAGATGTCCACGGAGGCGCTTTCCATGCACCGCATCGCCTCAAGGCTCCTCTCGATCGAGGGAACGCTGGAATTCGACTCGTCGCCGAACTGGGGCACCACCGTCAGCGTGAGCATCCCGCTGAGCCCGCCGGAGCTGCTTGACGCCACCCTGCTGAGCTCGCTCAATCCCCGAGAGCTCGACGTGCTCGAACAGCTCACTTATGGTCGTCGCAACCGTGAGATCGCTTCGCGGCTGCATATCAGCGAGCACACGGTCAAATTCCACGTCGCCAACATCTTCGGCAAACTCGGCGTGCGCTCCCGTGGCGAGGCCGCGGCCGTGGCCAGGGAGGCCGGGCTGCCCGGCGTCCTCACCCTGACGCGTTTCCCCGGGGGAACCGCGGCAAGATGAGGACCTCGTCACCAAGTCATACGAGGCTTGAGCCGGCCACCTTCACCTCGGGCTCGTGCCGGTTCCCGGCGAGCAGGTGATCGATGCTGTAGCGGCCCGGCCCGGTCACGATCAACGTGAGCGAGATGGCCGCGAGGATCATCACGTATTCGAAGCCACCCTTCGAGGCGAAGAGGCCGTTCTGTGCGTGTACGAACACCCATGCGCCCAGCATGATCACGGAGATCGTGATCGCGGAAAGCCGGGTCAGGAGTCCCAGCGCGAGCAGGATGCCGCCGACGAGCTCGCCGAAGACGGTGAACGGTCCAGCGAGTGCCGGCAGAGGGATTCCGGCTGCTTGCTGGGCTTCGATGGCGCCACTCACACCTTGGGAACTGAATGTGTTCCATCCGTGGGCGACGAACACGACGGCGGCCGCCAGCCGCAGGATGAGGAACGTCGAGTCGGTGAGACGTGCCGGGGCATTAGCCGTGAGCAGGCCGCGCAGAGACATGGTTGCCTTCCGGGTGGGGAATCGGGATGGACTTCTCGCGATCATTCCGTGCGGCCGGGCGGCCCGCATCGGACGATGTAGCTGGTTTTCCTGGTCGAATGGCTAGTTTCCGGGGTAGGCCGGTACCAAGTGGGGTCCTGGTCGCCCTTCAGCTAGGTGGAAACACTCGAACGACTGGGTGGTACAAGTAATTCAGCTCGTCAGACTGGCATCCGAATTCGTCTGATCGAGAGGATGCATGAATGTCGGAAAACTCGGTGAGTATCGTCATCGCTTACCACAGCGGGTTCGGGCATACGGCGCGATTGGCTGATGCCGTATCCGAAGGGGCGTCGGCGTTCCCGGACACGAGTACCTCCTTAGTCCCGGTCGGCTCCATCACCGAAGACCAGTGGACTGTCCTGGACCTGGCTGACGCGATAATCTTCGGGTCGCCGACGTATATGGGCTCGGCAAGCCCGATTTTCCATGCCTTCGCCTACGACACGGGCAAGCGGTGGAGGACCCAGGCTTGGGAAGGGAAACTCGCGGCCGGGTTCACCAATTCCGGCGCCAAAGGCGGCGACAAACTCCATACTCTGCAGTATTTCGCATTGCTGGCGGCTCAACATGGGATGAACTGGGTGAACCTCGGCCTCCCGCCGGGATGGAACGCCGGCACGGCCTCGGAAAACGACTTGAACCGGCTCGGTGTGTGGCTCGGCGCCGCGGCGCAGTCGAACGTCGACGAAGGGCCGGAGCAGGTGCACAAGTCCGATCTGCTCACCGCGGCACACCTCGGCAGGCGGGTCGCCGAACAGGCTCATGTGGTCCGCCGCGGACGGTCGGGTTGAGCGGATACCTGGCTGGGCGGTGCATCGAGGCGCCGCCCAGCCAGGTGGATGGCTAGTGCCGTATCACGAAAGCAGCCGCTCGAACCCGGCCAACGTGTTGGAGGCCACGCGGCCTCCGAGGCCGGCCCCGACGTTGTCGGAGTGACGGAAGTGGATGCCGGACCAGACACGTGCGTCGATGTTGTCCCGAGTCAACTCGCACCATGCTCTGTAGGTCTTTACGACCGAAGGCGCTGTCGGACTGGTGAGCTGGAATTCGCGGGCGGCGATCGGTCCGCGCAGCACGGTAAGGATCCGCTCGGCCGAACCCGCGTAGCTGGAGTGCCCGCTCGGATATTCCGGGAAGGCAGGAGTGACGTGCAAGGGCGTCCACTCCGGGGCACTACCGGACCGCAACGCGGTGACAGGACGCCAGAAGAGATAGGCGTACTTGGCGTCAGAGACGGCGATCTCGGTGTCGACCGCGGCCACGTGGAAGGTCGCGACCAGCCGAGCCCGGTCGGGGGGTGAGCCTTTCGATTCGGCGAGGGCGGCCCTCAGCACGCCGGTGAATCCCAGTACCGAAGACTGGTACCAGAACGCCGCCGTGTCGGTCTGTGCTCGCGTCCTTACCTCGCTGTCGACGGCGCCCACGCGCGCGACCTCCGCGAGGTCATGGCGGTAGAGAACGGAGTCGAGTGTCGGCGGTGGTCCAGGGCGGAACTGGCTCGCACTATCGAGCAGGAAAGGCTGCGCCTTGCGGAACCCCGCCTGTTTGGCTTCGCGGAACCCGGGTGGTGTCGGCTGCCAGACACCGGGTCCTGGGACAGGAGTCGGGAACGGCGCGTTCATCGAAACGGGGTCGAGGCCGTCGTTCTCGCGTTCGGAGAACACTTTGATCGCCTGCGTGCGGCCTGCTTCGACTCCGCATCGAGTGCCCGGGCCATCCGGGAGCCGCTGGAGGGTTTCGGTCAACCGGGCGTCGAGGCGTTCGGCGTGCTCGGGGGCGAGCCGGCGCAGCGACGTGTGGACGGCAGACGCCACGGCCGCTTCGGCGAACGGGCTCGGGCACCGCGTTTCGCGGGCTGCTCTCGCGGCGCCGAGCCAGGTCACGGCCCAGTTCCTGCTCTGGGTGACGTAGGGGTCGGGGTGGGGCGCCAAGGCCTCGGCGGTGGCGTCGAACCATTCGATGGTGACGTCGGTAGCGCGGACTCCGGCGGTCGCCGTTCCCGTGGTCGCCACCAGACCGGTCAGTACCGCCGCGAAGATCGTTTTCATTCGCACGCGTCGAGGCTAACTCAATAGCGGCCAGCTTTCCGGGAATCTTGGAACGTGGTCGAGCGGACCGCTCGAAGAAATGGCTTCCATGCGTAATCGGGTGCCATTGATGCACTATTGTCTATCCTCCGAGTGTCTCCCGCTCGCGGGGGCAAGTTTCGATGTCGACCGGCTTTTGGCTGGAAGACGCGGCTCTGGGCCGATCGACCAAGGTGAACCAGGGCATGGTGCCGGGCGTTGGCGAAGCAACGCGTGCCCGGGCCTCGAAGGCGAAATTCTCCATACTCCAGTTGGCAAGTAACAAACTTCGATATCGTCGCGTTGATCATCGACAAGATCGACTCGGGAGTCGGGATGAAGATTCGCAAGGCAATACTGCTCACCGCCGCCGCCGTGATGGCGTCGGCGTTGGCGCCGACAGTCGCGCAGGCTGACGAAAGGGCCGAGACCTGTCAGACGTACACCAAGCGGTACTTCCTCGGTTCGGGCAGCACCATCACCCTTCGCGTCGCTTATGTGGACGCGGCACTGAAACTCTGTTTCGACGATGCGGGTGTCAGCTCGGCAGTGCCGACGCAGACCGTCGGCACGACGGGGCCGGGCGCGGCGAGCGGCTGGGAGATCACGGCCGGTCCGGCCATTGTGGAGGACCAGCGGCCCCGGCACGTCAAGGCGAAGTACAGCGGATCGCTGCGCAATTGCATCGTTCAGATCAACCCGATCTGTTCACCCGCGGCGCCATATGAGATCTATGCCGAGTACGCGCCGCCCGAGATCGGGCCTGCCGCCCCGTTCTTCACCCACGGTCCGGACGGCGATGTCCACTATTACGAGGACGCCTGACCTTTGAGGAAGGACGGTGCGACCGAACGCGGCAGGCGTTCGGTCGCACCGGCCGAGTACAGGAGTTGCCCACGAACATGGTGCGCATAGAGCGAGCCGTGGTGACGACCGGCGATGGTGAGCGTCGAGGCGGGATGGGAGACGATCGCGGAACGCTCGCTCCATATCACCGGACAGGCGGTCAATCTGCTCTCCAGCACGTCAACCCTGCAAGCTGCCTTGCCTGTTCTCGCACCAGGTTGGTACGCAATCCGGGTTCATGCATCCGGGCGTATGAGCCGCGGCCAAGAAACCACGCGCCGGATGGTGAAGAAGTGCACTTCGTGCAGATATGGCCCTCGAAGTGCAGAGAGGCGGGCCGCTTGCTCAAGGGCCCGGATGCTTACGGGAAACTCTTCCTCGGGTTCTAAAGATCACGGTGAACGGACCGCAGTTCTCTGACGACCGCGGCGAAGGCGGCGACCAGGGGGTTGGTGCTCGACACCGGGTAGGCGAACGCGATCCGCAAGGGCTCGATATCGGTGATCGGCAGCCAGACGAGGTCCGGCCGGGCGTAGTAGGTCGCCATCGACGAGGGCCCGATGCAGATCGCCAAGCCACTCGCGACCTGCTCGAGCATCTCTTCGACATTGTCGTTCTGGGGTCCCCATACCGGTTCCGAGCCATCCGGGCGAGGGTTCACCGCCCACCAGTTCACCCAAGGTCTGGGTGCTTTGCTCGTCCACATTACCGGTTCGGTTCGCAGATCCATGATGGCCACGCTGCTCCGCTCCGCCAGCCGATGACCGGTGGCGAGCCCCACCATCCGCTGCTCCTGCGCGACGACTTCGGTATGCAGACCATCGGTGTCGGCAGGCAGCCAGATGAAGGCCGCGTCGACGAGGCCGTCTCGGACCGCCGCGACCTCGCCGCCCCAATCGAACCGCTTGGGTTCGATGACGACATCCGGAAGACGCTGGGCGAAGCGCTCACGTGCTCTGTTGGTGAGCGGTCCTGCCCCGGATGCTTCGAATCCGATTCGCAGCACACGGCCTTCCAACGCCGCTACTCCGCGCACCGTCCGCTGTGCGGACTGCCAGTCGGAGATGAGCGCCTTGGCCAGTGGTAGGAGCGCCTCACCGGCGGCGGTGAGGAGCACCTCACGGCTGGTCCTGGTGAACAAGGTGACGCCGAGGTCGGTCTCGAGTTGCCGGATCTGCCTGCTCAGTGACGGCTGGGTGACGTACAGCCGCTCGGCGGCCCTGGTGAAGTTGAGTTCCTCGGCGACCGCGGCGAAATACCGGAGGACACGGGTGTCGACGTCCATCTCGTGCCTCCCTTGACCAAGTGACCTATACGTGCAGCGTATGGCGAGAAGTCTTGGACGTGTGGGGTTCTTCCCTGTTTTGCTGACGCGGGCGGCACCCATCGCGAGCGCGTTCGTGCCGGCCCCTCACCAGCACACCCGTAGGCCGATCATCCGTGCGCGGGGTGCGTCCAGTCCACGTACAGGAGTACATCACGATGGTTTCCGAAATCGAGCCGGTGTCGCCGTTACGGCCGGACCTCCGTGAGGCCCGGCGCCGGAGGCTCGCGATCGTCGTCCTGGCCGCCGCGCTGGCACTGGACGCGGGAGGCGTGGCCGTTGTCAACGCCGCGCTTCCCGCTATCGGACAGGACCTCGGCATCGACAACGCGGACCTCCAATGGACGATGACCTCCTATGCGGTCACCTTCGCCGGATTCCTCCTGTTCGGCGGACGGGCGGCGGACGTTCTCGGGCGTCGTCGCGTGTTCATCCTTGGCGTGGGGCTGTTCACGGCGGCCACTGTGCTGGCCGCCGCTGCCCCCACCGCAGGGATCCTCATGCTCGCGAGGGCGCTGCAGGGCGTGGGAGCCGCGCTGTCGGGCCCCGCGTCACTCGCACTGGTCACCGAGATGTTCCCCGAGGGAGCCGCGCGGAACCGGGCCTTGGCCGTGTACACGTCGGTCGGGGCCTCCAGTTTCAGCGCGGGTGTCGTCATCGGAGGTGTGCTGACCGATTTCTTCAGCTGGCGCGCCGTGTTCGTGTTCAACCTCATCATCGGCATAGGCGTGCTGATGGCGGTTCGCCCTGTTATCCCTCGTTCGGAGGGGAACCGTGAACCCTTGGACATCGTGGGCGCCACGATCGTCACCAGTGGACTCCTGCTGGCGGTGTTCGGGTTGAGCCGGGCGGGGCACGCCGGCTGGGACGACATGTGGACGCTCTCGTCGCTGGTCATCTCGGCGGTGCTGTTGTCGGCGTTCGTGATCTGGGAGGTGCGCACCGCGAACCCGCTTCTGGATCTGGCGATCTTCCGCAAGGCGACCGTGTCGGCCGCCACCGTAGCGGCGGTGGCGTTCTTCACCGCCGTGTTAGCGGTGTTGTTCTTCGCGCCGCTGTACCTCCAAGGACTACTGGGGTATTCGCCGCTGCAATCTGGTTTGGCGATTCTTCCGATGGGGGTCGTCGTGGTCCTGAGTTCGACCATGGCAGGGCGCGTGATGGACCGTGTCGGGCTGCGGAGGCTGTTGATCACCGGGCTGCTGCTGATAGCGGCGGGTGTGGCGTTGTGGGCTTTGACCCCCTTGGGCGGCAGCTACTGGGCGCACGTTCTTCCCGCTGTGGTCGTGATGAGTATTGGCCAGGGCATTGCTTTCGCCGGGATGACCGCGGCGTCCCTGACAGGCGTTCCGCAAGGTGAACACGGTGTCGCGGGCGGGCTGAACGTCACCGCGCAGCAGCTCGGCGGCAGCGTCGGTGTCGCCGCGCTGGTGACATTCGCGGCGTCGGTCGGCTCGACGGAGACACCTGTGTCCACGCTCGCCGGTTATCACGCCGCCTACTACGCGGCTGTCGTACTCCTGTTGGTGAGCTCTGGCGGTATCGCCGCACTCCTGCGCCGCACCCGGGCTTCGTGAGCCGCGGTGGCCGCCGGAAGCCGACGGCCACCTGGCTCTACTTCGGGACGAAGGTCGCCTGGAACCCATATGGCGCGAGCAGGTTGTGGAAAACAGGCTTGACCGCCAAGGCGTCTGGCGCGATCACCTGATATTGCCTGGTCAGCCAGTACATCGTGAGCACCAGTTGCGTCAGGCCGAGACGCGTGCCCAGGCATACCCGAGGCCCGGCGCCGAAGGGGATGTAGGCGTACTTGTGGATCGGTTTGCCGCCGTTCAACCAGCGTTCGGGGTCCGCGGAATCGGGGGACGGCCACCATCGGCTGTCGCGGTGCATCAGGTAAGGGCTGAACATGATCTGGGTTTTGGGTTCCAGCTGCCACTTCCCCAGGGTGGTGGCGCGAAGTGCGACTCTGCCCATCAGCCAAGTCGGTGGCCACAACCGAAGGGCCTCCTTCACGACAGCCTCGGTTTGCGGCAGGTCTGCCAAGGACGGCTCGCCATCGCCGTCCCAGGCCATCGCCTCGGCCTCCACACTGGACCAGAGGGCGGGGCGAGTGGTCAGGGTCCACATCGTCCATGCCATCGACGCGGCCGGCACGCCATACGCGGCCAGCAGGATGCCTCTGATGAGTCGCTGCACCTGAATCTCGCTCAGCGCGGGCCGCGCAGCCAGGAGGACATCGAGAAGATCACGAGGGTTCTCGGGAACGGTGGCAGACTTCCTGTGGGCGACCTTCTCGGTCAGCACGTCGAGTGTCTTCTTGTGCGCTCGCCGGAAACGTCTGAGGGTCGGGGAGGGGAACCAGGAAGGCAGCACTTCGGAACTACCGGAAAGCGGTGCGATTGCTTTGGTGTTTTCGACGACGACTCCGGGAATGCCGTCGGCATCGGAGCCAAGGCAGAAGTCTGCTGCCGCCTCGCCGGAATATACTTCCATCAAGGTGAGGACGTCGATCTCGCGGCCTGCCGTGCCATTCACCCGCCGTTCGAACAGCAGACGAAGTCTCGTGGTGTGAGCCGTCGCGGCGTCCTGGTTCAGTCCTCGCCACCCCGAGCGCCGCGCGGTCATCCACAACCGTGAGTCCGCCGTGCTGCGAGCGGCGTCGAATCGGGTGGCGACCGGGGAGTTCTCGCTGGAGAAGTCATCGTTGGTCCGGGTCAGCAGTGTGTGCACGAGATCCGGGTCGCGTACGACGATCGTCCTCTTGTCGTAGGCGAAGACATCGCCGTATTCGTCATGGCATCGCATGAGGAACCCCATGCGGTCTCGGTCGTACTCGAACGTGTTGCCGGCCAGCCAGTGGCCCTTCGGCCCAGGGGGTCGAAGCCGCCTATCGGTCAACGTGCTTCCTTAGACTTGAGATCGGGCCGGCCGGAGCCGGCCCGACGGCGGCTCAGTTGGCGATGTCCCAGTAGGTGTAGAGACCGCCCATGCGGGTTTTGCCCAGCAGACGGGCGGTGACATAGCGAAAGTGCTTCATGTTCAGGCTCCGATTCTTCTCGTCACACTGTGGATACGCATTGCGGGCCGACGGCACTGACCAGTGGCGTCCAGAGGCCCATGATTCAGGAATCCGAAGAATTTCATCTTCGTCCGGGAGCGGCAAGATGTGCGAGATGCAACAACGCGTGAGTTTGATAACGGACACCACATCGGCTGTGCGCAGGAGCCTCCATCTTGCCTCTGGCCTGGGGGACTACCTTCCGCGCCAAACCGCTGAAGCCGAAATGAAACCGTATTTCTTGAGAGGTGACCTTGGATCGTGATAGCAAGGGTCTGTCGACGTTGAATGTTGACATGGGAAAAGAAGGCTGATACGCCATGCTTTCAAGGTGTGATCCCTGGGACCGGGTGGAGTGCATGGTGTCATGGATGAGATAAAAAGCATCAGGGGTAGATCGCCTGCAGATGACAAAGAATTTCTCTGCGCGGCCAGTGTGCGAGCTCGGGAGCTGTGGCGCCTGGCCTCGGCGACCGGAATCCCGCCGATGACGCTGTTTCAGCGTCATCGGTATCGCGTCGGTGAAGAGGTCTTCGAGGCCGGTTGTTCCGGTGAACGGAGGCGCTGGCACCGGGGAGGTGTCGGCTCAACCGACGTGAGCACACAGGGAGACACGCTCATGGGGGCAGGAGCGCAGGCTTTTCGTCCTCCCGTGGTGTGTCGAACACCAGGGTAGGGAGCTGGGGGTATGGAGACCAACCAGTCGAGCTGGCGGGTCAATGCGTCGTGCCGCGACACCGATCCGGACGGTTTGTTCGTCCGGGGGGCGGAACAGAACCGGGCCAAGGCGGTCTGCCTCGGTTGCCCGGTCAGGACGGAATGCCTCGCCGAAGCGCTCGATGGCCGGATCGACTTCGGCATCTGGGGAGGTATGACCGAACGGGAACGGCGCGGATTGTTGCGGCGGCGGCCGGATGTTTCCAGCTGGGCGGACCTGCTTGAAGCGGCGAAACGTAGCTACATCAGGATTGAGGCGGTGGATGACAGTTCGCGGGTTCAGGGGCAGGGGTGCTGCCAGTGGAGGTCCTGATCTGCCGGTCCGTTGCGAAGGTGCGGACGATGCCCGGCCGGCACCGGGCTTGCCATCGTCCCTTCCTCGACCCCGTGCCGGCCATGGTGTGCCAGTCGGGAGTGACGTGACGTTTCGAGCAGCGAGTCGAGGATACGATCCGCCCGCGGGGACGTCCCATCTCGATGAAAGCTGAAGGCGTTTCGTTTGGTGAGAATCTGCTGCTTCACTTTCAGGTACGCGCGTAGGTGGAGCTGAAGAAGTCGACCTGATTCAGGCCCGGGTGTCCAAGTCATTCCGCTCTTCGGTGCCGACGGGACAGGTGCTCGATCGGCGGCCGGGTGATGACGCGCCTCGGCCGCGGTAAGCATGCTTTTACTGTGCGTCTCCCATGATGCTCGTCTTCGGGGCGGTGGTCCAAGCAGCTAAGTAGGTGATCATCGAGGAGTCAACCAAGACTCGGTGATCGAAGGGCTTCGGTTACGCTCATGATCCGGAAGGTGCTCGCCAAGTGAGTTCGGCAACGAAATCCGGGGATGGACTTCGTTCCTCCGTTACAGGAAATCGCTCTGTCGGCGCATGAGTGAGTGAACGTCCTCAGTCACATCACCCGCGAGGGTGAGTCGGTGATCTGCTACCACTTGATGTCCTCGATGCGATCCAGATTTTCTTCACCCCAGGAGCCGAGCGGTGCCATCGCGTCGTTGAGTGTCTTGCCGAAATCGGTCAGTGAGTACTCCACCTTCGGTGGGACCTGGTGATACACCTCCCGGTGGACCAGGCCGGCGGTCTCCATCTCGCGCAGCTGAAGGATCAGCACCCGCTCACTGATGCCGGGCACCGCGCGTCGAACCATCCCGTACCGTAGTGGTCCGTCCTGGAGCGCGAACAGGATCAACCCTTTCCATTTTCCGCCCATCACGGCGATCGCGGCATCGAGACCGCAGGTGAACCTGCGCTTCTGAGTCGGCTGCACCGGCCTCCTTCCTTACCTCGTTGTCAGTACCCGAAAGACTTGTAAGTACTTGCAAGAACGCGCACGGCGATTCGATTATGTCCTGTACACGGTGGCATCGCCAAAGTGTCTCCGGCGTGAGCCGCACCGCGTCCCGAGTCGACTGGAGTACCCGCCATGGCACGAAAAGACCGAACGATGGTGACAGTCGTCGGCCTCGGTTCGGAGGGTAGTGCATTGGCGGGAAGGCTCGTCGAAGCCGGCTACTTCACGACAGTGTGGGACGTTGTCATCGCCGGTCGCGGCGCCCGCACCACGGGCAGGGTGAGACTCGGACGGAGCCTGAAGACGGCCTTGCTCGCGAGCCCTCTTGTCATCACGTGTATCGCGACTCTGGAGGATACGTTCGGGGTGCTGCTAGTGGTGGCCCCCGCTCTCGCCGGGCGGGCTCTATCCACCTGGGCAACGAACACGACCTCGTGGTTTTGCGGGAAGATGACTCCGGTGAACAGCGATCGCGTCACGTGACCGGTCCGTGGTCTGACGTGCCGGAATTCATGACGGCTTCATGCAGGCGGAATCTGTTGGCAGTGTGGCATGGGCCGTGCATAGTGGGCGGGTAGGTTCATCAGGAGGTGTCATGTCAGACGAAGAGATCGTGCTCGGCCCGTTGCCAAAAGGGATCACCCTCGCGAACGAGGCCATGGGGTCGAAGGTATGGAACGTTTTCGGCCATACCTACACGATGAAGTCATCCAGTGAATCGAGTTTCGCGTTCGAGACGTACGATCCTCCCGGGACCGGGGTACCACCGCACGTGCATCCGCGGCAAGATGAGCACATCTACGTTCTGAACGGGGTCTTCACCCTCTACATCGACGGGAAATGGGAGACAGCCGGACCGGGTGACACCGTGCGGATGCCCAGAAACCTTCCGCATGCCTACTACAACCGCGGCGATGTGCCGACTCGGGCGTTGTTCTGGGTCAGTCCTGCTGGTCAACTGGCTTCCTTGTTCGACAAGCTGGACAAGACCGAAAGCATGGAGGAGGGGTTGAGTGTGACGAGTCAGTACGGTGTGGACTTCCTTCCGCCGGGCGCTGTCGAGGGCGTCTGACCCGGCGAACTTCTATAACTTGAACGGTATTGCCGGACGGCTCTTCGCATTGTCCTCATCTTGAATTAAGACATTTTCTTCATGATAATCGAGAAGTGATGTAGCGCATTACGTGTTGTTCGAGCATGTGCTCTGGATAGGGGGTGTGCGATGCGGAATCGTGAGTACTGATATCCGGCAGGCCTGCTGTGATCGAAACAAAGTGCGATGATCTCGAAGGCCGCGGAGGGCGCGAGTCCTGGAATCAGGATGCCGAACCGTGCACGAGGGTGACGGTGGCGGTGTCGGTCTTTGCGGCAAAGGTGAATCGGCGCTTCAGTTCGTCCAGTGTCTGTCGGGCCCGCTCGGCGCAGGCGGGAGACCGCGGGTGGTGGGGACGATTGCCTCCCCACCACCCGCGTTTTGTCTGGCATCGGAGAACCGACGCCGTGGTGGTAGCAAGCGGAGGAGGCTGTCACCACTCAACGATGCCGCGCGTAACACCCAGGCCCTACACCGACCAGGCGTTTGAAGTGCCTGGACAGATGTGCTTGATCGTAGAAACCCACGGCGCTCGCGACGTCTGCCGGTTGTGTTCCGGCCAGTAGCATCCGCCGCGCGAGGTCCACGCGCCGGCCTGTCAGATACTGATGTGGCGCGATGCCGTATTCCTTGGTGAATGTCCGGACCAGGTGAGCGGGGTGCGCGGCCAGTAGCTCCGCCGCGGCGGACAGCGTCAGACCTGTACGGATCCTGGCGTCCAAAAGGTCGCGAAGACGTCGGGCCAGTGGCGCGTCCGACAAGTCCGGCAGTCCGCCCTCCTGGCGCCGGAGGTGCAGCTGAAGGTGCTCGACGACCAGCGTGAGCCTGCTCTGAGTCTCAAGCTCCTCGTCCGGCAGCTTCAGGACCTGATGCAGTCGATGGACGCGAGTGTGCAGCAGGCGGTCGGGGATGGCGGGGCGATCGACCGCGGCTCCGATGAGCTCCTGTCCCAGCAGGGCGGGATCCAGGTACAACACGCGCTTACGGAATCCGCGCGAGTTCGCGGCTCGGCCGTCATGCGGAACGTGAGGCGGCAGCAAGGTCACCACGGAACTCGCCGCACCGTGTTCGTGACGATCCAGGACGTAACTCACCGCGCCCTGGTCGACTATCAGCAGCGTCCAGGCGTCGTGCGTGTGCATGGGGTACCGGTGTTCGGAGAAGCGGGCGTGGAACACCTCGATCAGGCCGCTGACCGAGGGCCGCCACGCGGCGATCTGCGGACCGGGCGACATGCAAAGAATGTACAAGACGCGGACAGGTGAGCAGGGCACGGTAGGCAGGTGGAACCCATTCGTTTCGACACCAAGATCGCGGTCCTGCTACGGGACGACCTGCTCGCCTGGCAGAGTCTCAACGTGTCGGCCTTCCTGGTCAGTGGTATCGCGGCCGCCCTCCCGGACCTCGTCGGTGAGCCCTACGAGGACGCGGACGGCACCTCGTACCTGGCCATGTTCCGGCAGCCCGTCCTGGTCTTCTCCGGTGGTAAGGAAGTGCTAGCCGCGGCGCATTCCCGCGCGGTGGCGCGCGGCCTTCCGATGTCGGTGTTCACGTCGGACCTCTTCTCGACGGGCAACGATCGTGACAACCGTTCGGCGGTCCGCGCTGTCCGGCGGGACGACCTGGACCTCGTCGGCTTGGCCCTGCACGGCCCGAAGAACGCCGTCGACAAAGTCCTCAAAGGATCCCGGATGTACCGCTCCTGATCGCCGAGCCTGCCCGCGCGGTAGTGCCTGCACGCACATTCATGTAAGTATCCGAAATAAAAGTCGGTACTTGATGGGAGTTCTGTAACGGGCGATCATCCTCAAGGCGCCGGAACTCCATCGTGAGGCGAGTACGGGCCATTCCGATATGCGAATCGACTGGAGCGAGAACATGACTCAGGACGGCCGTACACCGGTGACTGTCATCGGTCTCGGCTCGATGGGTGCTGCCTTGGCAGAGGCCTTCATCGAGGCCGGGCACCCCACGACGGTCTGGAACAGGACCGCGGCGAAGGCCGCGCCCTTGGTGGCCAAGGGAGCCCAGCACGCGGAAACGGTGGAAGACGCTGTAACGGCCAGCCCTCTGGTCATCGCCTGCCTGACCACTTACGACGACACGCTTGAGACCCTCGAGTCGGCCGCCGAGGCTGTCACCGGCCGTGCTCTGGTCACCTTGAATACTGGGTCTCCCGCAGACGCCCGCCGGATGGCCGCCTGGGCGGCCGGAAACGGAGCACGTTTCCTCGACGGCGCGATCAAGAACGTGCCGTCCGCGGTCGGAGCAGCGGACACGTTGCTCTACTACGCGGGCGACAAGAACATCTTCGACGAATACCTCGAGGCACTGAAGGTGCTCGGTGGTGACACGGTCCACGTCGGTGACCAATCCGATCTCGCGGCCCTTTACGAGATGGCCGTCGGCGGCACGTTGCTGCCGGCGCTGGTCGGATTCTTCCAGGGAGCGGCCGCCGTCCAGGCTCGTGGTCTGGAGGCCGCCACGCTGGTGAGGTTCACCGTCAAGTGGTTCGAGATGATCAATTCGGTGTTACCGATCTTCGCGAGCGAGATCGACAAGGGTGACTACAGCGAACCCATGTCCACCGTGAATCTCTTTCTCGCGGCGGCCGCGCACGACGAGGAGCTCGGCAAGGAGTCGAATATCGACGTCGCCTGGCGGGCGCCGTTGCAGGAGCTTCTCGAGCGAGCCGCCGAGCTGGGACATGGGGAGCACAGCATCTCGGCGGTGACGGAGGCGCTGAGGAAGCCGACGGCCGTCTAGCCGACCCCGGGGGTGTCGACTGGAGGCCGACGTGAACAGTGGTGCCCGCGCGCTCTTGTGAACGCGCGGGCACCACTGCATGTTCGCCGTTGTTTTGGTTAAGCCAATCCTCCGTTGACGTCGAGAACGGCGCCGTTGACATAGGACGCCGCCTCGGACAGAAGGAACGCGATCGGTGCGGCCACCTCATCAGGCCGCCCCAAGCGCCCCGCAGGAATCGAGTCCGTGTAGTGCCGCAGGCGGTCACGTGGAATGGCCGCCGACATCCCTGTTTCCACCACACCAGGGGCGACAGCGTTCACCCGGAACCCGAATCGGCCGAATGCGGAGGTGATTCCCTTGGTGGCGGAGACCAAAGCGCCTTTGGACGCGCCGTAGGCGGGATCATCACTGCCAGTGCGGGCGACCACAGATGTGACATTGACGACGGACGCGGGCTGTTCGATGGACAGGCGCCGCCGGATCAGTTCTCGGGTCAACATGATCGCGGCCGTGACATTGACGGCGAGTACATCCGAGACGTAGTCGGGCGTCGTGTCGAGAAGACCGGTCGCCCGGTACAGGCCGGCCGCGTTGACCAACGCGGCCGGACTCCGCAGTTCGCCCTCGACCTGATCGAACAAACCGACCAGAGCCCGTCTGTCACGGAGGTCCACTTGGATCGAGACGTCGGCGTCGGCCGGAACCAGGTCGACGCCGACGACGATCCAGCCACTTTCGCGCAGCCATCTTGTGGTCGCTGCGCCGATTCCGCCCCCGGCACCGGTGACGACGACCACTTGCTCGCCGGTCACGCGAGGAGTCTCTGGGCGAATTGCGACATCGTCGCGACATCGCTGATGCATTCCGCGACGGCGGCCAATGAAAGAGGAAGATATCCACAGGACCCGACAATGGATGCCGCGTCGGCTCGCTCTGTCGCAACGCGTTCCGCACCCACGAATTTCCCGAAGAGCTCCAATGCCTCGGCAGGCATGAGTACATCCATCGCGATTCGCTCTCCGCCGTAGGCTACAGCGACTTCCGCTAGCTTTCTTCTGCTCGTGATGATGACGGAGTTCCCAGGCCCGGGCAACAGAGGGACAACCTGGCTGAAGGCTTCGGCGTCGTCCAGCAGAACCAGCATCCGGCGGCCGGCGGTGATCGTTCGGAAGAGAGCCGCGCGTTCGTCGAGTTCGTCCGGTATTTCGGAATCCGATCGCCCGAGAGAACGCAGCATCGTTCCCAAGGCTTCCTCTGCATCGGTTGGAGCCGGCCCTGGCGTGCTCCGAAGGTTCACGAAGAGCTGACCGTCGGGGAACAGATGGTCCCTGAGGTGGGCCCAATGTACGGCGAGGGCTGTCTTGCCCACGCCCTGGTCGCCATCCACCGTCACCAGTCTGAGCGTCGGCGTCCCACGGTCCATCGGGGACGCGGACTTGTCCAATTGCGCAAGATATGCGTCGCGACCGGTGAATTTCGCTGTGCCCGGAGGTACCTGGCGTGGCACGACCGGAGAAGCGGATACCGACCGGCCGTTCGGCACCACTGGGTCGATGTCGTCGGCCAGGACTCGCGTGTGGGCCGCGCGCAGTTCTTCGCCGGGATGGACCCCGAGTTCGTCGGCGAGCCGGCTCGCGATCGCCGCGTACGTCGCCAGGGCTTCGGCCTGGCGGCCCAAGGAGTGGAGAACACCGATGAGTTGCACCCAGAATCGCTCACGGAGCGGCGCGTCCGTGGTCAGTCTGCGGAGCCGACCCACCAGGTCGCCGTACTCGCCGAGGCGCAACTTGGCGTCGACGTAGTCTTCCTCGGCCTGCAAGCGTGACTCCGTGAGCCGGCGGAGGTCCGCCGGTGGCGAGTTGTCGAAAGCGACATCCTCACAGGGATCACCGCGCCATAGCTCGAGCGCCGCGGACAGCAGCCGTGCACGTTCGGAGTCGTCACGACTATTTGCCGCGGCCGCGACCAGTTCCTCGTAGTCGAGGAGGTCGAGTTGATCGGGCGCGATCGTCAGCTGGTATCCACTGGGCACGGTGGTCAATAGCTCCCGTGAGGGGCCGAGGACCGCGCGTAGCCGGGTCACGTACAGCTGGACAGCCCGGCGCGGACACTCAGGTGGGTCGTCACCCCAAAGCCGGCTGGTCAGCTGGCTGATCGTCACCGGCCTGTTAGGCATCAAGAGAAGTGATGAAAGCAACACCCTTAACTTCGGGCTGCTGATCTTGATCGGATGATTTCCGTGCTTGACGGACAGGGGTCCGAGGATCGCGAATTCGAGTTCCCGGACCACATGGTATCGCGAATGACATGAGCTGTCTTCAACCCCCAGCATAAGACAAGCTTCTCCTGTGTCTTCCGATTTGTGAGAAGTTTCCGCCATTCCTGAAGTCGGGCAGATCTGTGGCGGTCCTAGTTGATTCTCATCGGCTGACGTGGGTCCCGCAAGATGAAGTCGATGATTCTTCGGGGATAACCGATGCATAGTAAGGCATGACCCAGGGGAATGAGTCGACCTCTACCTGAAGGCCAGGTGAAGCACCACCATGGAGGTGTTCTGGTCTCCGCGGCACCCGCTGGGGACGGGACCGGCCGCGGAGACCAGAACTGCGCGGCCAACAGCGACTTCTGTCGGAGGCGGTGCCTACCTTCACCTCCCGGCTGGGGGTCCGAGCGGCAAGGTGCGGTCCCGCCCTGACCGCGGCTGCCGACAGAAGGAAGTCGACGTCGAGTCAGTGTTCGACGAGTGCAGGTCAAGTATCGATCGGAGCGACTTCACGTTGGCTTCGGCTCACGCTCGGTAGCGCTTTGTCCACTTCGGGCGCTCGTGAAGAGGTGCGAGTGTCACTCGTCGGGGCGAGTCTGTGCAGATGGCCATCCCCGCGGAGCCGAGCCGGTGCCGAGGTCTTCCGCGATGCCCCATACGTATGAACGTGAGTATTGGACCCGCGGGAGCGCCGGTGTTTGTCTTGGGAAGGCCACTCCGGAAGGAAGCAGACTGTGGAAAACCGAAGCACACCCATCGATAGGGCAGCGGTCCTGCGCGCAGGCGGTATAGGCGCCGCGGCGCTCCTGGCCACATCGTTGACCGGCGGGACGGCTTCGGCCGCGCCGGCGCGCGAACACCCGAACGTGAGCCTGATCCGCCGCTACTACCAAGCTTATGGTTCTGGAGATCTCAACGCGTTGAGGCAGTTCTTCGCTGCCGACATCCGATGGACGATTCCAGGGCATCACCCGCTCGCGGGGACGAAGACGGGGCCGGACGAGGTGATCGCCTTCTTCGAACAGCTCGGACGCTCCGGGTTTCGGGCCGAGATCCTGTACCTGGCCGCAGACGGCGAGTGGGTGGTCGACCTCCATCGCGGGTGGAGCACCACTCCGGCAGGCCTCGACATCACCTGGGCGCTGGCCTACCGCATCCGTGACCGGAGGATCGCCGAGGCGGTCAACTTCGCCGGCGACCAGCATGCGGCGGACCGTTACTTCTGGCGGCAATACCCCCTCGCGAGGATCCCCGCCCGGCTGGAACAGGACTGAGACATGAACGAAGGATCAACGTCACGACGCCGAGTGCTGGCCGCGGGAGCGCTGGGTCTCGCAGCCGGCACCCTGGGGCCGGCCGCCACCGCTTCCGCTGTCACCTCGCGGAGGGGCAGGTTCGACGGCAAGGTCGTTCTGATCACCGGGGCCACCTCGGGTATCGGTGCCGCCACGGCACGCGCGATGGCCGTGGAGGGCGCGAAGGTGTACTTCTGCGGCCGTCGCGAACAGCTGGGCAGGGAGGTGGCGAACAGCATCCGGGCCAGCGGCGGTGAGGCGACGTTCCATCGGACGGACGTCCGCGTCGAGGCGGACGTCCGCGCGTTCGTCGAGGGCTGCGTGCGCCGATACGGCCGCTTGGATATCGCTGTAAACAACGCGGGTATCGAGAGTCCGCGTGCGGCGCCTCTCGCGGAACAGACGTTAGCCGATCTGGAGAATGTCTGGCGTACGAACACCGCCGGTGTATTCCTGGGAATGAAATACGAAATCCCGCACATGCTCGCGCGGGGCGGCGGGGTCATCGTCAATACCGCGTCGATCTCCGCGGAAGTCGGGTTCGCCACGATCGCGCCGTACAACGCGAGCAAACACGGGGTCGCGTCCTTGACGAAGGTCGCCGCCCTCGAGTACGCGGACAAGAACATCAGGGTGAACTCGTTCGCGCCCGGTGCGGTGGACACTCCCATGCTTCGCCGTGCCGCCGAAGCGTTCGGGGTGACCTACGAACAGATCGCGCAGGACTACCCGATCAAACGCATCGTGCGGCCCGAGGAGATGGCGACCGTCGTGATGTGGCTCAGTTCGCCCGAGTCGAGTGCTGTGACCGGAACCGATCTCGACGCCAGCGGAGGATACCTGACTGGGTGACTGCCTGCCGTAGCCGTGAATCAGGGATCCGCAGCGGCTACGGCATGCGCACTGATCCACCCGGTATCGCCCGGCCCGCGGGTCGCCAAGCCACCACCCGACGCCTGGATCCCGAGTTCACGGGCGTGTTTCGATGACACCATGAACCGGCACCTGCGGCGCCGGCGATGTCATCGTTCGGCGGCGTGCGTGACATCTTCGGAGGTCTGGAATTTCGCCGTCAAGTAGGCGCGCGTGAATGCCACGGCACTACCGTCGATCATATGAACAGAAGTCCCGCTGATACCTTCTTTCGCGAGTTTTCCGATAAGCCTGTCGACTCGGCCTCTCGCGTCGAGCAGATCCGCTGCCCGGGTGGTGAAAACCTTGTCTGAAGCAGTGAGTGAGACCCTCCATTCGCCGGAGGACTCCATGTAGGTCACGGTGATCACGCTGGCGGACTGCTCGATCGGCACAGATCATGATGGTACGGATCCGTCGACCGCGAGCAGCCTGCCGGGCGGCTGCAGGGAACTGTTAACACGAACGCAATAGTGGGCTTACCCGAGGGTGGCGGCGTGCCGGCCCGGTCAGAGGACGGGCGCCAAGGCGGTCTTTGGATTCAGTTCGACTTCAATCAGTCGCCTTCGTTTGGATAACTTTTGTGTTCCAGGCGCCTTTGAGTGTCGGAGAAAATAGGGAGACGATGACAAACCTGGGGCCGGGCTTCGCTGTGCGAATGTCCGCGGCGTGTTGACTTGGAGGCACGTCACTCCGGATGACTTCCCATTGCTGTCTCGATGGCTGGCGGCTCCCCATGTATCCCGGTGGTGGTCCCGAGAGGCATCGCTGGAAGCGGTTGAACGTGCTTTCGGGCCGTCCGCGCGTCGTGAAGAACCCAACGAGGATCTCATGGCCGTCGTGGACGTTGTGCCTGTCGGACTCGTGCGGCGCTCGTTCCTGTGCGACTACCCCGTCGGTCTGCTCGATCTGGCTGAGATCACCTTGGTGCCGACGGGCACGATGGCGATCGGATTTCTCATCGGCGACGCGGTGAACGTCGGTCGAGGACTCGGTACCGAGATGGTTTCCTCCGCCCTCGACAATCTTTGGGCTGATCATGAGGATGCCGAGTGTGTCATCGTCGCTGCGCACGTGGACAATTCCGCCTCCTGGCGCACACTCGAAAGGCCGGCATGGCCAGGGTCGGCAGCGGTGAGATCGAACCGGGCAACCCAGGGGTTGACTTCCGTCATCATGTGTACCGGATAGACCGGCCATACGTGCCCACCGGACCGGTCTGACACCGCACAGGCACGGAGTGTTTCGGTCAAGCACGGTTCGACTGGGGTGCGAGCGCGATGTGCGTGGACGTGGATCGATGTGCGGCCGGTTATCGATCCTCGAGCAAGAGTCATAGCCGAATCGCGGCTTGGTCCCTGCCGTGGTGACGCACAGGGTGTTGAATCGATCCGTCGAAACACTTCGCTGTTCGTGAAGTATCCGGGCGAGCGGGGCGGGGCACGGCGACTGTCCCGTCCGGCAACTGTGTCGAGAGCCACCTAGGTGTAACTGTCTTATGAAATGGTCCACAGGCGATCGAGTGGAGAACTCGGTTCTTATTCTGCCGGTGAGTGTTCCGGTCGAACCGGACAGCTTTCCCATCATGGGCCGACGGTGTGTTCGTCATCTCGTTCGTACCCTCCGAGAACCGCGGTGCGGAAGGACGGCGACATGAACCGGCTCGACGGCAAGTCGACACTGGACGGTCTCTTTCTCCTGCACAAACAACTGCAGGAACTCGTGGTGATGCTCACCGTCGCGTCCGGCCCGGCCGACGTGGGGATATTCATGCAACGGCTCGCGGGCTCCGCGATCAGCCTCGAGCAACTGCTCGCGGCGGAGGATCCGGCGATCCTCGACTATCTGCGGGCGGCCTTCGCGCACGCGGCCCTGGATCGGACCGACGAACTGCGAAGCGATCTTCTCGACGCTTCCCGTCATCTGTTCATCCTGCTCAAAGCCAGGCGGGCGGCTGAAGGCGATCGGGAAGCGAGCGAGGGATTCACGATCCTGGACGGGCCTCCAACATTCCGTCGATGACGTAGCCGACCAGACGGTCCGCCTGGTCGGCGGACACGTGTTCTCGTGTCCACGCTCCGGCGTTCATCAGGGCCCAGAGGTCCGCGCCGGTCACCTCTGGGCGCAACACTCCAGCGCCGGCCGCGTTGGCGACAAGTTGCTCGCCGATCGCCGTCATCCGAGCACAGGACGTATGAAGTTCCGAGGCCTCGTCGTCGGCGCCTTCCGCCAGCATCGTCGCGAGACCCTGGTAGGTGGCGGCGTGCTCGACCACCAGGTCGACCCAGCGGCGCAGCGCAGCTTCCGGTGGCTGGCCGGTCAGCTTCTCCCCGGCATCGAACAGCGCCTCGTTCCGGTCCCGTAGCAGCGCTCCGAGTAGTGCCCTGCGGTCTGGGAAGTGCCCGTAGAGCGTTCCGATCGCCACGCCCGCCCGCCGGGCGACACCGTCCAGTGGTGCGCCGACACCGCGTTTCCGGAACGTCACGTCAGCCTCTGCGAGCAGCCGCTCACGGTTACGACGTCCGTCGGCTCTTGGCCGCCTTGTGGGATTCACGCTTGCTCCCGCTTAACTTGAGCTACCCTCGACTTATTAGTCGAGACACCCTCACTTTAGCTGGAGACCACGATGATTCTGCTCACCGGAGCATCCGGAAGTATCGGCCGGCACCTTGTCCGCAGCCTGCGTGACGGCGATATCACCGCTTTCGTGCGGAACGCGAAGACCGGTGACGAGCTGGGCTGCCCGTACATCGTCGGAGACTTCGATGACCCGGACTCGATCGCGGCCGCGGTGAAAGGCGCGGACCGGGTGTTCCTGAACGCCGGCGGTGTCCAGCCCGTGAACGGCGAGCAGCCGATGATCCGCCAGCAACGAAGCGTGATCGACGCGGCCGTCGAGGCCGGTGTCGACCACATCGTGAAGGTGTCGGTATGGCACGCGCGCGAGGGTGGGAGGTTGGCGGAAGGTGCGCACGGGGTCATCGAGGAACACTTGAAGGCCTCCGGCATCGGCTGGAGCCTTCTGCAGCCGAGCGGATTCATGCAGAACTTCCGCACCGGCGCCGGGGCGTTCGTCGAAGACGGGAACATTCTCGGTGCCTACGGTGATAGCCGGGTGTCCTACGTCGATTGCGTGGATATCGCCGCCTGCGCGGCGGCGCTGCTGGCCGGGGAGCCGCGGCATGGCGGGACGTTCGTGCTCACGGGGCCGCAGGCGCTGACCCACGCCGAGATCGCCGCCAGGCTGTCAACGGTGGCGGACCGGGAGATCCGATATGTCGATCTGCCCGCGCAGGCTTTCGCCGACCGGCTCGCCTCGGCAGGACTGCCCGAGGCGTTCGCCCAGGACGTCGCTGCGTTGTTCACGGAGGTAGCTGAGGGCAAGCTCGCGACGACGACGACGGCCGTCGCCGACCTCATCGGTCGTCCGCCTCGCGCGTTCGAAGAGTTCCTGCATGACGAAGCCGTGCCTGTTCGCGCGGCTTGGGCGAACTGACCACGGCATGTTCACGGCGCAGTGCCCCGGTCAGTCGGGCGCTCCGGTGATGGCCCAGGTGGCGATCTGAGTCCTGTTGGTGACGTTCAGCTTGGTCATGATGTGGTCGACGTGAGTAGAGGCGGTCCTCTGGCTGATGGCGAGTGTTTCGGCGATCTGACGGTTGGTCATGCCTTGGGCGACCAGGCCGGCGACTTCGGTCTCGCGTGTGGTCAAGGGGTGGCGAGCGCCGGTCTGCGACGAGGGATTCTGCTCAGCGAGGGTGTATGCGATGCTTTCGTGCGGGGGCATGGTGTATCCCCTGGTGAAGGCCGCCGCGGCGGCGTCGAGACCGAGTTGGGCGGTGACGCTTTCAGTGTCCTTCTGGATCGGGTCGGTGAAGGCCGCGTAACGAGCCGGGGACATGCCGATCGTCGCCCACATCGCCGTCGCCGCACCGAACACCGTCGCCGCCCGCCGGTGCTGCCCGCTGCGGGCGGCGATACCCGCGCTGACCGTGAGGACGAAGGCGAGGATGGCCTTGTCCTGTACTTCTTGTTCGAGCTGAAGGGTCTCGTGGCAGGCCTCGCGTGCTCGCTCGAGGTCGCCGACGAGATACTCGGTGGCGCCCAAGGACCACAGCGCCCACGATCGCCAGAAGACCTCGCCGCGGGAGGCGTACTCGGCGACGCTTTCACGCAGTATCCGGCGCCCGCGTTCGAGGTCGCCGAAGAGCCCGGTCGAAATGCCGTGGTTGAAGCGTGCCCACAGCTCACCGCTGAGATCGCCCAGTTCGTGCTGCCACGCACCGGATCGCGCGAACAGGCCGGCGGCTTCGGCCATCCGGTCCGCGGTCAGCGCGTCGTAGCCGCGAACGAGCAGAAGGTAGGCCTTGACGGAGGCATTGCGTTCCTTCTCGGCGGCATGCTCTGTCTGTTCCAGCGCCGTCTCGTAGGCGGGCCGATCCCCTTGGATCAAGGCGAGAAAGGTGTAGGTGAACAGTGCGTGCGCCCGTCCTGGAGCGTCCGGGCGAGCCGCGTCGAGCAGTTTGCCCAGGTGAAGCCTGCCCTCCGAGGTGAGGCCATGGATCAGCCAGAACTCCTTGATCTGGAACGCCATGGACATCCCGTCGACAGCGTCGTCCGAATTCTCACCGCAGAAGTCCAGTGTCGCCCGCAAGTTGGCGTGCTCACGGTGCAGCCGCCGGCTCCAGCTCAGCTGATCCGGGCCGATCCACGCTTGCCCGCACTGCCGGCCGAGGGCCAGGTACCAGTCACTGTGGCGCCGCCGCATACGGGCCGCGTCGCCCGCGGCGGTGAGCTTCTCGTGACCGTACTGACGGATCGTCTCCAAGAGGCGATACCACACGACATCGTCTCGTTCGTCGCGAATCAAGATCGACTTGTCGACCAGGCTGTCGATGAGCTCGAGTGTCTGTGCGGCCGTCAGTCCGGCGCCGGAGCACACAGCCGCGGCGGCATCGGCTTCGAAGCCACCGGAGAACACGGACAGCCGGGCCCAGAGCAGGCGTTCGGGCGCGGAGCACAGCTGATGGCTCCAGTCGATCATCGCCCGGAGCGTTCCATGCCGCTCCGGAACATGCCTTGTCGCGCTCGTGGTCAGCAGCGCGAGCTGCCTGTCCAGACGTTCCGTGATCTGCCGGACCGACAGCGCCCGTAGCCGCACGGCGGCGAGTTCGATGGCGAGCGGCACACCTTCCAGGCGCTCGCACAGCCGGGCCACGTCCTCGGCATTGCTCTCGCTGATCTCGAACGAAGGCAGGACGGCCGACGCACGATCGGCGAACAAGCGCACCGCGTCGACCGCCAGCAGTTCCCGCAGGTCCATCCTCGGCCGGGGGACGGCGAGAGGCGGTACGGGCAGGACCTGCTCGCTGGTCACCTTCAAGGGATGTCTGCTGGTCGCCAGGATCGCCAAACGCGGGCAGCGCGTCAGGAGGGAGTCCGCCAGCCGGGCGCAGCTGCCGGTCAGGTGCTCGCAGTTGTCCAGGATCAGCAGGGCGCGTCGATCTCGCAGCCAGCCGACCAGCACTTCGACCGCCGGGCGGGCCGAGCGATCCGTCAGTCCCAGTGCCTCGGCGACGGTGCTCGCCAGCAACTCCGGGTCGTTGAGATCGGCCAGCGCCACGAAGTATGCGCCGTCGGGGAATCCTGTTTGTGTCGAAGTCGCGAAATGCGCTGCGAGGCGTGACTTGCCGACTCCTCCAGGGCCGGTCAAGGTCACCATCGCGCCGCTCCGGAAGGACTCGGACAGTCGAAGGAGTTCCGCCTTCCTGCCGACGAAGGTCGTCAACTCCGCCGGAGTCCGTCCCACCGCGCCGGAGGTACCCGCCGGGCTCATCCCAGTCCTCCTCGCTGTCGTGGCTCACCACTCAGTGGAGCCCCGGCGCTTTCGTCCCGCGGTGGAGTGGCCATGTTCGGACGGCGTCCGGCCGCTCGCAACTCGCGATCCGACGCCAGGGTTCGAGTGTATGGGTGACTGATCCATTTCGCTGGGTAGTAAGACGCCCCGGCGGATAACCGTCAGGATATGGATCACGACTTCAATTGCATTGTGCCGGTCTTGCCTGTTGCGAACGCGTGGCGGCAAAGTAACGCTGTTCCCCCGATGGGATCGCGCACCGCCGTGGCGGTGCCTGCACACACGGAAATGATGAGAGTCGATGAACGAAGTGACCGGCCGGTTCGACCTGGGCAGCTGGGAAGAGGAAGTTTACGACGAGCAAGACGGCGTCAGCTTGCTTCGCGTACGGAACACCAAGACCTTCGAGGGCGGTATTCAGGGCGTGAGCGAAGCGAACCTGCTTCAAGTGCTGGCTCACAATGGCTCGGTCTCGTATGTGGGAATGGAGCGGGTACGCGCGAAAATCGACGATCGCGAAGGTGACTTCGTGCTGCGCCACACCGCGTACGGGAATGCTGGAGGCGGGGTCGCGATCATCGAAGTCGTTGCGGACTCGGCTGGCGGTGACTTGAAGGGACTCAAGGCCAAGATGGACATCAAGCGTTCGCCGGAAGGCGAACACACCTACGTCTTCGACTACGAGCTGTAGCCCTGTAGTTCGTAACATGGTGATAAATGATGCCCGGGAGTGTCAATCATGTGACAGGTTTCCGGATGGTGCGGCATCAGAGCTGCCTTGTATGAAAGGTCGACTTGACGGTTCGCGGTGAGTCGCGCGGCTGGCGGGCGGCGCTCGCGATCGAAGACTTCCGGGCCCTGTGGATCGCGGAGATCGTGGCTTCGGCCGGTGAGCAGTTCGCGAGGGCGGCGATGGCCGTTCTCGTGCTTGCCCGTACGGGGTCGGGGCCACTCGCCGGGCTGACCTACGCGTTGCCGTTCCTGCCCGCGGTGGCGGTCCGCTCATCGCGGGAATCGCCGACCGATACTCGCGCCGCCCCTCCTGGTGGCCGGTGATCTGGCGCGTGCCGTGCTGGCCGGTCTCATGGCGGCCCCCGGGCTGCCGTTGCCGCTGTCGCTCTGCCTGCTGCTGGGCTTGCAACTGGTGGTGCTACCGGCGAAGGCGGCCCGGGGAGCCATGTGCCCGATGTGCTTCCGGAAGATCTTCCGATCACGGGCCAGTCACTGAGGCTTGTGACGCAGCAGATCGCCCAGATCACAGGGTTCGCGCTGGGAGGTGCTCTGAGCGGCATCGCGCCCGAGGTGGCCTTGGCGACGTATGCGATCTGTTGTGTCGTTTCCGCGGTTGTCGTCGCCCGGTACGTAGGTCCTCGGTCGCCCCCGGCGGCGGCGCGGGGTGGCTACTGGCGGTCCAGCCGGGAGGTGGTCCGTGTCATCTGGAAGCATCCCGGTTTGCGGGTTCTTGCCTTGCTGGCGTCCCTTCTCGGAGTGACCGTGGTCCCGGAGGGTCTCGCGGCAGCCTATATCGCCGAGATGGGTGGCGGGGCCCGGGAAGCCGGGTTGTTGATGGCGGCAGACCCGGCCGGGATGGCTATCGGCGCCTCCGTGCTGGGCAGCCGGTTCATCTCCGCCGAAGGACCGCTCGCGTTGATGGCGCCGCTCCCCGCCGTGGGAGGACTTCCGCTTCTGGTGTGCCTCGCCCGTCCAGGGCTGGTCTTGTCGGCCGTGGGTGTTCATGGTGGCCGGAGCGTGCGCGGCGTATCTGGTCGTCGTGGGCGCGACGTTCAGCCGACTCGTCCCGGCCGCTCTGCGGGGGCAATGCATGGGGCTCTTCAATGCGTTGCTGGCCGGGTCGACAGGGGTCGCGGTTCTCGCCGCGAGCACTTTGACGTCATTGGTCGGACCGGCCGTGAGCATCGCCGCATCTGGCACGCTCATAGTGACGACTGGTGTGGCGGCGACCGTGCTGTGGCGCCGAGTGCCGCGGTCGACGCTGACAGCATCGACCTCCACTGTTGACCGGCTGACAAGCTGAATAGTATTCATGATGAACGCGAAGGTCGGCGACCGGGAATGTCACCGAAGTGCGCAGTGAATTGAGTCGTGCCGATATCCGCTGGTCCTTGGAGTAGCCTGCGGACATGACAGGTGATGTCGGGGATCGGGCGGCTCCCACCGTGCACCAATTACGAATGTTTCTCGTACTTGCCGAAGAGCTGCATTTCGGCCGGGCCGCGGCGCGACTCTACATGAGTCAGCCCGCGCTGAGCCGTCAGCTGAGCGCGCTGGAACGACGGCTCGGTGTCGAACTGGTCTCCCGCACCAGCCGCTCGACTTCGATCACGGCGGCCGGCCTGTCCATCCTGCCGGACGCCCGCATGGTGGTGCACGCGATGCGCAGGCTCCAGCGTCTGGCCGGGGAACATACCCGCGGACTGGCGGGCAGAGTTGTGATCGGCACGGTCGGCGCGGAGGCGACGATGGCGCATACCGTCACGATCCTCGACGAGGTGCGCAGGCGCCATCCCGCGCTGGAACTGGACGTGCGGCTCTTGGGTTTGGGGGACCAGTACTTGAGTTTGAGTACCGGTGAAGCGGATCTGGTGTTCTGTCGTCCGCCCGCGGCGGAGGACATCCGGACGTTGCATCTCAACAGCGAACCACGAGTGGTTTGTGTGGCGGCGGACGACCCGCTGGCGGAAAAGGACAGTGTGCGACTGGCTGATCTGGACGACCGGGTCGTGGTCTCGTTCCCCCCGGAATGCCCCAAGGTCTGGCGCGACTTCTGGGCGGCTGATCCACGTCCGAGTGGAGTGCCGGTCCGATATGGACCCGTAGTCTCCGATGTCGAGTCCCTGTTCGCGTTGATCGCCAGAGGTGGGATGATCGGGTTTCAGCCTTCTGCAGCCCGAAATCTCTTCCCTCGTCCGGGAATCAAGTATCTCGACGTCGTCGACTTGAGTCCGTGCACCTCGGCGCTGGCCTGGCATGTCACCGCGGAGAACCGGCCGGTAGTCGTCGCCGTTCGCCAGGCCGCGCTCGCCGCCTGGCAATCGAAAGGGTGAACAGCACACGGCCTTCGGCGGTCTGTCCATCGCTCCCGGCCGCATGGTCCCCTTCTTGTTGAAATCCTGGCTGGAAACCCGATGATCTCGGGTGACAGCGGGTACCATACTCGGCGCATCCGCGTCGCATTCATAGTCGATATCCGAAACGTCATCATTCGGTTGCTTTCTTGCATCGCTCGTCCTCCTCAACTTCACGCCCTCGCTTGGCAAGGAAGAGTAGGTTGTGATTCACGCGTTGAGCCGTGAATATTGGGGGTCAGGAAGACGTGATGAACACAAGGGCAAGAACTATTCATGTTTCCGGGGGTTGAGCGGTCTGGTGTGAGTGATCGCCCAGCGCTCTGAATACTTCGAAGCGGCCGAAGGGCCGTTTCGGGCGGCGGTCCCGGTGGCTCTCTCCTTCACGGCCTCCGGGGCCGCGTTCTTATTTTCCGAAGTTCGACCGCTGTCCGCAAGTGGTGACGGTCGGACCAGAGTGGTAATTCTCTACCGTCAGAGGAACGCGATGTATTATCCGCAGGTGAGGAAGCGGCGCACGGGCTTCATCGTCGCGACCATCGGTGCCGCAATGGTGCTGGTCTTGTTTGTGGTCTATGCGACGTCGCGAATAGTGGTGCTGGCCGGTCCGATCGGCGCCGATGTCACAAACCTCCGGATGGACCCCGAATGCCGGATTCCCGGCGGTCTACTGGAAGCGGCTGGAACCACGAATCCGACGGTGTCCACGGTTTTGTCCGGCGCGGGGGAGCGGACGATTTCGTGCGACTTTGTCACCCTTAAAGGGGCAAGTAAGTCGCGGGAACGAAAATTGGTCGTCCGTGTCAAGGATTGCGACGGCGTCGACGCGGCACTGAGGCACTACTCCGCGAAGTTACCGACCATGCGTGAGGTCAAACCACTGGAAGCGCTTGGGAGCCAAGCGGTCGAGTCGATAGTGCAGCTGGATGAGTACACTCTGGTCACGATCATCGTACAAGACGGCAATCGGTTCGTTTCGGTGCAGTACGACGGGTCTGACAAGGGTTTCTTCGGTATGGGCCCGGCTGTTCCCGAAGAGGCGTCGACGGTCGCATTGGAAGTGGCCCGTAGGTTCGTGTCAGCGTAGGCTGGTCGGCGCTGCCGAACAGAATAGATGATCGACGCTCGGTGTTGCAAGGGAACCGGCGAGTTGAATTTGAAATATGGTCGTTCGTAATCTCCTGCGGGATCCGCCGCCCTGTCCGGCGCAGAAGCAGTAGACGGCGTTGAGCGAACCCGCCGTCGAATTCGGACGGGCGTCCTCGCACTGGACGAATCACGGATAGTTGCTTTCTGGGTCCTGCTCGGCTCTTGCCGGTGCGGGGCGAACTGGGGATGAGGCAGAGATGGATCATTGGAGCGCGCCCACGGTGCACCAGCTACGTATTTTTCTTGTGCTGGCCGAAGAGCTGCACTTCGGCCGTGCGGCCACGAGGATGTTCATGAGCCAGCCGGCGCTGAGCCGGCAGTTCACCGCCTTGGAACAACGTCTCGGCATCCAGCTCATCACTCGCACCAATCGCACCGTGGAGCTGACGGCGGCGGGCAAGGCGATCTTGGCCGAGGCGCAGTCGATAGTCACGGCGACGCAGGTGCTGCATCGTGTCGCGACCGAGTACACCCGAGCCGCGATGGGGAAAGTGGTCGTGGGCACGATCGGCGCCGAAGCCGCGATGGAACACACTCGCCTGGTGCTGGCTGAGGCGATCGAGCAGCATCCTGACCTGCAGGTCGAGGTTCGACTGCTGAGCGTCACAGAGCACTTTCAGAGCCTTTACACCGGAGAGGTGGACGTCGTCTTCTGCCGGCCGCCGGCCCCGGAGCAAATCCAGACGCATCATCTGTCGACGGAGCCTCGTATCGTGTGCGTGCCGGCGGACGATCCGCTGGCGGGCAGGCACGAGGTGTCACTCGCGGAGTTGCGGGACCGCGTGGTGATCGACTTTCCTCACGAATGTCCGCCGGCATGGAGGAACTTTTGGGCCGTGGACCCACGACCCGACGGTTCTCCGGTCAAGTACGGACCGGTCGTGAGAGATGTCGAGTCACTGCTGGCCACGGTGGCCCAGGACAAGGTCATCGCGTTCCTGCCGTCGGCGGCGAGAACGTTCTTTCCCCGGCCGGGGATCGTGTTTCTCGACGTGACGGACATCCCTCCCTGTACCTCGGCACTCGCCTGGCATGTCAACGGGAGCCAGCGCCCCGCTGTCATGGCCCTCCGGCAAGCAGCCGAGAAGGTGTACCCGACCGGCTTCTGAGCGTCGGGGATCAGTCGACCGCGGCTAAGGTCTCACGTTTGCCGGACCGCCGGATCGTGGGGGATACGACCGCGAGGGTGATCGGGACGAGCAGGATCGCGGCACGCGCCGTCTATGGGTTCGTGGACACCAGGATCGCCACGAGGAACGACCCCAGCGCTACACCCAGGCCGTGAGCGGCGTACTGGATCGAGAAGCCTTCGCTGCAGGAGTCCATCGGGAGCGCGCGTTCCAGAGCCTGGCTGCGCAACGCGTTCACCGGAGCGATGAACAACCCTCGGCTACCAGCGGGTCCCACCAGCCACGGCGCCGATGACAGGGCGATAGCGGGAAACAGGAACAGGCCCATGAGCACGAGCGCGATATCCGCCTGTATCGAGGATTGGCCGACGAGCCTGTTCATCAGGGCCGCGAGCAAAACACCTCCGGGGAAACTGCCCGCTGAGCTCGCCACCGCGAAAACGCCGGTGATCGTCGAGGACGTTCCCAGGCTCAGCAGCAAGGCGGGGAGCACCGCGATCAGGACGCCCTCGGCGAGACCGAGATTGAGGTAGGTGGGCCAGGCTGCCGGAGACCTCCATGCCCGGCGAGCCGCGTCGATTCCCGGCGAAAGCGCCGCAGGTGGAGGTCCATTTTCGGGAGTGACAACGGCCAGCCTGCGGGTCGTCGCGGCTCCCGCGAGAGCACACCCTGCCATCGCCGCCAGCGCAAGGGCGGGCGTACCGGCGAGGAGGACGGCACTGACGGCCAGCGGAGCCAGGAACCATTCCGCCTCGAGAATCGCCGCGTCCCACCTGAAAGCGATGCGCAGCCGGACTGGGTCCAGCAGACCGGTGAGCATCGCACGGAATCCGCCTGGCAAGCCGGACGGCAGGATGGCGGCCACCGCGGTCAAGGCGAAGAGCCATGCGACCGGCCACCGGCCCCATACCGCCCACGCGAGTGTCGAGAGCGTGGCGGCGGAACCGAGCAGCGCCCAGGTCATGCGCGCGATCCCGGTCCGTGGGGCGCAGTTGTCGACGGATCGGCCGCGCCAAGGCGCCGATACTGCCTCACCCAACGCGTAGCATGCCGCCAGGGCGGCGCCGATCCCGTAGGAGCCGGTGACATGGACTCCCGCGAAGGCCAGCGCCAGTGCGGCCATCGCCGGCGGCATCCGTACCAGGCCGACAGCGGCCGACCAGTGCCACCAATTCCTGTTTCCCGCCAGACTTTCCTTTTTCATGAATTCGACGGTAACTCCGGGAGTTCGCTGCGGCCATGGAAAGACGGTTCGTTCATGTCAACTTCAAGTTTCGGCGTGCTGGGCGATGGTTTTGTCCGCGCATGCCGAATCGACTGATGGATGCTCTTCGAGAGTTCCATCAGCCGATCGGCTTTCGGTCAACTTGTTCTTTTACCCTTGCTCAGAAGGATCGCCGGTTCAGCGAACGGCTTTGAGCGCGTTGACCAATCCCTTGCCGTAGAAACCGGCGCCGGTGGAACCGCCTTCGCACACGGCCCTGAACTCGCCAGTGCCGCCCGGGTCGTGCACGCCTCCGGTGGGGCAGGGCAGTACCTCCGCCCCGCCGTCGGCGGCGGCTTTGAGGGTGGCTCCGGCCAACCCCGGATTACGGCTCTTGAGCAGGGCCAGCACACCGGTGACGTGGGGCGCGGCCATGGAAGTGCCCTGCAGGTAGCCGTACTGTCCGCCGGGCAGCGTGGAGAGAACCTGTCCGTTCGCGTCCGGGGTCGCCGGAATCTGGAACTTCTTGTCACCTCCCGGAGCGGTGAGGTCGGCGAGGCCGGTGCCATGGTTCGAGTTGTAGTAACGGGACTTCGCCGAGCCGACCGAAGAAACCCCGATGACTCCTGGCAATTCGGCGGGAAGGGTAAGGCAGGAGGAGTCGGTGTTCCGGGTCACGGTGGGGCCGTTGGTCGGGCTCTTCGAGTCGACGATGTCGTGCGCGAGGTCCCAGTTGTTGTTGCCCAGTGAGCTGACCGGAGTGACCGAATGAGTGGCGGCATACGTGACGGACCGGCGAACCGCCTCGGTGACCGCGGCCTGGTCGGGATCCGCCTTGCACCACAGATACCAGGGGTCGATCGCCAGCGAGGTGTTGGCGATGTCCACGCCATGGTCGGCGGCCCAGATGTACCCGCAGATCGCGGACTCGGGATAGATGAAGCCTTCCTTGCCGCCGACCTTGATCGAAGCGAGCCGAACGTTCGGCGCGACGCCCGCGACACCGATCCCGTTCTTGGCTGCCGCCACGATGCCGGCCACGTGCGTGCCATGCCCGACGTCGTCCTGCCAGGCCGACTCCGTCTGGTCCGGAACACCGGCGTTGGCGCAGTTGACCGATGTGGACTTGTCGATGTTGTTCTTCAGGTCGGGGTGGGACGAATCGATGCCGCTGTCGAGGATGCCGACAAGGACGTCACGGCTGCCCTGGTTGATCTCGTTGGCCTGATCCGCACCGATGAGCTTCATGTTCCACTGGTTGGCGGCCAAGGGTTCGGCGGCGGCCGGCGTGCGCTGGCCACGCGCGGCGTGCTCCTCGATCTTTGGCGAGATCGGCGCGGAACCCTGGCTGCGGCGTGCCAGTTCGGCCTTGTTCCTGGTGGCGCCGACTCCGACGACACCGCTCTCCTTGCGTACGTTCGTGGCGAAGTCCGCTCGCTTGGAGCGGGCGATGATCACCCCGATCTGTGGCCACCGCTGCACGATGGAGCCCTCGTGGGCGCCGATCGCCATCTCGGCCAAATCGAACGGCGTGCCTTTCGGTACGAGGACCGCGAAGTGCGCGCCCCCGGTGGTGTCGATCGGGAGCGACGGTGCGGCGTCGGCCGACGGGATCGCCGCCAGGCCGAGCCCGGCCGCGAGTGTTCCGGCGACGGCGAGCCCTTTGGCGCGCCTCATCGGACGGAAAATGGACATGTGGAAACAGACCTCCAGGATGAATTCCCCAGTTACGGTGCCGCGGCCGTGCGACAGAACGACGGCAATACGCGGTCGATTCAGCCTGGCAGTACTGAGCGATCGAATACAAGGTCTCGGTAATGCACAGTGGTCGGGAGTCGATAGCCGCCTGTATATGCCCTCTTCGCCGGCGAAGACACCTTGGACTCGATTCGGAGGGCCGGGGTCGGTGAGGACGACATCACCTCGCCCTCACCGGCCCGGTTCAGGTGACCTATGTCGAGGGGCAAGTCAAATATGGCGTGACTTGTCGGCTTCGCCGCTCCACGAGCGTCCATAAAGGATGCTTCCCGGCGGCTAGATGCTCGATTCATGCCCATATGTACGACTCTGAGCTAGGCCGCGAGTGGCAAAGAGGGTTATTGAGGGGTAAGGCAAACGTAGCGTGTCTCGGGCGAGATGGTGGCTGGGTGACGCGACACCGCACTTGCGTGCTCAGACCCGGATCTCGCGTGTTCAGACTCCGCACTCCCGAGTTACGTCCCCAAGCACGCGAGTTACGTCCCCAGACACGCGAGTTACGCCTTGCCGAAGTCCATGAAGGCCCCTTCCTTGCGTCTAGCGCAAGGAAGGGGCCTTCATGTACTTCACGACCGGCCGCCGAGGTCACAGCCGTCCCACTGTCACCAGGGATCACATCTGACGGTAGCGAAAGCCTCCTTCACTACCGTCAGAGTAGGCAAGGAGGCCCTCGCTACCAGGAGAACGCGTACGCAGAAGCGGCACAGGCCCCGCACCACGACACGGTTGACTTTCCCTTCAATAGAACCCTGATTGCCACTCACGACCCCTTGTGAAACAGCGCAAACACCCCAATCGGGCTGATTCAGCTCAAGAGCGTCTCTTGTGGACAGTCAGGAACGCGCAGGCCTCTAGGCGAGTTCGCCCCTACGGTCAACTCCGTCACGCCACGCTCGCCTTACCCCTCAGGGGTGTTGAGCTACCTGGTGCCGGTGAAGAGGAGACGGTCTGGCTTGGCTCCAGAGGGGATGAACTTGACCGGGGTCGCCTTGCCGACCAGCTCCTGATGCACTTGCTGTGGTGTCCAGGCCGGGTGTTCCGCCAGGACCAAAGCGGCGGCGCCTGCGGTGAAGCCACTGCCTCCGTCGAAGGCTCCCCACATGTTCTCGTCGCTGCCGGGGCCGATGGCAGTAGGAGCGTCCGCAGGGGCGGCCAAGTCGACGCAGGATCCTGAGTGCGTCAGGGGATGAACGGAATCGGAGTTCGAGCCGGTGAATACTCCGGTGGAGGTGATGATTTCGGGGACGCGCGTTGGTGAGCCTTCTACGCAAACGTCCCTGTCGTGCTCGGGCGAACCTTCCGCGTTGGTAACCCAGGTCACTCCCGATTTGATCGAATCACGGATGGCTTGGTCGACCTCAACGCTCGCAGGCAGGCTGGAGGGAATCAAGGCCACGGCGGGACGCACCGCATTCGCGGTTACCCATTTGATGCCGGCGGCCACTCGCGAGGACGTCGTTCTCCGGGCGCAATCGCGCACGCGCACAGAAACCAGGTGCGCACCCTTGGCGACGCCATACTTGATGCCGCCGACCTGTGCCGCCGAGCCGGTGGCGGTATGTTGCCAACAGTCCTTGGCGATGGTGCCGCCGACGAGGTCGGCCCCCTGGGTGGCGCGGCCGCCGAAGTCCGTGTGTGTCACGTTGATTCCTGCGTCCAGGACGTAGGTGTGCACGTTGTCGGCAGAGGTCGTCCAGCTGTAGGTCTTCGAAAGGGGATAGCTTCGCTGGTCGATCCGATCGAGCTCTTCGGTCGGGTTGGCCTGGATTCCCGACGCGAGCGGGCGCGTTGGGTCGTTGTGCTTGTCCTGGACCGCCGCGCCGGCGGCCTGCTGGGAGGAAAGGGCGCTCGCTCCCATCAGGAAGGCGGCGACGAGGGCGCTGCGTCTCAACCTTTTGTGCGTGGTCATGCGATCGAACTCCTCGGATGATTGATTGCCGTTCAGGCAATGATCATCGCGAAGAGTAGCCAGCCTCACCTTCAGGTGGGCTTCATGAACGGGTCGAGGTTCGTCAACACGACGGAAGAGGTGCTGATCAGCGGCTATATACGGTCAGGGAGGACCGTGGGAGGTGCCACGTTAGGTCAACGCTGCCGCGATGTATCTCCATCATGCGGCACCCTGAAAGCAGAGAATTCTGCGCACGTTTATCGGCGCGACAAAGTGAGGTTCGCTGCGATATTCATGAGCCGGAATCGAGAGTCAGTACGCGATTCAGGTTTTGCTTGAATCCTGGATCGCGAGATGGGGAAGACGAGCGCCTTGAAGCGGGCGTGCCTGTCTTGAGGTGCCGCTGTGTCCTTCGATGCTGCTGCCAAGGTGTGATATCGGGAGTGGGAAGCCCGCCTGGATCGCATTCGGCCATGGGGCGGGCCGCGAGTGGTCAGGACGGCTCAAACCGTCCTGACCACTCGTAAGTCCGAGAGTGACCGTCAGCAGGGGATGCTGTACTTGACCGCCAGGTCGTTGTCGCCGCGGAACAGGTCACGCCGCACATTGGGTGCGAAGTCCCCGATCACTCCGTCGTTCTTGTAGAGGCGCACCGTCCTGGACTTGGTCTGGATCGACGAGACGCGGTACTTCCATTCGGTGGGCAGGTCCTTGGTGCCGCAGGCGTAAAGCTCGTAGCGGGAGGTCTGGCCTCCGGCGTCCTCGTACAGGCATCCATAGAGTCCCTGGCATTCCCAGGCGGTCACTCCCGCGGTTCCGGCCGCGGCCGTGGCCGGGGACAGCAGCGCCGACGAGGCGGCCAGGGCGGTCAGGGTCGCGGTGATCGCCGCGCGCCGACGAGTTCTGGGCATTTTCACTCCTGTGGAATCGCGGCCCGATATGGCCGTTCGGAGTAAAACTAACGTCCGAATCTCGGCGGGGTCAATGATCGACGCATTGTCAAATCAAGGGTCATTGATCTATGAATGGTTATGATATCGAACCTTGTCTGAATGGTTGGAAGGAATTCGCCGCCTATTAATTCGCGAGAAACTTTTAATGGGAGAACGCGGTGTCAGACCGGCTTCCTCGACGGCGTCACCGTCGAACGGAACAGGCTCCTGTGGTCTTCCTCGTCGCTCGCGGCAGCAGGACTTCCGGTACCATGGTCTTCATGATCAATGAATCCTTGGGAGGCGCGACGCCTCACCTCCGGTGAGGCCGTCGATCAGGGTTCGCACACGTGCGGAACTGCGTGCGAACCGGCGGAGAAAAGCCCACTCCTGTTGGGGCCACCTCGTCGTCGCACCGTTGTGGCCACTACACGGCGCCAATCTCGGCACTCTCTTGCGGACCTGTGACGCGGTCGGTGCTTGTCTCGCCGTGCCGCGGTTTCCATGGGTGCCAGAGGCGCTCAGGCGTGGGAATACCTTGCGACGGCCGGCATGTGTGCACTGGGTGCACGATCCGCCGGGCTGGCTGACGAAGGAGCGGGCCGCGGGTACCACGATAGTCGGCGTCGAGCTCGCCGAAGAAGCCGTGCGTCTGGCCGACCTTCCGCTCGCGCGAGGCCGCACCGTCGTCGTGCTCGGTCATGAACAGCAGGGCATCCCACCCGACGCGCTCGACCTCCTTGACACCGTCGTCGAGATTCCCATGGTCGGCACCGGCGCGAGCCTTAACGTCGCCGTGGCGGGCAGCCTCGTCCTGTACAAGCTGGCGGGCCTGGTGTGATCGTCGTCGACACCGCTGCCACGGACAGCTCGGTGGCTACGGTCCGGCGCGCTTCGGGGTGCGGCGCAGGCGGCCTCGGAACGCGGGGAACACGCCGGCCGGAGACTCGATCATCGCGGCATCGGTTCCGACCGGGGCGGATCCGGCCCGTGCGAGCATCGCGGGTGTACGACGCCGCGCGGGCCTGGCGCGGTCGAACCGCAAGCTTCCTGGCGCGTGCTGTGCGGTTTCTCGCGCAGCGGACGACGGCGGAGATCGCTCACCAGATCACCCAGCGCGTCCACACGGCGTCGCAGGTGGTCTACGTCGACAACCACATCGCCGCGATCGTTGGGCGCGAACCTCAGATAGGGCTGGTCGCAGCGTGGCGGCTGTCGGTACCGCTGTCTCGTGGGAATCAGCTGGCACCGACAGCCGTCGATCCGGATGGTGTTACTTATACGGCGACCACGGCGCTCTTTTTCGTCCAGACCGGCCGGCCCGAATGATCGAAAGCAGTGATCCACGCGTAGGCTTGAGCGTAGGAAACCTCACCCTCGGCGAAGATGCCGGTCAGGTATCCGCTCGAGTCGGAATCGCACTTCGTGCCCAGTGGAACCCACGTCCCCCCGCTCGGGAAGATGATGTGGAAGTAGTCCACTTCGATGCACACTCTGCTGTAGCCGCCGCAGTTCCGGAAATCGCCACTTGCTGCGATGTTACGTCCTATGCGAACGGGGTTGAAGACGTTGATCCAGTTTTCGCAGGCCACGGTCTCGCTGCCTTGGGTGGAAGCAGGTGGGGCGGATGCGAGAGCGGTCTGTCCGGACAGCCCCAGGAAGATCGCGGCGAACGTGAGTGCCAGTTTGAGAACGAAGCCAGGGGTCGAGCGAGGAGTCATCTCTTGTATCCCTTCGTGAAAGACGGGCCTCCGTGATCGATCGGAAAATCGACTCGAAGGTCGAGTTGTCACTTCATGACGGGATAATGGTAAGTTCGGTGATATTCTCCCCGGCTTCATTTCTGTGTCGTCGGCCTCCTTGCGGAGAGCGTCGGGTGGTCCTAGGCGAACTTGTTCAGTGCCGCGGTCAGTTCCGTCAGCTGCGGCGTGAAGCGCTGGTACGAGAACGGTGTCTCGTTGTTCCAAGGGATCAGCTTCCCCGCCTTGACCGCGGGCAGCTGGGCCCAGGTCGGCACGCCGCCGAGCCCGTCCGGGCCGAGGGAGAGCGAACCGCCGCGGTTGTCGTACATGATCACGTCGGCGGTGTACTTGCCGATGTTCTCCCAGCTGATCTGCTGGTAGTAGCCGCCCTGGCCCTGGTCCGGCGCCTCGGGGAGGACGAAGTTCATCCCCTTGTTCTGGTAGTGCTTCGAGGTCGCGAACGACGGCGGGTTCGCGATGTAGACGGTGTCCTTCTGCGCGGAGATCAGGAGGACCTTCAGGCCGGATGCCTTCTTGATCGCGTCGCCCAGCGCGGCGTCGGCCTTCTCGTACTCGGCCTTCGCGGCCTGGATCGCCGGAGTGTCCGTGTCGGCCCCGAGTGCTTTCGCCAGCGCGATGAACTTCGCGATCCCCTCCGGCATCGCGAGCCCCTGCAGCCGGACGCCGACACTCGGCGCGGCCTTGTCGATCTTCTCCGTCTGCGTGTCCGGGATGTACCACGTCTGGTCCTTGAGGTACATCACGCTGACCAGCAGCTGCGGGTTCAGCGAGACGAACTTGTCGAAGTTGAACTCGTTGTAGACGTTCCCGAGCGAGGTCACCGCGTTCAGGTCGACGCCGCCCGCCTGCGGATCCGGTTTGCCGTCGGCGAACTTCGACGGGCCGAAGATCCCGGCCGACTTCACGCCGAGGTCCCACAGCGCGGCCGCGGCGGTCACCTGCGCGACGATCCGGGTCGGCCGCTCGCCTTCGAGTTTCCGGCCGCGATCGTCGGTGAAGGACCACGTCGCGCCCGCACCCTGCGATGGCGTCTCTTCCTGATAGCCGCAGGCGGTCAGGAGGCCGGTGGCGCCGAGCGCCGCGGTGCCGGCGAGGAAGCCGCGTCGAGAGAGGTGCATGCAGGTTCCGCCTTCAGTTCAGCCGACATCGCCGTCGGCCGGATTCACGGAGCGGAAATTTCACTGGGGTTCGATGTCACGAACGTGATGAAAATGCTTGCACAGGCGGCTGTCGTAGTCCGCGCCTGGCGCCGTGATCATTCATCGGGGGAGGCGCTTCAGGCAACGGCTTCGTGATTCCTTTCCTGTATTTATCGATAGCCGATTGCGTATCGGTGCTTGTCGTCTTCTGCCGTCGTCGGTGCCCTGGCCGACACGACGAGCGTGCAGCCGACGTCGTCAGACACTGGCGGCAGATCCTGCGGCAGCGCCAGGCCGGTCAGGCGGTGCCCCTTCCCAGAAGCCGCTCGCCCGCCACGTCGAAGAGCCACTGGACAGGTGATGCGACGCGCCGCCGGTACCCAGTGTCGCCTGTGCATCCGCTGGTGTCGGCACAGACTCCGCGTGGTCAGCCATTGACTTTGCCTCCGCGCCGCCGCTGAAAGTCGCGCGCCGGCCGAGGGCCACTGTCCCCGCTACCGCCAATCCTGTCCGTTCCGTACCCGTGTGGCCGTTCGCCGCCCGGAGGCTCGCGAACGGTGATCCGGCTTCAAAAGGGCTTCCAAAGCGGCAAGCTCAGGAATTCGATGTTCGCCGGCCGAGTTGGACGGCGTGACAGCAGAATCAGCCGTGGGAAGGACTTCCGTGCGCGCAATTGAGATCGATCGCTTTGGCCCTCCTGATGTTCTCCGCCTCGTCGACGTCGCCGAGCCCGGGCCGGTGACCGGGGAGGTGCTGATCCGGACCGTTGCGACGAGCGTCAATCCCGTCGATGACAAGACGCGGGCAGGCGCTATCGGTGAGGGCACACCTCCGTTGCCCATGAGGCTGGGCTGGGATGTGGCCGGTGTCGTGGTCGATGGCGGTGCCGGTCGATGGCGCGCCGGGGATCGTGTGTTCGCGATGTCACATCAGCTCGGCACCCGTCGCGGGACCTGGGCCGACCTGATCGCGCTTCCGGCGGAAGCGGTGGCTACGGCGCCGCGCGGGGTCAGCCTTGTGGAGGCGGCTACGTTGCCGCTTCCCGGATTGTCGGCTGTACAGACGCTGGCCTGGCTCGGAGTGTCAGCCGGTGAGCGGTTGCTGATCGCCGGCGCAGCCGGTGCTGTCGGTGGGCTGGCGCTGCAGATCGCCCGCGCGCGGGGTATCGCGGTCGATGCCCTGGTCTCGCGGGATGAACAGGTCATGGTCGCTCGTGAGCATGGCGCCGGCTTCGTCTCCACCGATCGCGAAGGCTTTCGGGGTCGCGACTACGACGCCGTCCTCGATACCTTCGGGGGCTTCCTGACCGAAGCCGTGGCGGATGGCGGCAGATACGCGTCGATCGCCACCCAGGCAGGACCGGTTCCTGATCTGTCGGCACGTGGTGTTCGCACCACTGTCAATCAAGTGCGCGAGGACGGCGCGGCCTTGCGTGAACTGACCAGGCTCGTCGACCGCGGCGTCCTGAAGCCCCGGGTGCACGCGGTGTTCGGGTTGCATGACATCCGAGCCGCGCACGAATGCTTCCTCGGTGGGAACTTGACCGGGAAGATCACCGTGACCTTCTGAGCACACGTTCGCCTCGGAACAGACGCGCTCGCACTTTGTCGAGGCCACCGGTAGCGGGACCGGGCACTTCGGTCATGGAAGCCGTGCCGAAGTCGAACTGATGCTCCTGGCTGGCAACGTGCGCAGGCGATGTCGGCGGATCAGGTGCTTGCGAGTGTCCTCGACGGGGCAACGCAGTGTGGTGCTCCTGCCGGGACTGTCAGGGGGAGACGGATGCGTGCGGTCGTGATTCGGCGATTCGGTGGTCCGGATGCCTTGGAAATCGACGAGGTTCCGATCCCGAAGCCAGACCGCGGTCAAGTGAGAATCCGGGTTTGCGCCGCTGCCGTCAATGCCGTCGACCTCGCCGCCAGGGCTGGATTTCTGGTGGCAGGAGATGTTCTGTCGCGTGCTGCCATCGGGATCGGATGTGACGTGTCCGGGCTGGTCGACGCGGTGGGAGAGGACGCCGGTGGCTTCAGTCCGGGCGACGCCGTCATCGGTTTGCGGGACCAGCCGGGCACGTCGCTCGGTACTTATGCCGACTACGTAGTCCTCGAACGCGGCGCAGTGGCGGCGGCCCCCAAAACCGTCTCACTCATAGAGTCCGCCACCCTGCCTCTTCACGGCCTCTCCGCACTGCAGGCACTGGACCTACTCGAACCGAGGCCTGGGGCGACAGTCCTGGTCACCGGCCTCGCGAACGCCACGGGTGGGTTTGTCGCCACTGAGGGTTACCGCGTGGTCGTGGTCGGCGCGAAGGCCGACGAGGAGTTGGCCAAGGCACTCGGGGCGGAAATCTTTGTGTCTCGTGAGGTCGCTTTCGCCGAGAAGGTGCTCGCGATGGTGCCTGGAGGAGTGGATGCGGTACTCGACACGGGTTTTCTCGGGCCGCACGCCGTCGGCGCTGTCGCCTCTCGAGGGCAATTCGTGGTGTTCGCGAGCGGAGCGGCCCCGGCTTCTGTCCGTGGCATCCGTGTCGTGGCGGTATCGGCTCGCGCCGATGGGGGCGGATTGGCGAAACTGGCGGGCCTGGTCGACGACGGCGTCCTCGAATTGAGAGCCGTCGATGTGTTCCCGCTGACGAAGGTGGCGGAGGCCCATGAACGCTTCGAGAGCGCCCGTCCCCGAACACAACTGGTGTTGAACCCTTGAAATCTACGAAATCGTCTCGTATCAACGAGGCCATGAGCGCCGAAACCGACACCAGCTGGGACGAGGACGTCCGCGTCGCGGTCTACCGCACGTTCGCCGAGTACGGGAGGCCTCCGACGGCGGCGGAACTGGCCGACGCCGCCCATGGATCGCTCGCGGTGGCGAAGCAGGCGCTGCACCGGCTCGCGGAGCAGCGTCACCTGGTGCTCGACGCCCGCGAGCACGTCGCGATGGCGCATCCGTTCGCGGCGATCCCGCTGGGGTTCTCCGTGATGGGCGAGCGCACGCTGTGGTGGGGCGGCTGCGCGTGGGACGCCTTCGCGATCCCGCATCTGGTCAAGGGCGAACCCGAGGTGCTGGTGTCCACGCGCTGCCGCGGCTGCGGTGAACCGCAGGCCCTGATGGTGAACGACCGGACCCCGCCGAAGGGCGGGCTGGTCGCGCACTTCCTGGTGCCTGCGGCGCGGATGTGGGACGACGTCGTGCACACCTGCGGCAACCAGCGCCTGTTCTGTGGCGAGTCCTGTGTGGACGAATGGCTGACGGAAACGGGGCAGGACAAGGGTTATGTCATGGACCTCGCGACGTTGTGGCGGCTCGCGGCCGGCTGGTACGAGGGCAGGCTCGAACACGGGTACGTCCGCCGGGATCCGGCCGCCGCGGCCGCGTACTTCACCCACGCAGGACTGAACGGACCCTTCTGGAGCTAGCTAGACGGGGCACACGGCCCGGTAGAGGATGCCGGCTCGATCAGGCCCGGTGACCGTGACGAGAGCGTTCCCGGACGAGCTGAAGCCGCCGCGATCAAGCACGGCGGATCTCCGCATCGGTCAGGAGCCCGAAGCCGCACCGGCAGGTACGTCGCGCTCGCCGAAGAGGGCCATGAGAGTGCGGAGGAACACGGGCGCCAGGTCGGGGATCGCCTCGGCGCCTTTCGTGTAGAGACACTGACGGATCAGGTCGGACATGCCGCCGACCAGCAGGTCGAACGCTTCGTCCGGTAGTTCCGGTCTGGTCGGGTCCTCTTTTCGCACCACGTGCTTGTAGGTGATGCGGTACAGCTCGGCGATGCGGGCGATCCGCCGGTGGTACATTGCTGCGATTTCCGGGCCGGCGGCCAGGCATTCGATCTGCAGCGTCCAGGTCGCCTTCGGCTGCGAGGCCATTTTCGCCAGGTACCGCTCCATCGTCAGCGTCACGGCGGCTCGCCAATCCAGATAGGAGAGTTCGCTCAGGGGTTTCGTGATCTCCCCAGGGCCGTCGACGCTCCAGCCCGGAACGCGGCGACGAAACACGCTTGTTTGGTGGGGAACAGGCTGTAGAACGTCTGACGCGATACCCCCGCCCGCTCCACGATGTCGGCGATCGTGACCGCCCCATACCCCTTCTCCGCGGTGACCTCCATGAAGCCGACCAGGATCCGGGCCCGTTGCGACGCCGCGACCTCTTCCGCGGTGAGTCCGTGCCGGCTCGGCAGCCGTTGCCCCACCGTGGCGAGGGCCTCCACACCGGTCAAGGATGGCCGCTCACTAATGGCACCACCTTCTCATTACACACTTCGAGCGAGCGCGGACCCTGCGGGAACGTGGCGCTCATCGTTGTTTTGTGTTGTCGCTGACATCGCGGGGCCGGGAAACTGTGCTCTCAACCCGAGATCGTGGCCAAGCATATTGGTACCCCTTGTCGGGGCTCTTAAAGAACGTTAGCGTACGCAGAGTACAGGCGAGTACTTGAAACTCTTTCAGAATCGGCCGTCAGACCAATTCGCGTTTGTGGTCGAGTCCGGCTTTCCTTCCGCGCGGAGACCACCTCGGTCGGCTGCGGCGCTGTGCCGAACTCGACCACGTCACCTTCAGGAGGCGTCATGGGCACGTCGGATCCGGCTGCGGAAAGCATCGACAGCCGGCTGAAGGCGCCACAGGCACCGGGCAAGAACCTGCATCCCGCGGTCCGCGACGGCCTGTTCGCGCCGCTGGTCCTGGCCTGTGTGGTGGTGTTCCTAGTGCTGTACCTGGGTAGTGGTGCGACCGACGTGTGGTTCGCGTGGACCATGGCGAGCCCCCTCACCGCCACTACCGTCGGCGCCGGTTTCGGTGCCGCGGTCGTGCTCTTGTTCCTCGCCGCGTTGGAACCGGGATGGACGAACGCCCGCATAGCGAGTTTCGCGCCGCTGGTGATGGCCGCCGGAAGCCTCGTCGTGACCAAGCACTATCAGGCGGAGCTGAACCCGCCCCGCGAGTTGGCCATCGCAGGGACGGCTTTCAGCGTGCCTGTCCCTGACATCTGGTTGATCGCCCTGGGGATCACGATCCTGCTCACCGTGCTGACAGTGCCTGCTCAGCTTCTTCGCCGTGTCGATGTCGACGGTGTCGCGGTCGCGACACCGATCCCTGGGTGGGCAAGGGTTTTCGCGGGGATCGAGGGGATGGGGTTGCTCGTCGCCGGCATCGGCGCCACGGTCCGCCCCGGCCCCTACGTGGCGTGGTGGCCGTGGCCGGTGAGCGCGTTCGATCTGCGCGAACTGTCGGTTTGGTCGATCACCTTGGGGCTGCTGATCGTGTACGCCGCGGTCGTCGGTGATCTCCGGCAGGCGGCGGTAGGGCTCGCGGCGCTGGTCGTCTTCGGCCTGCTGGCCCTGGGGGGAGTCCTGCGTTACGCGGGTGACCTGCGGTGGGGGTCGCCGGGGGCGTTGATCGTCGTCTCGGCCATGGTCTTGCTGCTCGGCACCGGCTTCTTCGGGCTGGTTCTGCTGGGTTTGGCCCGTGTCGTGCGTCCGGTGCTGACCGCGGTGACCACCGGCAAGCCAGGCCAACCGCCGTCGGAGGCATCGGCGTGGGAACTCGCACGGGGCATCCGGTCGAAGATCACGCCTCATGACGACAGGGGCTTCTTCGGTCCGGGGTCGGTGACCTGGAAGGTGTGGACCTACCCGACTTCGCTCACCGTGGGCTTCCAGCGCGCTGTCGTCGTCGAGGAGCTTGACCCGGCGCTGGTCGCCGCCGTCGACAAAACCAAAGCCCTGAGGACCCGCTCGCATACGCGCTATGACCGAACCCTGCGCTATTTCGCGATGGTCGCCTTCGCCGGTACCCGCGTCACCATGAAGGCGTCGGACATCTTGGTGAAGGTCCATTCGACGGGGGTGGGTGTCGACCCGGTCACTGGAAAGCGTTACGACGCCAACGATCCAGCGTCACAATTGTGGATCCATCTGACGGCATGGCACTCGATCCTCTATGCCTACGAGAAGTACGGGCCGGGCAGGCTCAGTGCTGAGGAAGAGGCTCGTTACTGGGCGGATTGCGCCACGGCGGCCGAACTTCAGACCTGCGACCCGGCAGAGGTCCCCCGCGACCGTGAAGGCGTCCGCGCCTACTTCGAACGCATGCGTCCCCAGTTGGTCGGCTCACCCGTCGCGCGTTCGACCATGGATCACCTCCTGCACGCCGAGGTGATGTTGCCCCCGATGCCGCCGGCGTACTGGCCCGCCGTCTTGGTCATCACCCGTACTCTGCGCGTCGCGACCATCGCGTCGATGCCGCATTGGATGCGGGATCTGGCGGGGATCCGGCAGAGCCGGCTGCTGGACGCGTTGGTGGTACCGGTCATGCGGCTGTCGTTCCGGTTCATCCGCATGAGCAGCTGGCTCCAGCTGGCCGCCCTGCGCCTGCTGTCACCATCGACCTTGCCGATCGTGGCGCCGGTGCTGCTCGGCATCGCGCCCGCCACGGAAGAAACACTCACTCCCGCTCAAGCTCGTGAACGGTTTGGCTACACGCCGCCCGCGCTGGCGCACCTCGAACTGAGGGCCAGGCAGCGTGAACGGGTGTTCAAGGAGAATCGCGCGCCCGACGACGTCGGCCTGGTGGAGTCCGAGCCGGTCCTCGGTGCCCGCTGAACCGGTTACCCGACAAAGGAATCATCCACGAAGAAGGGGTATTGGAATGTCTGTGAAAGCCTTGAGAGACAGCGCACGCGGCGCGGTGAAAGCCGCTGCCGTCACGGCGACCGCCGTGGTGGCGGCGAGCGTCCTCACCGCGGGGACGGCCGCGGCCGCGGACAAGGAACTGACCTTCGAGGGCGAGTTCCCCATCATCGGCATCCAGACGGTGAAGGTGGTCGTCCACGTCGACATCCCCGCGAACGTCACGCTCGGCGGACCACTCGATGTCCCGTTCACGCTCGATGTGAACGGTGGAGACGCCGCGGCGGACGGCTTGCGCCTGGTCGGCGCCACGAAGATCTCCGGTGAGATCAGGTCTGCCGCGCGGATCACGGTGAGCAACGGGCTGAGCGTTCCGCTCGCCGTCCGGCTCCCGATCCCCGACACCCCGGTGCCGGCCCAGGGCCCCTTGACCTTCCAGGCCAAGGGCGGGCTCAAGTTCACTGTCCCCCGCGGCGTTCCCACTGGGGAGACGAAGGTCAATGTGGAACCGAAGGCCACCTCGCACATCGTGACCGACAGCGACCTGGGGGAGTTCGACCTCAACCTCGTACTCGCGCCGCCAACCCAGGACACGCTGCTCGGCACCACCCAGATCGTCGGCTGAATAGCTCCGCTCAAGGCCGGCCTTCAGTTTTGACGGTCCGCTGTGTCACGCGTGAGCGTGACACAGCGGACCGTTCTCTATTCTGTGAGCAGGTTCGTCATGTTCAGGCAGCGAAGCTGCGCTTCCTCCGGCCGGACCCGCTCGGATGGCACAAATCAGGTCCGGTGATAGTGAAAACGCGTGCAGACGAACGGCCCGTTCAGTACGGGGTCTCCCGCACAGGCGCTGTACGAGGTGTAGTTCTCGCGATGCGGCCGGGTGCTGAGGCTGGCGGTGGCCCGCGTCGCGGTGGCGGTGATGCTCTTGCGCCCGGGATATCCCTCGCCGATGTCCAGGCGAACGATCCAGCCAGGCCGGAGGCCTCGCCCTTCGGCGTGGATCGCTCGGGTCTGGTCGTTGAGCCACAGGTGAGCGCTCGTCAGGAGCTTGGAGGCGAACTTCAGTTCGGTGTACGTGGCCGCCGACGCACTGGGGGCGTTGACGGCGGCGATGGAGGCCGCGGACAGAGTGGCAAGCAGCACGGTGGCTACTTTCTTGAGCATTTCAGTGATCCTTGATTGTGGTAGGAAGAAGACACAACATCGACCAGAAGGGTCGATGAACCGGCATTCTGGTCTATCCGGCATTCGGTCCGGCTTCATCGGTGCTTCATCCAGGGAAGTAGCGTCAGGCCTCCCTATCGGGTCTTCAGGGCAGGCCGCGCCGAACGAAGGGCCGCACCGAGATGGATCGGCGCGGCCACTCGCCAGAGTTCGTTACGCCGCACCGGTGTAGAGGATGCGATTGGGTGTGGCGCCGATGGTTCCCGGGTTCAGTTTGTCCTTCGTCGACTTCCTGACGAGTTCTTGGTGAACTTGCGTGGGGGTCCAGGTGGGGTGCTCGCCGAGGAGCAGTGCCGCGGCGCCGGCCGTATAGGCGCTATCGCTTCCGCCGCGATCCCAAAGGTTCTGGCCGTTGCCGGGACCCATCGCGGTGGGACCTGAGGAAGGTGCCGCTACGTCGACACAGGGTCCACGTCGCGCATCGCCCCTGAGGACGTCGCCTGTGGTGGAGGACAAGGCGACGTCCAGTGGGGTCGCGGTGATGGCCTCGGAAACCCGCGCCGGGGAGACCGAGCACGCGTCTTCGGAGGCGTGCTTCGCTCCGCTGGCGCTGGTGACCCAGCTGACGCCGGACTTGACGGATTTGCGGATGGCTTCGTCGACGGCGTTGTTCGGGGCGAGCACGAAGGGCAGCACGGCGACGGCCGGGCGCTGGGCGTGGGCGGTCACCCAGTTGATTCCGGCTACGACCCGTGCCGGGGTTGTCTCCTGCCAGCAGTCGCGCACGCGGACACTCTTGAGCTGGACGCCCTTCGCCGCACCGTACTTGGCGCCGCCGACCAGGCTCGCCGTCGCTGTTCCGCTGAAGAAGCACACGTCGGAGTTCCTTGGCCCGCCGACCAGGTCGACGCCTTCCGTCACCCGGCCTTCGAAGTCGACATGGGTCCCGTGGATGGCCGTATCGACGACATAGACGTGTACGTTCTCGGCTTTCGTGGTCCAGCTGTAGCTGCGGGACAAGGGAAGGTCCCGCTGGTCGATCCGGTCGAGGCTGAGGCTGGGGTTGCTCTGCGTACTACCTGCGGAACCTTGTGGCGTACTCGCCTCAGCCGGTGAACCGAGGGCTCCTGGTGCGAGCGCGAGAAGCACGCCGGCGATCGTGAGTCGTCTGACGCTTGACAAGTGCGTCATTCAAGCCTGCCTTCACTAGTAGGGTGGCGTTCGTGAATCCCAGACTGGTCTCAGGCATGCAGCCTTGACCGGGCATTGTTCAATACGTGGGACTCACGCGAAGGTACTCGGAGGAAATTTCAGTGCGGCTTCTTGTCGCGGCCGAGTCAGCCGTCCGCCTGCTCGATCAGCAGCACCATGCGCTGTGTAGGCACTGGTTTGATAAACATTTGTCTATGATTCCATCCGAATTGGAGTGTGGTGGAACTCATGCCGAGGGCGGCTTTCGAGGGTTCTCGACGATAGCCTCAGGTCTGAGGAGGGTCCGAACTGGCGTTAGTTGATGACCTGAGTTCGAGTATCTCGACCGAGAGGTGGGAGTCGTGAATATCAGCGATCTTTCAGGTCGTCTATCTGTCAATAAGGACCTGGTGAGAAGATTCTGTGAAGCGTTTTACAACAGGAAGGAATTCGATCAGGCGGCCGAGCTGTTGTCGGAGCGCTTCATCAACCATCATCCCGGTGCGGGGGTCGGCCCCTGCGGACGATCACCAGCCTCCGAGAGCAGGTCGCAGACCGGTTTCCGGACTTCTCGATTCAGGTCAAGGCCATGGTCGCCGAGTTCGATTTCGTCTGGACCTACTCCGTCATTCGTCTCGGAAATGATGAGCTCGAGGCGGTGTCGGTCGACATCTGGCGGATCGAGGCTGGCTTGCTCGTGGAGAAGTGGGACGTCGGGCAGCGGATCGAGAGTGGAACCTCAAGGGCGGATCTTCTCTGACGTGGCGCTGTGGCTTCGCTTGTATGTGACTAATCCCCTTCGGAGTTCTGCATGAGAAGATCCGCCCGCGAGGTGTGGGTCCCCGTCGCAGGCGGATCTTTCCTGGGAGTTGGGTCGTTCACTGGGCGAATATACGTACCCGGGAACCGATCGTGATCAGCTCCGGTGAAGGTGGTAGTCCATGCAGATGAACCGGGTACTGTCGGCCGGGTTCCCGGCGCAAGCGCTGAACTTGGTGTCGCTCTTCCGGAGCGGCGGGGTAGGAGGCTCGGTTCCGCCGGATTCGCGGTGGCTGTGATAGACGGATGACCGACGTGGTCGCCCGATCGCAGATTCCGCCCTTCCGCGTGGAACTCCCGGGTCTGGTCGTTGATCAGCGGGCGAGTGATCAGGGGCCCCTGCGAAGCGGTCTTCAAGGGCGTGTACGTCGCGGCGGAGGCAGTCGGGGCGTTCACGGCCGCGATGGTGGCCGCGGCAAGCGTGGTGAGAAGCAAGTTCGTTAGTTTTCTCGGCAATAGCGAGTTCCAACCTGTCGGAGTGAAAGGGTCTGGCAAGTGAAGCCAGGACGTGTCGCAGCATTTTTGTGGCGATAACGCCATTCCGGCGAGCTTGCCGCTGGCTTCATCCGGCATTTCCGCTCGCTGCGGCCATCGTGCCGATTATCCGAAGTGTGTTCACTGGGAGGCGATCATGGGCCTGCTGGTACTCCGGCGTTCCATCCTTCCGGAGGAGCTGCTCACCTGGAGGCCGGGTTCGGATCGAAACGGCGGCCAAGCGGTCTGGCGCGGTTTGTCGACCCCAGGGCCGCATGCGGAAGCCGTTCCGCTCCGGTGTCACATCGGCGCCGCGGTGGACGCCCAAGATGACCACCAGTGTCACGCACTCATATACGAGTGGTCATCGAACACGTCGATCTTCGCATTTGTCGGAACCTGACGGTTGCAGCATGATCATAACCGTACTTCACCTGGCGAAATTTTTACATTCGGCAGAAATTCCCTGTCGCCGGATTCGTGGATCGATGCTGATTCGCATCGTCGGCAAGGTCGGCCAGAGGGCGTAATACTCACGTATCTGAAAGGATGAAGACACTTGCTTTTGTCGAAGACAAAGAGAGCCCGTCCATTGATCGTATCCATGGCCGTCTTCATCGGATTGCCCATGGCTCAATCGACTGCGATCGCGTCGCCAACGACCCCGTCGGCGCCGGCCAGCGGCAAGGAACATTGCGTGGTCGTACTCGGAAAGGTCGGCCCTGGCCAGAGCTCCAGGGTCGCGCACGAGCACTGTTCACCGACTGCCTTCGACAAAGCGGCGTACCTGCGTCAACCGGACGTGAAGGCCAGGCTGAACGCCGAGCGGGTGACCGCGGACGTCCTGCTGATGCAGTGGTGGAGCGACACCGACTTCAAGGGGCAAAACCTTCAGGTCTGGGGAGGTGCTGGTCCCTGCGACGGAGAGGGCTACACCTACGACCCCGCCAACTACTGGCGAGCCAATCTCAGTTCCATCGAACTGATGCACCCTGACTGCGACCGAGTCACCGTGCATGACACCTCTCTTCGCAAATCGGCGAGCTTTTCGATCAGTCCAAGGTACTTCGGCAGCGCGATCAACGACAATGTCGGCCGCGTGCACGTGTACAGGCACTAGGCAAACGACCGCGGTTGGTGGCTTTGACGATAAGTGCTCTTGGGCGGCGGGCGGGCGCTCGGTTGGCCACGCATGGCCGGGCTGAGCCCTCCCCCGGTCGTTCATGACTGTGCGTGTGCATCACGATCCGGGTAATTGTGCCGGAAAGCGGCCGATAAACATCAAGGTGTCCCGACGGAGATATTCGCATTGCTGGAGTATGGCATTTCCGGCGCAATTGGTCGACGATTAAACTGTCGAATCCAGCATGACTTTCCGGCTGCTCGACTCACTTTTCCTATTTTTATGAACGAAAGGTTCGAGCTAGGTGCGAATCATGGCAAAAGGAAAAAGTGTCATCGTTGGCATAGGTGCTGTGTGCATGACACTCGCGTCAACCTGGACTGCCCCAGCGGTCAATGCGGCATCCGTCACGGGGTTCACCTTGGTGCAAGAGGTCGAGTTTCACGGACGGCACATCAAGTTGTGGCGGAACAACGACACCAACCCTGCTCGGCTGCACGGGGAGATCACCAACGCGCAGTGGCCGGACCAGATCATGCTCACCGGAAGCGGTTGTCCCTTCGAGCAACAGCTCTGCCACCCGGCTCACGTGCGGCAGGGAACGACCGTAGCGAACACTATCGGCGTTGTCGGTGTGGTGGACGCCTGCGGGAATGTAGGGCGCGAGATCAAATGTACTTGTGTGGTCTGCCTGCATGCCGAGGATGATCAATCATCTCCGGCGGAGCGCGGTAAGGCACTGGGGCAACGAGATTCGGTCGCGGTAAAGATCGCATGACCTGAGCTGCTCGGACAACATCCGTAATCTCTCGAAGGGCCCGCGCGAGGAGGCTGGACGGAGATGGGGATGTCGCGGTCGGCCGGCTCCCGGTTTGTCGGCACCGTGAGGACCACGCTACCAAGTCTGCATCAGCATGCTGTTGAGAGAGCGTGCGCCTCCCAACTCGGACATCTCGTGGCTGTCTTGCTCGCCGTGCCGAGGACTGATCGACGGACTCGTGCGTCTCGTCGGTCAGTCCTCGTGGCGAAGGGATCAGCGGTACCGGCCGAGGACGTCCCGGATGAGACCATCGCGGACCAGGAACGCGTAGTAGAAGATCTCCTCGCCGCCGGACCGTGTCGTGAATCGGTAGTCGACGACATACCGGTCTCCGGCCCATCGGGCACCGGTGATCTCGTATCGGCCGCCCACTCCGATGACTTCCGGATCGATGAACCGGCTCATGATGGCCTCGCGTGAAGGAAAGATCCGGCCTACGCTGTCGAATCTCGCTTGCTCGGCGAAAGTCGCTGCCACGCCTGGAGAATCTCCCTTGTTGGCGGCGTCGGTGAACTTCTGTGTGATCCCAGGGGCGGCGGCTCGATCCGATCCGGACAGCGGTGCGGGTGCCGCCGGCGGGGCTTCCGACCGGCCCGGTACCGGAGCCGTTGGCTCCGCACTACAGGCGGCGGCTGACAGCAGCAGCGCGAGCGCGGTGAGCCGGTAGGTGTAAGCCATCGATTCTCCTTGAAATGTCCGTGAGGTAGGCGAACAGTGGCGCGAAGGTAGCGTCACGACCACCAGCGCAGAGCGTCACAGCCAAGGAGACACCGGGATGGTTCCTCTGGTCCAAGGCTTGTGGCCATGCGTTGTGGGCATCGGGCCGGGAACGGACGACTCTCCCGAGCGACCGTCCTCGAGCCCGATGCCCATGCCGTGTGCCTCTTCAACTGGAGTGGTGTCCCGTCCCTGTGCTTCGAGGCACTTCATCAGAGCAGGTCACGGATCTGGGAGATCACGGACGCGACGCCCGGTGGCGTGAAACACGGTGTTGGCGATGGCGGGCGCGACACCGTTCGCTCCGATCTCCCCGTTGCCCTTGGCGCCCAGTGCGCTCGTGCGGCGGTCATCATCCTCGATGAAGGACACGTCGATGTGCCCGATGTCCGCGTTGACCGGTACGACGTAGCCCGCGAGGTTCTTGGACAGGAACCTTCCGCGGTCGTTCTCGAGTACCGATCGTTCAAGCAGGGCGTGGCCGTAGCCCCTGGCCGCCCCCCCCGGATCCACATCCATTTCACCCCGACCGGATCGAGCTGGATCAGCCAGGTCGAGCGATGGTTCGGGTATCTCACCGACCAGCCTCGTCCCGGCCGTGGCTGGTTCCACCGAGACAGACCGGCTCGCCTGCGCGCGACCGCAAACGCTGGCCGCAGTTCCTCGACTTCTGCAAGCAGTTCCGCCGCCGCTTCCCCGCCGGGAAGCTCTACCTGATCTGCGACAACTACGGACCACATGGCAAAGGTGAGGTCCAGGACTGGTGCACGGCCAACGGGATCGAGCTGGTTTTCACACCCACCAACGCGTCCTGGCTGAACTGGATCGAGTGCGAGTTCACCGCGGTCCGCTACTTCACCCTCGACGGCAGCGACTACCCCAGCCACACCGCCCAGGAAGTCGCCATCGCCGGCTACCTCCGCTGGCACAACCGCCACTGCCACCCCAAACGCCACCTCGCCGTCAACTCCAAGATCCGCCGACCCGATTACCTATCCAACGTTGCTTGATACGGCACTAGCCTCGCGCGGACTTCGCGATCAGGTCGGGAATGGTACGCGCTTCCTGGCTCTGGACACAGAAGATCCTGCCCGCCCCATGGGAACCGTCGGCGACACAAGCGTCGTCTCCGGGCTCTTGGTTGTTTATCAACAAGACTCCTGGTCTCGCTGTGTCCTGGAAGTTGACCCAGTTCTCCGAGTTGAGTCTCAGGACGCTGTCGCCGTCGGCTGTACTGTGCTGAAGGCATACCCACCCCGTCGGGCACAACGGTGCCTCGCGTTGAGGGAGAGTGATCATCACTATGGCCGCGCCGACGGCTACGAGCGTGCAGAACCACGCAACGGAACGCTTCATTTGGTCCTCAGGTAGGAAAGGCAATCGGGTGACTCGGGTGGGCGCCATCGGCGAACGACGAGAGATCGAAATTTCGCTCAAATGGCGTACTGCCAGACAGTGAGGGAGTATGCCGAGTACCAGCACCCCGCTAGTGCGAACGTCGCGGCCGTGGCGACGGCGGTCGCCGTGCGCCGCCTGGCGAGACCGACCGCGATGGGCAGTAACAAAGGGAAAGCCGGAAGAAGGAAGCGTGCCCTCATGAAGGGAAAACCCGCGGTCCCGATCGCCAGTATCAGGACCCCGCATCCATATGCTGCCAACGGCCAGGGCACCCGGTTGATCACCGAGAGGAGCGCGAGCGCCACCGCGCCGATCGTGACTATCACGACCAAGAGTTCGAAGGGCATGCTCTCGCGGGTGAGTGTGGATCGCACGTACCCGACGGTCTCGGCACCGCCGTCGAACCGTACGCCCCACCCACGGAACTCGATCTCCTGCCAGCTGGTGAGCGTGCCGGTCCGGGAGGCGACGAACCCCCAATAGCCGAGAAGGCCGAGCGGTGCGACCATCGCGCTTGCGACTGCCGGCCACCGCTCCGCGCGATGACGCACTGCCGCGATCGCGGCCGCCGCCACGACCACGACGACCAAGATCGTCGCCGTCGACCGGGCCAGGCCGGCGAGCATCGTGCAGATACCCGCAGCTACCCAATGATGGTCGAGCACGCCGATGAGAGCCCAAACAGCGAAGGCGACGAACAGACTTTCCGTGTACACCATGCTCTGGGTGATCGACATGGGCGAGCCCGCCCAGAGCGTCGCGAGAATCAAGCTTACGCGATCATCGCCTACGCGCCGGCCGATCAGCAACAGCCCACAAGACGCGGCGATTCCCGCGAGCGTCGACACCCCGAGACCGGCGGCGACAGGCGACAGGCCGAGATGACTCAGTGCCTTGATAATGCCGGGATACAAGGGAAAGAAACCCATCGGTGCATCCGGGTATGGCCGACCGGCCGCATCGACTGTACCAGTCAAGCCGAAGTATCCGTGTTCGGCGATCTGCAGATACCACTTGGCATCCCAAGAAGTGAGCCGATCGACCAGCGAGAGGTCGCGACGTTCAGCCATCGCCCCGAGGAGGGTCACACTGACCGAACGAACGAAGAGGAAAACGGCGATTGCGAGGAGGTAGGGGCGCCATGCCTCGAAGCGTCCTGAGTCTATTGCGACAGGAGGAAGTCCCTCTCCCCGCCTCGAGGCGGTGAAATCGGGGCTTACGATGCCGAGTTGAGGACTTGGACGCGAAGATCGGGAGATCCTGTTCAAAGCGCCGAAGTCTCCTCGGTTTCTCCTGGCGTGTGTACCGCCGAGAGTTTGGGGTGAGCTTGCTCTGACCGCACGAACGACTGTGCGGTCAGAGCACTTCCTCGGGCCAAGATTCGCAGGTCGTCCGTGTGTTCTTAAGTGGGCTACCATGCGAATGATGTGGCTTTTGATGATTGATGCAGCATCGGTGACGCGGCGATGCATTGGCATTGCAGACGGGTGATACGCCTCTGGTGCCGTGCTCAAGCCGGGTGTTCTCCGGAAGATGAGGCCGCATAAGCTGGAGTCGGCAGTTCTCTTCGTGGGGTTCTGTGGGTGCCTGCGCCGGCTTTTCCGCGGCTTTGGTCGGCTGAACAGCCGACGTGATACTCGGAACCACAGTTCGTCCTCGGCTGGAGGTTCACTCCGCTGCGGGCGGGCAGTTAAGGGGGAGCAATGAGTTTCTGGGGTAGGCATTGGTGGCGGGTGGTCTTGGTGGCGCTCGCTCTGATGGTGAGTACGTTTCCTTGGTCGAGCTTCTCTCTCGCGTGGCTCGGCACGGTTCCGGTGTTGGTGTGGTGCGCGACTCTCGCCGCGTCCCCGCGTATCGGGATGGTCGTGGGCGCGGCTCAGATCGCTCTCCTGGTGTGGTTCGTGGTGCCACGCGAGGTGGGGACGTCAGGGCCGTGGGTGCCTTCGGACCTTGAGCTGCTCTGGCTCTACCCGATCTGCGCCGCCATCATCTGTGGCGCCGGTCTTTCGCCCAGCGGCGCGGCCCTACCGGTGTCGGGCGCCTGCTAGCGATGGTCTTCGGTGGCTTGTTCATCACCGGGTGTGTCCTTTTCCTGCGGCTGGAGGCGCCACCTGAAGACGAGTCGGTGGTACCTGCTCCGTCGGTTCTGCAAGTTGCCCAGGAAGAGGATATCTGTGGATCCGGCGGATGCGCCAGAAGTCTGAAAGTGTCAGGCTGGGACGCTTACGGTGTAATGCGTGATCACTTGGTCGAAAGGGTTACGTCATTCGGAAGACGACGCTAGACGGGCGTGAGCGGGTATGTCGCGTGAACGGACTCGTGATTCCACACTCTTCTTGTGCGGAGCTCCGCGCTCGGACGGACGACAGTGTCCAAGTTGTCTGGTACGTCGAATAGCTTCAGCGCAGAGATGCGAGTCAGTGGTTCTTCTGCTCTGCTGAAGGTTCCGGTGACACTTTTAAGGCTGCGAATGCCCGTTATCGCGTAGTGAAGTGGAACTACTCAGGTGATTCGTCTGCCGATCACGGTAGTGTCGGGGTCATGAGGCTCGGACGGCTTGTCGTGGTGGTTCTCGGAACCACCTTGACATTGTCCTCGTGTGGGGCGATCGAGAAACGCGTTCTCGCTCGCGACACCGGAGCGGGCCAGCAGGCGCGGACCTTGGCGGAGGCGATCATCTATCCGCGGCAGGAAGACGTCGCGGGCCTCACTCGTGCCGCGTTGCAGGCGGCACTGGGAAAGTCAGGCGATTTCAGCGTGCTGGAGGTCAGGGACATCGGACACGGCAGTGCTCAGGAGCCGATGGCGGCAATGATCTGGCGAATCCACCTTGATGAGGTCACCTCGATCCCGACCTCTCCTGCGGTCGACGTCTGCTATCACGTCGAGTTCGACTACTACGGGGCGTCTTCAGGGCCGAGGAGGGTCCCCTGTCCGGCGAACGCGGTTCCGGTCACCCCGCCACCGCCATCGCCGAGTTACGGCATTCCGCAAGGTTACATCCCAGCGCTGGAGACGATCCTCGGAAAGTTGCCGGCGGCGGCGAACGAGGCCGATGTGCGAACTGCTCTCGCCGCAGGGCTGCCCGCGCCGGCCGGCGACTCCAACCCTGAGCTGATGCCGAAAGTGTCGGTTCGAGTCAGGGAACCGATGTCGGTGTGGCTCTGTTCGCACGCACCGGGGCCGGGGCCGGCTCGCGTCACGGGCAGCACACACGGGACGGACATCTCAGCCACGGTGCCTCTCGCTCTGAACTTGACTCAGTTCTCCGCGTTCGGTGTGCCGGTTCTGAAGGACAGCAAGACTTGCGAGAGCGTAATCTCGGCGAGACTCACCGGGCGGGGGTTCTCGTTCGAGCAAGGTGGAACTCTGATCGGAACCTACGGCGTGCCGCCCTTCACCGGTTGTGGTGTCGCGACCGGCATTGTCAACTCGTTCTTGGACGCGGATGGCAACACACTGGCGCTCACCTTGTCGCCCTGATCGTCTTGCCGGCCTGGTAAGGACGACCACTGTCTACTGACACTTGCTGGCTCGCCTACCTGCGTGAATGCGGCATGCGGTGACACCGAGCTGGACGGGCTTCGTTTATCGGAGAGCGTCGGCGCGACGTGGGCTTCAGGGTGGTTCCTTGTTTCGATGTCGTCCGACTGGACCCATGTGGCCGGGTCGCACCAGTTGCCTCCATATACGAGCGGAGTTCACGACGAGGTCCAATGAAGCGACATATCCCGAGGAAGTGGGTCACCAGCAGGGGGACGCTGATGCCTGTGGCACAGTGGCCCAGGCGTTGGTCGAGATCCGTCACATCGCAACTGCCGTTATGGTGGGCGCCCATCAACTGGTTCGGCTACCGCGTCGACGGAAGATGGCGACGTTCAGGTCCTCTTAAGGCCGATCCATTGCAAGGCGGCGAAGCCGGCGACCACGAACCCCTGCGCCACCGTCCAGGCCATGCCGATCGGGTTCGTCTCGAGCCAGCCGGATGCGGCTGTGACGACGCTGATCAGTGTCCAGCCGATATTCGTGCCGATCACCATCCTGGTCGCCCACGCGGCGGGTCGTGCGGGCTTCGCCGTGACAGCTACCACGATTCCGTATGTCGTGAGGAATGCTCCGACAGCGAGCAAGGGGGCGCTTCTCACGCCGAGAAGCTCGGAGATCGGTCCTGATGCGAGCAGATACAGGAGCCCGTTTCCGCTCGTGGTGATCGCGTCCAGGAGGAGTGCCCGCCGCAGGAGGGTGGGCGGAACGGTGACCGCTTCGACGGTGACGGCGGGGGAAGCCATGCTGTTCTCCTTTGTTGGCGAGGTTTTCATGGACGAGTCCGATTGTGCCGCCGGAAGGTGGGCGCCGTCGATTACCTGGCGGGTAATGCTCGGGGACAAGCGAAACGGCGGAACCCTTCGTGAGACGTTAGGTTCGGCTCCAGGGCGGCGACGCCACGGCGGCGATCTCACTGCTTTGTCGCTGGCGCCTTGTCGCCGCCGACGCAGAACGGTTCTCACGTAGGAGCGCTGGGGCAGCGTGACCGGCTGGACTGGCTGCGTGCCGACTCCGCGTCGACCGTTCGTGGTGGCTGCCCTGCTTGCAAGCTTCGCGGCGCTCGGTTCATCGCGATGCGTTTCTGCGGCCGTTCCATAAACCCTTGATCATGCGTTCACTGGCTATATTGCGATGATCGATGCTGTATCGGAAGTTTGTGATAGTGATATGGTTCTTATTCTTGGCTCCATATGGAGTAAATGTGCTGCTGCGAAAGCCTGACCGGCACGCGTGATCGTTCTGTTCGATTGTTCCGTTACATTGTTCGGATCGGGAAATTTTGTGATCACTTCCGCCTCGGAAAGCGGCGCGAGTGTCATATAGTCGGCCCCTCGAAGTGCCGTTGTCATGGGGGAGAAGGGATCGCAGATGGGAAAGATCGCCGTGAAGCGTGTGCTCTGTTCGCTGATCGTCGCGGTACTGGCGATGTGGGCGAGTCCCATCACCGCCGTCGCTTCGGCGGCGGGCGACCGGATCTGGGTGCAGTACCTGGCGAAGTCGGATCCGCGGTCTCCCGTTCGCATCGCCGCTTGGCAGGCGCTTCTGTCCAGTGCTCCGGACGCAGCCATCGCGCAGTTCGTCGAAAGTGGCTACGACTACGCTGTAAAGCTTTCCTCTGAACGAAAAGCCCGCAACATGGACTTCGCGAAGCGTGTGCTGGCGGCGTTCACCGCCGAGTTCGCGCCAGAGGTGCACAAGGCCGCCTCGTATGCGGTGAACAGCCGGGACGAAGCGGATCGGGAGCGCTTCGCCAATGGCGGGTTCGAAGCCGCGAAGCTGCGCGACACCGCCGCACGGGACGCTCAGGGTGAGCAGACGCGGGCGTTGGTCGAGGCCGACCGGGCCTTCGTGCGCAATCTGGCTGTGAACGACCCGGGGGCGCAGGTGCGGGTCAGCGCCGCGTACGCGACACGGGTCGGTGCGAGCGATGGTGATCTCGTCGACTTCTTCGCGGCGGGATGGGCGTTCGGTGCGCGACTCGACCTCGAGACGCACCGGCAGCTCGGCGCGGACAACGACATGCGGTGGCGCGCGGCGCTCAACCGGCTCGTCGAGGAAGCGGCGGCCGCGGAGAAGGCCGCGCGCGAGGCATCGGACGAGATGGCCGAGCAGGCCAAGGCCGCCGCCGTCCGCGCTTGGCAGGCCGTGGGTGAGCAGACGACGCCGGCCCGTTCCTATTGGGGCGACGCGCAGCGACACGCCGAGCAGCAGGCCGCCAACTGGGCGGCGGTCTACGCGGCGGGGGTCGCCGCGTCCGGGCCGAACTGGGCCGCGATCGTCTCGCCTGCCGCAGCGGGCCAGACGTCGTGGGACTCCGAGCGGACCGCGGCCGCGCAGCAGGCGCGGTACTGGAACGACTTGTTGCAACAGGCGCGCGACGGTGAACAGCGGGTTCGCACCCAAGCCTGAACCACCCTGAAATCTCCACTCTGCTTGATCCCGAATCCACCTTGAGGGGGCCGTTTTGGCGCGCGCGCGAAGATTCTTGATCACGTTCTTGGTACTCGCCGTTTTCGCAGGTCTCGTCCAACCCAGTGTTGCGGTGGGTGCGCCACCCGCCGGGCAGACGGCCGAACCGCCGCCGGTGAACACCGAGTCACGGCCGATGCCCGCGGATCCCTATCGGGAGTGGGACGGCGGTGCAGGCGTTCCCGATTGGGGCGATCCCCGCCTCCGTCAGATCGTGGTCGACAACGCGGAACTCGCCGAGGACCAGGAAGTCCGCGATGCCGCGACCGCCGCTCTGAGCGCCGGGGGCACCGCGGCGATCATGGAGTTCCTCGACAGGGGCCTTCCGGCGGCCAAGGCCCGCGCGGCCGACCGCAAGGCGACGGAAGCCCGGAAGGACCTGGCGGCGGTCCAGGCCCTGCGCGGTACCGGCGGCCCCTACTTCAACGCCGAGGTCGAGCGGGTCCTCGCCGGCTCCGATTCCGACCGCAAATTGTTCCTGGCGTACGGCGGGGACGTCGCCCGCCAACGGGACGACCAGGCCACGCAGAGCGCGCAGGACGCGGCCGCGGCGAACCGCGCGAAGCTGCAAGCCCTGCTCGCGGTGGCGGGTCCCGAGGTCAAACGAGCCGCCCAGACCGCGCTGGACGCGGGCGACGCCGAGGTGACCGAATTCTTCAAGACCGGCTATCTGGTCGCGGCGAAGGCCGACGCCGAGGTACGCGAGCAGTTCCTGAGGGATCAGGAAGCCAGGGAAAAGGCCGCGGAAGAGCTGTCGGAGCTGGCGCGAAAGGCGGCACGGGCGGCGCAGGCGCGACGGCTTCTCCTCGAGGCGCACGGTAACGGGGTCCGCGCACTGGAGGAGTCCTCTAACGCGTTGATCTCGGCCGGTACTCAGGCCCGTCGGGCCGCGCAGATCCTTGCCGCCAACGCGGCGGGCGGGCAGCATCCGCCGAACGCGTTCGACGAGGTCAAGGCCGAAGTGGCACGGCAGCTCGGTTATGCGCGTCGAGCCGCGACCGACGCGCAGGCGGCCTCCGCGTCCGCGCAGGTCCAGGCGGCCGTCCTGGTCGATACCGGGCTCACCTACGGGGTTCAGTGGGCGCAGATGGCGTCCGCCATGGCCGACGCCGCCCGCGCCGCCGTCTCCGCTTCGGAGACGGCCCAGCACGCCATCGACGCCACGGCGTTCACCGATCAAGCACGGGACGCGCAGGAGAAGACCGAGCGCCACGCGGAAGAAGCGAAGAAGTGGCGTCTGCACGCCGAGGAGCACGCCCGGACGGCCGCGCAGATCGCGGAAGCCGCCCGGGTCCAGGCAGAAGCCGCGAAGGACGCCGCGCTCCGGACCAAGACGGCTCGTCACGCTGCCGAAGCCGCGGAGGCACGGGCATGGCAGGCGGCGGAACGGACTCGCAACGCGCGGATCACCGCCGAACGCGAGGCCGCCAACGCCGCGGCCGCCCGCGCCGTCGCCGAACGGGAGCGGGCGGCGGCCGCGAGCGCTCGCGGCAGAGCGGAGCAGCAGGCCGCTGTCGCCAAGGGCGCCCGCCGTGAGGCGGATCGCCAGGCCGGGATCGCCGCGGAAGCACGCCGCGGAGCCGTGGCGGCCGACGGCCTCGCCGCGACCGCGGAAACCAACGCGAAGACCGAAGAAAGCCTGGCCGCGGAATCAAGGGACAAGGCCTACGCGGCTGAACGGGATCAGCGAGCCGCCGACGCCCGTGCGGCCGCGCTCGATGCCACCGCCGCGGCGGCGCGTGGCGGGCCTCACGCGGACACGGCCCAGAACGCCGCGAACCAGGCTCGTCTCGACGCGAACACGGCCAGGGGAGCCGCGGGTGCGGCTCGTAACTCGGCGAACGTGGCGACCGGCGCCGCCGCCGGGGCACGGGCGGCCGCGACGGAGGCCACCAGGCACGCCGCACGTGCCCGCGCGGCCGCCCAGCAAGCGGCGGCGGCCGCCGCCAGGGCGAACGCGGCCGCGAACAAGGCGGAAGCGGAGGCCGCGGCCACCCACCTGGCCGTGATGCAGGCCAACGCGGCCGCGTCCGACGCGACGTTCAACGAGACGAAGGCGGCCGAGGCCGCCCGTGCGGCGCAAGCGCTCGCTCAGCAGGCCGCCTCCGAGGCCATGAACGCCCTGTGGTCGGCGCAGCGCACCAAGGCGGAAGCGGATGCCGCGGCGGCGGAATCGGTTTCCGCCGCGACCCAAGCGGGCCTGGCGGTCCAGGCTGCGACAGCGGCCCGGTCTTCCTCGAAGGCGATCACCGATCCGGCGAATACGGCGATCACCGTCGCCGCCCCCTTCAGCGGGGCGGACCTCGACGCCGACTTCGTCATTCTCGTGGCCAATCAGGCGAAGGCCGTCGGCGCCGAACAAGCCGCGGTGGCACAGCAGCGGGCGACGGAAGCGCTCACCGCGGCGAGGCTGGCGCAGGAAGCGGCCGATCGCGCGGCGGGTGAAGTCAAGCCCGCGTTCGACGCCGCCGCCGCGGCCGCGAGATCCTCGGCCGCGGCCGCGAAGTCGGCTGCGGAGGCACAGCAAGCCGCAGCGGACGCGGCGGCGGACGGGGCCGCGGCCCGGACAGCCGCCGCCAGGGCCAACGACGCGGACGCTCAGGCGCGCGAAGACGCGCGAAAGGCGCGTGCCGCCGCGAACGCGGCGAACAACGACGCCGCGATCGCCGGTCGCAACGCCGTTGCGGCCGAACGGGACGCCACCGCGGCCCGCGCCGCGGCAAGCCGGGCCGAGACCGACGCGGCCGCCGCTCGGGACGCGGCAGGCCGGGCCGAGGCCGACGCGGAAACCGCCGAGAAAGCGGCCCAAAGTGCTCAGACCCACGCCGACAACGCGGCGGAAGCGGCGCGGAACGCACTGGCGAGCGCCATCGAAGCGGGGAAGGCGGCGGACCGGGCGGAAGAAGCCCAGCGGCAGCGCGAGAACGCACAGCGGGCGGAGAAGGCGGGCAACGTCGAGGCCGGTCTTCCGGGGCTCACATCGGAAGAAGCAGAGACGCTCGACGATCTGTGCGAAGGCAACGCCGACTGTCTCGCTCAGTACGAGCAGGCGCGAGGCGATGCGAACAAGACGATTCTCCAGTTCTTGAAGGAGAACGGTGCTGACGTCCTTCTGGAGATAATCGGGGTCAACGACGCCAAGAAGTGCTTCGGCGAAGGCGACATCGCGGCCTGCCTGTGGACCTTCATCAACGCGGCCTCTCTGGCGGCGCTTATCGTGAAACTTCCCCAGCTCGGCGCTGCCATGGTCCGGGTGGGAATTTCGCTGGACAGATTTCTCACCGCCTCGTCCGCCGGCGTGAAGGCTGTCGGTGCGGCCCAGGTGACCCTCAACGCGGTGAAGGCTTGCCTGACCGGGAAGCCCAACAGTTTCGCACCGGAAACCCAGGTGCTGTTGGCCGACGGCTCTCGGAAGCCCATCAGATCGGTCGTCATCGGGGACTCCGTTGTCGCGACCGACACCAAGAGTGTGCGCACGGAGCCGCATACGGTCACCGACGTGATCGTCGGCCGCGGGGTGAAAGACCTCGTGGAGATCGGGATCGACGGGTCGACGGACCGGGTCGTCGCGACGGATCGGCATCCGTTCTGGGCCCCGGGGCGCGGTCAATGGATCAACGCCGGTGACCTGACCCCCGGTGAGACACTGCGCGACGCGACCGGCGGGGTGCACCGAGTTTCTTCCACCCGCGCGTGGACCGAAGTGCTCGAGGTCTACAACCTCACGGTGGACGAGGTCCACACCTTCTATGTCTTCTCGGGCGGCACATCACTGCTGGCTCACAACAGCAGCGCCTGTGAAGAACTGGTCGAGCGGGCGGCGGAAATCGCCGAGGCCGCTGCCAAAGAGCCGCAGAAGATCTTTATCAAGGACAAGCATCTGATCAACGATACGCGCAACTTCGTCAAGTTCAATGTCGGCACCGTTGACGAAGCAAGAGCTCTTGTCGTGGAGGGGCTCAATAAGTCGGGAATAGTATTCCGGAAGCAAAAGGACGATCGCTTCCTGGCGTTTGCGGACATGGGGAGAGAGATCGGAGAAAATGGACGCTCGATCATCAAAATGGTGGTCGGCAAGGACGGTAACGTAATCACCGCGTATCCTGTGCACTCTATTCCGCCGGCGTAGTGAGGAGTGGTCCAGTGAGGTTCGAGTACGCCGGGCTAGGGGCACCGGAGCTGAAGGGGTGCAGCGAGGCGCACGTCTTCGTCGACGTCGAGGCTGATTTGACCATTATCGACGATGATCGAGAGTTCTGGCGGGAAGCGTCCTTCCCGGTGGTGGAGCTCGCGGTCGCGTTGTGGGTGTGGAAAAAGGTGCCTGGATCGAGGCGGAAGGATTTCGAGTTCGATTCACTGTCCTTGGAGGATCGCTGGCGGGTCAGAATTGTTCATCTCGATTCGGCTTGGCGCCTCGTGGAAGACGGTGCTGGAAAGAGCGTGTACGGGGCATCCTTGAGTGCGGGCGACGTGGATGCGGAGATCGACAGGTTTTCCCTGGAATTACGACGGGCGTGTGTCGATATTTTCGGGCCTTGGATCGAAGAATTTCTGCCGCCCGTGCGCGCGTAGTGAGAATGACTCATCCGAGGTTTCAACGAACGAGGGAATGATGAGAAAGAGATCTGACGTATTTACGAACGCGCTGGCGGCCCTCGCCGCGGGCGCCGTGCTGGCGAGCCTGACTGCTGTCCCGGCTACGGCGGCCACGGTGGCGGAATCCCCGCCACAGGCGACTGCCGCGGCCGCGGCGGCGCCGGAGTCGACGTTGGAGGACAAGGTCCGAGCGGCGGCGGTGCTGGGGATCGTCGCCGGGGACGACCTGCTCATCCTCAATGATCGTAACTTCGTCATCGCGCTCTGGCGCAAGGCGGCTGGTGCGGAGGTGCGCGCGTCGGCCGAGCTGGCGTTCGCGGGGACGGAACTCGAGTGCACGCAGTGGATCAAGACCGGGATCCACGAGGCGAAGAGGCGTGACGACACCAAAGAGATCCAGGACGCCGAGGTGGCGCGTCAGGCCCGTGAGCTGAAGCAGCGTGCGGCGGCAACGATCGGGGTCGTCGCCGAACCTGAGGTCCTCGTCCAGAGCTACAAAGACTTTGTTTTCGCCCTGTGGCAGCGGGCGACCGGTCCCAAGGTGAAGGCTGCCGCGCTGACGGCGTTCGGCGCCGACGAGGCAGCGCAGAAGGAGTTCTTGCTCACCGGTATCGGGACGGCTCACGCACAGGACCAGCAGGACGCGATCGACGCGGACAAGGAAGCCACTGAAGCCGAGAAGGCGCGATTGGCGGCTCGGAACGCGAAGGCCAACGCGGCCGCCGTGCTCGGGATAGTCGCGACGGAAGGCCTGCTCGTACTTTCGAATGACAACTTCGTCCGGGAGATCTGGAACCGAGCGGTCGCCGGGTCGGAAGTCGCCGTCGCGGCCGAGCGCGCTCTGCGCAGCAGCAATCCCGCGGACTGGAAGACGTATATCGACACCGGTATCTATGCCGCCAACAAACGTGACCTCGAGATTGCACTCCAGAGGAAGACCGAGGCCGACCGCAAGCGTCTGCAGGAGCTCAAGGTCAGAGCCGAGAACAGCGGCGTTCACCCCATGCTCGCGTGGGCGGCGGGCAACGCGTTGGCCGGGGACCACCAGGTGGTCGACCGGTTCCTGCGTATCGGACAGTACGAGGACTCGGTCCTGCACCAGGCGCTGCAGGCCGACACAGAGGGCGTCAGGGGGGCGTACGTGCGTGGCCCGCAGGGGGGCCAGGCTTTGATCGCCTTCGGGAACCCCGCGCCGCAGCCGGGCGAAGGTGCCGACGCGACCTGGAAGGTCGTTCCAGGTTTGGCGGACTTCGGATGTCATTCCTTCGAGTCGGTCACTAAGCCGGGTAGTTACCTGCGACAGCTCGACTTCAAGATACTCATCGTGCCCAGCGATGGTACGGAGCGGTTCCGCACCGACGCGACTTGGTGTAGTCGCACTGAGCCTGGTGGTGTGACCTTGGAGGCCAAGGGCGCACCTGGAAGATTCCTCCGTCACCACAACGGCCGGTTGTGGGCCGCCAACGGCAGCGGTACGCATGTGTTCGACGCGCCGGCCAACTACGGGATCGACCGGCTTTGGCGGGTCCATGGCGGAAATCCGAGCACTTCGGCCATCCAGCGCCGCTGGCTGAACGACAACGACGTGCGCGTTCGGATCGGCGACCCTGTGGCGGATGAGAAGACCGAGGGCACGATCCGATACCGCGACTATCGGAACGGGCGCCTGACCTGGACCGCGACGATCGGCGTGAAGCATATGGAAGGCCATATATACGGCAAGTACATCACGGAGGACGGGCTGCACCACCGGGCGTTCGGGGCACCTACCACGGACGAAACGGCAACCCCCGACAAGATCGGTCGATTCAATCACTTCGCAGGTGGTGGCTCCATCTACTGGACCGTCACCACCGGGCCGCACCTGATCTACGGCGGTATCAAGGGGCGGTGGAAAGACCTCGGCTGGGAGGGTTCCTACCTCGGCTATCCCACGTCCAGCGAAATGGACGTACCAGGCGGCCGGTGCAGCAACTTCCAGCACGGGTCCATCTTCTACAACTCCGATACCGGTGTTTCGAGCGATCGATCCACTCCATGCAGGCCGTAGCGGAGTGAGGTAGTCCGAGCGCGAAGCGGTGAGCAGGGCGTGCTACTCGCTCTGTTCACCGTGCTGAGCTGGAATGGATTCCCGGGGTAACGGGGGCTTGCAGCAGCGGGTCGACGGCATACATGCCGAGCTGGCGACCCGTCATCTTGCCTGAAGGGCCATGTGTGTTGACACCGAGAAGCATCGTATTCGTCAGGCGTGGGATCCAGATTTCGGCGCGTCAAGCGTCGTTCGTGTATTCGCTGACTGAAGGGAATGTATGAAAAAGCAGGTCGTTATATTCATCTGTGCGCTGGCCGTGTTCTTCGGGGTCGGCGCACCGCCGGCTTGGTCAGCTCCCGGAGGCGGGGTTTCGGTCTCTGCGGACCTGACCGAGAAGTGCTTGTACATCGAGGGAAACTGGCTCTGCATCAAGCTCCCTGGCAGTCGAGGGCAGCAGAGCTACCTCAGCGTCCGGTACGAAAAGAATGTGGGAGAGCGGCGAATTATCCAGTTTTGGGTGGTCAAACCCGGCCAGACTCAATGGAGTGGGTTGCACACGCAGGTTGTTCAGCCGGTCCAGGTGGCCCAATGGGGAACGCCTGAGATAGTGAAGGCCGGCTGCTACAACGCGAAGATGTTCGTCAGCAATGTAGGGTGGTACTACACCGGCTGCCTCGAGAAGTAGTCGAGGATTTCAGGCTCCTGGATCGGTCGGCGGTCGCGACTCATCGGTCGGCAGTGTTCACGAGAGAGCCTGGGTGAACACTGCCGACCGAAGGCTGGGAACCAGGCCGTGGTCGCCGACCGGGTCTGCTCGGATCTGAGCACAACTCTGATGCTTACCGCAGGAAGTGACGGAGTCGGGGATAGCGCCGACGGAACGAGATCGTGCAGGGGGATCGGCGCCGGCGCGGTGACAGTCCCGAGCGGTCTCGTGCAGCCGGATCGTCACCACCAGTGCCGTCACATTCGGGTCATCGACGAAGTGCGCGACGTCCAGGGTGGTCCCGGCAGTCCCAGCGGCCCCACGATCGCGTCGTACAGTGCCGCGCCCTGCTCGTGGTCGGACAGAACGGTTCGTGCGCGAGTTCCGCGAACGCCACACCGAGCAGTCGGCGGTGATGGAACGGTGGCTCGGGACGGCCGTAGAGGGATGCGACGTGGAGTTCGCCCTACGCCAGCCGCGAGCGGTGCGGCTGTTCGCGCGACGGTGATCTCGGAACACTCTTCGGTCCTCCGCGCCAGGACCGAGGCACGACATGCCAGGCTGCGGGGAAGTCGTAGCCTGGCAGTGACGGTGCTGCCGCATGAAGCTCCGCCTGTTTCCGGAACGCCAACCCGCCGGAACAACCACACTTCCCTCGATGCCCAGTACACCGGCTCGACGCCGTGGCCGCGGTCCAGGTGCGCCACCTGTTGCTGGTCGAGTGACTGCTGGTCGGGTGCACCCGGGCCGCCGCCGTTCGAAATGTGGTTCTTGGGCGATCGCTCAGGAACGATTCAAACTGTCGAAACTCCACGGGTGAACGAAATCCGGCTTATGGGCGGTCGCCAGACGACAGATCACTCAGTCGGGGCACGCCTGTCGCACCAGTGCCGAGGCGGTCGCCTCGGATGCGGGCACGTGCCTCCGTGAAGGTTAAGGTCGTGACCATGGCGCTCGATGTGGCACAGAATGACATCCTGCTGGCGATGATGGATGGCCTGGTCGGCGAGAAGGCTGATCTGGAGGCGACGCAGATCGCCTTCGAGACGACCAGGGGTGATTTCACGGCGCGCTTCCGGGCCGCGGTACAGGCTGGCTTCGCCCAGCTGGTTCGCGCGGAAGTCTTCATCGAGATCCCCGAGAATCCCGAACGCCTGAGCAAGGATGAACTGGACGCGTTGGTGCGGCCGGCGGCTGAGGGATTCTTGCGCTCGTACCCCACCAAAGGCGAACTGCTCGAGCAGGTGGAGCGGATCCGCCGACGACAGGAGCGGCGGCCGGCCTGGATACCGAGGATCGATCGCGATGGCAATCCACTGCCGTCGGAATCCCAGCCCGATCGCGAAGCTGACCAGTTCGCCCGGCAACCCAAGGCCGTGACCGGCTTCCCCGAGCTTGGTCCGGTCTCTGTCGAGGTGCTTGCCGGCTACGAGGATCGGCCGGAACTGGTGATGGCGGCAGGTGGTCTCGGCGAGTTGGAGATGGTGCTGCACACCGTGCTCGGTACCGCCCGTAACGACGACCCGCGAAATGTGATCAGGATCGACGCGCAGTCCAATGAGGCGCTCGTACCCCCGGCGGCACGTTGGTGGTCTCAGGACGCTTTACAAGGCTTACCGGCCGCGGAGGACGTCGGCGTCGCCAGTGAATTGCTTGCGACCTCGCCGACGGTGGGAAACCATGCGGTGGAGGAGGCGACACAGGCCGGCCTCCTGACCGCGATCGACGCGTTGGCCGCCGCTGGGGACTGGCGCTTCAGCCCGTTGTGGCGGCTTGATACTTGGGGTTCGGGCCACGACGCGATGACCTCGGCAGCGGCGCGCGCGGCCCTCGCAGGCTGGGCGGAGGGCAAGCGAAGCGGCCTGATCGTCTACGTCCATGGTGGTGCCTTCCATGCTCACGAAGGAACTTACGGCGACCCTGGCCCGCTGCACAGTTACCTCATGTGTGTCTCCCGAACCGCTGCTACCCGGGACGGCTTCGATGCTGTGCACCGGTTGATGCTTTCCTGCCCGGGTGAGGACTGGTGTCATCGGGGCGGCTGTGATGTGGAGCCGTGCCTGGAGCTGGAGGCCTTGCTTCGCTCTGTCGTCACGTCCGGCATCGCCGCGGACCAGGTTCGGGCGGAGGGAAACAAGGACCACCAGCAGCTTTATGGTGGTGGCGACGACGTCGGCTACACGGGCACGGTTCTCGAAGCCGCCGCCGCGAGACTCGTCGCCTGCGGTTGGGCGGATCTGGGACGCTCGGAATGGGAAGGGGGCATCGAGGAGGCATGCTTCCGACGAGGTGAACACTGCTTGACCGTCGCCTATGACCCGCTGACGCGCCAGCTGCAGCTGGCCGACGGCGGGTCTGAGCTCGATTTGACGCTTCAGATGCTGGCGGAGGACGGCTTCCTGACAGGTGAGGAAGGAGCCGAAACCATTGACGTCGGAGCCGCCGCGGCCCAGGGCTGGAGCACGGAGATCCTTGACGCGGCGGAGGAGGGGTTACGAGGTCGTATCAGCTCCCTTCCAGGATTGGACAGTGCTGTGAGGATCACGTTGCTGGGGCTGCATCCGCATGCTGACGGCAGCTTGCGCGGCCCCGGCTCCAGCGGCCTGATCGATGTCCAGCTGACCGCCTTCTTGAGCTCGGTCGGTGTCCTCAAGAGCGTGGAGTGATCAGCGGTACCGGCCGAGGACGTCCTGGATGAGGCCGTCGCGGATCAGGAACGCGTAGCAGAAGGCCTCCTTCGCCCATCAGGTGCCGGTGATCTCGTATCGGCCGCCCTCTTCGATGACTTCCGGATCGATGAATGTCGACGCCAGGTCTGGGAGTCTCGGACGGCACATAGTGCTTCAGCGCGGTCGTCGCGCGTCTAAGCGCATGGCCGATCTGTGGCCTGGATCGATGCAGGACCCGGAGGATCGAAGCCAAGCGTGGGCTTAGGGCTATTTGGTGCCCATTCCGGGCCACGGCAGATCGAGCAGACCCGCCACAGGACGGTCTCTGGTTCCAGGTCCGCGCCAACGGTGCCCGCGTCGATATCGGCCTGCAGCAGGGTAAAACCGCGCCGACCATATCCTGCTAGGTCTCGGCGGGCAGCGCCTGTTGGAGCATCTTCGTAAGCTGTGTCCAGCTGACGCTATCGAGCCAGTGATCGTGTAATGATCAGGACGGCGAGGAGCGGGCCAACCAAGGGTGGCTGCGTGCGTTTCGGTCCCGCGTGTCGGGACTCGGTCGAGGACCTCTGTGACCGCCGGTATTCCTTCTCGGCGGCGAGCTCCAAGAACCCGAACAGAATGCGGGCCTTCTGTGGCGCCGCGACCTCCTCGGGTGTGAGTCCGTGCCTGCTCTGCAGCCGCTGCCGGACCCTGGCCAGAGCTTCGATGCCGGTCAGAGGGCGGACGTCCACTCATGACATCACCTTCTCATCACACTCCGGAGAGGAACGGTGCCCGTCCAGGCCGATATGCGCACCCCTTTTGATCGCGATTTTATGTCGTGGATGACACTTCCGGTATTCCGAACTGTTCTTGGCGTGATGGTTTGCGTGTGAGCGTGTCGGCTTCTCTTGTCGCCACCCTTTGAGAACGATAGCGTACGCGAAGTACGACGTAGTACTTCAAACTATTCCGCCCCGGCGGACAGGCCGCATGGGTCGGAAGGTATTCAAATCCATCAAGGCCGCGGACAGAACAGGCTTCGTTACGCGCGAAGTTCGCTTTAGTGGCCGCGGATCGATGTGGCAGACCATCGCCCACTACCACCATCACAGCTATTCGGCTGAGGAGTAGTACGAACATGCGAATTCGGAACAAGATAGCGACCGCGGTGGCCGCCGCGGTCGCGTTCGCGATACTCGGTTCGGGTGTGGCGCCCACCGATGCCGTAGCCGGCCCGGATGAGTCCTATCAGCGGGGCCCGGATCCCACGAAGGCGAGTATCGAGGCGGAACGAGGGCCGTTCACGGTGACAGAGGTGCCGGTGGCCCGTGGAAACGGGTTCGGTGGCGGCACGCTCCACTTCCCGAACGACACAAGCCAGGGCACCTTCGGCGCGGTCGCCGTCGCGCCCGGCTTCACCGAGTCGGAACTGTTCCTACGCTGGTTCGGGCCCCGGCTGGCCTCGCAGGGGTTCGTGGTCCTGACCATCGAAACCAACTCGGTGTTCGACTTTCCCTCCTCCCGCGCGGATCAATTGCTGGCCGCGCTGAAGTTCATGGTGGAGCAGAGCCGGGCCAAGGACAGGATCGACACTTCCCGGTTGGCGGTGATGGGCATTTCGATGGGCGGTGGCGGAACACTGGAGGCGGCAGTCCGCAATCCCGCCCTCAAGGCGGCCATTCCCATCGTCCCATGGAACATCGGAGGCGGATACGCGGGTATTCGCACGCCGACCCTCATCATCGCCGGCCAAGGCGACATCATCGCGCCGACCCCGATCCACGCGAAGGCGTTCTACGACAGCCTCGCCCCAGGGCTGAACAAGGGCTATGTCGAGATCGCGGGTGGAGGCCACGTCGCCCCTGCGCTGCCGAACGTCACCACTGCCAAGTACAGCATCTCCTGGCTGAAGCGTTTCGTGGACAACGACACCCGGTACGAGCAGTTCCTCTGCCCGATTCCGAAGGACCCCAAGACCTCAGCTTTCCTCGGGAACTGTCCGCACTCGTGATCCCGGATCGGTGACTCCGGAACCGGGCGTGATCCAGTCACTGGCTGTCCGCGCCCTGTTCCGGGGAGCTCCGGCTCGCGGCGATCATGCCCCGTCCCACGGGGCGGCGCCATCAACAGAGACACATCCCTATGGCTAATACGGTGCGCGATACGCGCAATGACACGTCCAGGGACGGACGGCGACTGCTTGGGGTATGCGAAGCAGAGGCGACTGTACGACGCGCGCTGCGGCGGAGATGTCAGAGAAGCCGTCGATGCCTCGGAATTTCGTGGCTTGGTGATGTGCTCGTCGGGTCCGCATCGTCGGACCGGGCCAGCGCCGACGCTGTGGCTGGGAATCCGGGGGCCAGGTTGACGGTCGTGAATCGTTCTGGACATCGGCCTGCGCTCGTCGAACTCTCCAGCACTCTTCGCTCCGGTCGGCAGGGCTCTCGTCCGCCCCGCGCATCGCCGTAGCCGAACAGAAGCTCGGTTGAAGCGTGGTGCACATAGGATCGTGTGCTGAACCGGATCGGTTGGGAGGAGCTCGCTGATGAAGCGTCTTTTGAGTCTGTTCGGCGGTGCGGCCGCGGTTGCCGGGCTGATGCTGGCCCAGGGCGCCACCGCCCCCGCCAGTGCTACTGGGATGGGGCTTCAGGGCTCCGACAAGAGGGACTGCCCGACGATCACCTGCACATTGCCCATTCCCGATTTCGGGGGCGGAACGATCAGTGTCGACGCGGATTCCGATGGCCGGGGGCGGGCGACCTGGGTGCTGTTGAACAAGTGGGGCGATCAATTCTGCAAGACCGAGTTCCGGTTGGAGGACCCGCCGCAGTCGTGGAACTGTTCGGGGCTGGCAGGCGGAAACTATCGTCTCACGCTGGTGCGGAACACCGGCGTCGACACCCACTGGGCCTGGATCGGTGCCCGTTGGTGAAGGGTGAGTCGTTCTTGAGCTCGGCCAGGGTGTGATGGCGTTCTTCGAAATAGGATCGCCTGACTTGGCGCTGCAGAACTTCGACGGCCGGACCCGGAGTTGGTGAAACCGGAACGCGAGTTCTTTCTGCACGTATGTCAACAAGAACTATGACAACAGGGCCGGTGCAGGGACGTTCCGCTCCGGCTCGGACTAGCCGAACTACAGCTTCGGCGCCTACCGGCACAGACAGTCACTTTGGAGCCCGGCGCCAAGTCCGTGCATCTGAAGATCCTCGTCGACCGAGGCAGCGTCGAAGTGTTCACCGGTGACGGAAAGACCGTCAATTCGAACCTGGTGTTCTTCCAGCCGGGCGAAACCGGGATCTCGCTCTACACCGAGGGGGCGCCGCACGGTTCTCGAACCTGACCATCAAGGAGGTCCGGAACGTGTCCCAAGCCGCGGCGCCCGCCGGTCCCTACTCCGACTTCGAGGCGCCGAGCTACGGCGCCTGGGGCACCACGGGCACGGCGCTCGGCCCCGGGTCTACCACCGGCACCCTGCCCGAGCAGCAGCCGGTCACTGGCTTCGAGGGCAGCCGCTTGGTGAACAGCTATGTCGGCGGCGACGCCGCCACAGGCACGCAGAGTTACCGGCTGACCGCCGTACTCGAGCCGTCCGGCGCGACGGAGGTCGGCCTCGACCTGCTCGCCGGAAATGAATATGCGACCAAGCTCCGCTACGACGTCCGCTCGGGCGTCTGCGCCTGGACCGAACCCGCTCGGGCCTGACCGGGTTCCACGCGGCCTTCCCTTCCGTCGACGGCGTGCCGGTCCCTCTGCGCTGTGGGGCGTCGCATCTGGAGGTCTTCGTCGACCGGTCGTCGGTCGAGGTGTTCGCCCCAATCGGGCCGGGTCTGCCTCACGGATCTGGTCTTCCCGCCGGAAACGGCAACAGGGTTCGCGGTGCACGCTGTCGGCCGCGAGGTCCGGGTCCGTCTCTGGGGTTTCCTGCCCGCGTTAACTGAATCGTGACAGGAGACGACGTCGGCGGTAAAGGAGGCGATGGACGCTTGTCGGCATGAGCGAATCCGAGCTGCGGTCGGAGACCGCCAAGAGTGCGAAGATTTCGATGGGTCGTGAGCTGATCGAGCTCGCGGCCCTGTTCATCGCCGCGGGTGTCGCCCATCTGTTCGTCAGCACGATGTCACTCAACAGCGTCGGACCGGTCGTGTTGTTCGGGTTGGGTCTGCTCCTGATCGCGACCTCCGCCCTGCGGCGTTGGTGGCTGCACCGGCCGCGCCGGAAGGCGGAGGATGACGCGGCGCAACCGGGCGTGGCCTGGCGGCTCCGTGCCACCATCCGTGATGTGCCCGGGAGCCTGGCGGGAGTGACGGCGGCGTTGGCGGCGCACCGGTACGACATCGTGTCCATGCAGGTTCTGGCCGTGCCCGACGGGGCGGTCGACGAATTCCTTCTGCGTGCTCCCGTGGGCGCGACCGCGGCGGACATCGCGGCGGTGGCCGAACTGGGCGGCAGCCGGGACGTGCGGGTGGTTCCGGCGGATGTGCACGAGTTCGTCGACCTGCCCACTCGGATCCTGACGATCGTGGCCCAAGCGGCCGGTCCGCGAGCCGACTCAGCACAGCTGTTGAGGCGATGCTGGGCGAGTGCGACATTTCCTGGCAGCCGGCAAAAAGGCCTCGGGAGCCACGGATCGGCGACGGTACGTCGATGCGGCTGGCCGCTCCTGAAGGTGGCCTGGTGGTGATCACGCGTCCGTTGCTGCCGTTCACTCCGGTGGAGGTCGCGAGGGCCAAAGCCGTCCTCGATCTGCAACGCCATCTCGCCGGTGCACCGGCTGCCGCGGACGAGCCGAAGCCGTCGGACGGCATGGATGTGGTGATTCGTCCCGCTGTGTTTGCCGACGCGGCGGCGATCGAGGACATGCACGAGCGATGCAGTTCCGAAAGCCGTGTCCGGCGATACGGCAGCGACCAGCCGCCGGCCGTCGAGCGCTTGCTCCGACACAAGGCGACTCGCACGTTCCTCGCCGAAACCCAGGATGGTGGGGTGGTAGCGGTCGCGACGGTGCGGATAAGCGGCCGATGCGCGGAGGCCGGCATCCTCGTCGAGGATCAGTGGCAAGGACGGCGGATCGGTACCGCCTTGCTCGACCGGCTGATCACTCTCGCGCGAACCGAAGACAGTGCGGCGATCGTCGCGATCGCCCAGGAAACGAATACCGCGATGATCCGCGCGATGCGGCGGTCCGGCGCGCAAGCCGACCATGTCGGACCGGACCTCGCTTATCTCACCCTGCATCTGGATCCGCGCTCCGGAGCGCCGGGACCGCGGTCTGACGGTGTCTGCCACCAGCGTTGACACGATGTGAGGCGTGTGATTGCTTCCGGTCGTGGAGGCGCCGCCGGGCCGGAAACGACTGCGGCGACAATGTCATCCGCGAAACCAAGGACACCGGCCAGAGCCAAGTCGACCGTCACCGACGAGACAGCCTAAGATTCCCGCTGGCCAAGGCTCCCGCCGTCTTATCCGCCTCAGCGAGCGCCGATCAAGGCCGACCAAACGTTCGGTGACGGTCAGTTCGATCCCGCCTCATGCCTGTACTTCCACGGATTGTCGTTCGTGCTCCTTCGTCTCCATCACACCCTGAGGACATTGTGGACGGACGCTGATGGAGCGGTGAGAGTCGCTCCAGTGACCCGAAGGTCGGAAACCCATGACGGTGCAAAAAGGACGACGGTGAGCAATCCGGATTCACAAAGGACTTTCACTCACTCACTCGAGGCGACGACTCGCCTCGAGTGAGCGCCCTGCTCGAACAGTCTTCCCGCGCTATAAGGAAAATAGTTCGCGTTACGCCGATCCCGGGAGCCGATTAGGTGTGGGGTCCGGCGCGCAAGGGGGAGGGACGCGCCGGACCGATGTCAGCATCCCATATCTCAGGGAGACATGTCCGGATCTTCCGATCACCGGCACGGGTGCCGTCAGCGGTCATGCCCAGACGGGTCCACATTCGTCCGAAGAGCACGTAGCGTGAGGTGCCGGAGCGCCGGATCTTCGCCCCTGTGGCCGAATCGTCGAGCCGGATCGCTGGCCGGTCCAGTGCTTGCGTCAACACGAAACGGCTGTTGTGTGCTCGGCCGTCACTGATGCACCTGCTGTGCTCGGTCGCTTCCCGCCCGACGACCGTTGCCCGGTAGTGTCATGAGCGGATAGGGGGAGGAGGGTATTCGGCCATGGCGATTCGTAACCGGAGAAGCTCGTGCCGCCGCCGGGGCTGCGGCGAGAGGCAATTCTGGCTGGGGCTGTGCGTGCCGCATTGGGCGCGATGGCATGACGGCCTCGACGCACTCGACCGGTCAGATGACCACAGTCCCGCGCCGCCGCGGAGCGTGTTCACCGCGCCTGCACGAGCTCACAGCTTGTCGGCGCGGATGTCGATGTCGACCGTAGCCCCTGCCGAAACCTCCACACGGCACTGATCCGCTGAGTGCCGGGTGGGAGTCGGTCGCACGGGATCTGCTGGACAACGGTGAAGGGGCCTCGCGCTCGGCTGCGATGACGAGCAGGCCGGTGCCGCGGTGGTTCGAGTGGCGAGTCGTGTCCTGAAGCGACCTGCCACACACGACCTTCCCTAGCGCCGGCGCCATCGGAGTCAGCCGGAACTCCTCGATCACCGCGTCTCCCGGCCGGTGACCGCGTCGATCCGCTCAGCTCCGACTCGGGGGATCTTCGAGAACGGCCAGCTGAAGGTCGTCTGTACCCGACCAACCTCAACTTCCCGGTCGATAAGCCGTTCGCCCAAACGGTCCGTCTCGACATCCATGGCGACGCCACCGCGGTCGACCGGACCTACGGCAAGGGCGCGCTCGGCGGTCACGTCGGCATCCCGGGCAACAACGAAGCGTCCACGCCAGGCGGTCGCTGACATCGGACGCCGAGCATGCGGCCGCCGGGTCCGGGCGAACTCCGGGCCCGGCGGCCGGCGCGTGGCTACCCCCGGCCCCGGCGACGGTCGCCTCACGACGGTGGAGGCGCATCCTCCCGCCGTTTCTATTCAAAGTGTCCCAAGGTAAGCGCGTTCGTCCCCTTGCAGCGGCATGACCTGCCGCAGAAACGAGTTGGAACAATGCGACTGCGCTCACTTCTCATGTCGTCCGGCGCTGCCCTCTGCGCGTTGCTCGGTGCGACGGCGCCGGCCGCCACCGCCGCCGAACCCGCGGGGGCACAGCCGGCCGCGAGCAAGTCCGGCGAAAGGTCGTCAGCCTAGGCGGACGTCGAGCGGGTCACGACCTGTCGTCGTGGCCCGCTCGATCGTGGGTGGGTGTGGGTGTCAGCAGGGCGCGGTGGTCAGGGTCTGCGGTTGAGTCACCTTCACGGGTTCGGTTCCGGCGCTGTGCCTGGATGCCCAGTTGTCCAGCGCTGTGTGGCAGGCGTGGTCGAGGTGGTGGAGGCCGGTGAGGTCAAGCCGGATCGGACGGTCACGAGGGAGGGCCTCGAGGTCGTCGAGGATTTTGGGGAGGCGCAGGAACGTCGCATTGCCTGACAAGTCAGCTTGGATGGGACCGGTTCCCTTGTCGGTGACCTCGAGCTTGATGTGCGAGGCCTCCCACGCGGTTTTGGCAACCGACAGCGCGAGGCCGATCAGGACGCCCTCGAACATGTTCACCGTGACGATCGCCGCGGCGGTGATCATGAGAATCAACGCCTCCCCGCGGTGTTCGCGCCAGAGCGACGCGATTTGCCGGCGCGGAATCAGTTTCCAGCCCGCGTGGACGAGGATGCCCGCGAGGGCGGGCAACGGGATGAGCGCCAGGGTGGCCGGCAGCAGCGCGGCGAACAACAGGAGCCACACGCCGTGGAGAACCCGGGAGGCTTTGGTCTTCGCGCCGGCCTGGACGTTGGCAGAGCTGCGCACGATGACCGCGGTCATCGGCAGGGCGCCGAGCAGTCCGCACACGGTGTTGCCGGTGCCTTGGGCCATCAGCTCCTTGTCGTATTCGGTTCGTGGCCCGTCATGGAGCCGGTCGACAGCCGCCGCGCTGAACAGGCTCTCCGCCGACGCGATCAACGTGAACGCGAGGATGGTCCCGATCAGGCTCAGGTTCGTCAGTTCGCCGAAGGCCGCGAGGCCGGGCAGCTGGATCGCGCCGAGGAGCCCCTGTACCTCGACCGTCGCGGCCGGAAGATCGAACGCCAGCGTGACGAGTGCGGCCAGCGCGACCGCGGCGAGCGGACCCGGCACCGCCCGCACTCGTGCCGGCAGCCGCTTCCACAACACCATCACCGCGATGGTGCCCGCGCCGAGCGCGACGGAGGCGAGGGCGGTCGTGCTCCCGAAGGCTTCGGCCATCGCCCTGGGGAGTCCGGTCAGCTTGTCCAGACCCGACGCCGGTGCGGTCAGGCCCGCGGTGGTGTAGAGCTGACCGGCGATGAGCACGAGTCCGATGCCCGCGAGCATGCCCTCGACCACGGACACCGAAATGGCCCGGAACCAGCGCCCCAGTTTGAGCGCGCCCATGATGATCTGGAGCAACCCGGCGGCCAGCACGATGACGCCGAGCATGGGTAACCCGAATTCGCGGACGGCTTCGAAGACCAGCACGGTCAGGCCCGCGGCGGGCCCGGACACCTGGAGACTGCTGCCGCGCATGAACCCGGTGACGATGCCGCCGACGATTCCGGTGATCAGGCCGAGTTCCGCCGGGACACCGGACGCGATGGCGACACCGACGCACAAGGGGAGGGCGACCAGGAACACCACGAGTGAGGCAGCGAAGTCCTGTCGCAGATGAGGGAACTTTCTGCGTTGGTCCACAGTGGTCTTCACAGTGCCTCGAAGGTATCGGAGTTCGCGGCGTGGGCGAGCACGGATCCCGTGTGCACTTCGTAGAACCAGCCATGCAGGCTCAGCAGGCCCGCTGTCAGGCGTTTCTCGATGCACGGGTAAGAGCGGAGCCGCAGCAACTGGGTGAGCACATGGTTCTGCACCGCGTCCGTGACGGTCGGGTCATCGACCGTCCCTTCCGGACGCGGCGTGGCGTGGGTCAGCCAGTCGCGGACGGCGGGCACGGCGGTCAGGTCGTCTCGGCGAACCAGGGCCCCGACGGCGCCGCAATGCGAGTGACCGCACACGACGATGTCGGTGACGCCCAGGACCTCCACGGCGTACTCGATGGTGGCCGCTTCGCCAGTGGGGATGCCGAAGGCGTACGGGGGCACGATATTGCCGGCGGTGCGTAGTTCGAAGAGTTCGCCTGGGCGGGCACCGGTGATCAGAGCGGGGACCACTCTGGAGTCGGAGCAGGTGATGAACAGGACCTCCGGGGATTGGCCTTCTGCCAGCCGCGCGAAGTGCTCGGCGTTTTCCGCGGATCGCCTGCGGAAGGAACGGGCGTGCTCGATCAGCGATCGCATGTCAGGAATTCCTCCTGGCGCGCCATTCAACGGCGCGTCGGCGTGGGTACGAGAACTGAATCCGGATGGCACTACGAGACGGCACGCCAGCGCGTCGATGGACGCGGTGGTGCGGTCAACGGAGTCTTGAGCTGCTCTCGGGCCGGTTCAGCAGAGGAACACCTGGAGCATCGCGGGGGAGTGGGCCGCGGGAGTCCCGCGGTGGCAAGCGTCACGCCAGGAGATAGGGGCGTCGACAGGCAAGTCGCGGTGGGCGCAGGCGGACATGGGATGCACGACCGGCTGGGGCGTGAGATCCGCCGTGGTGCGGTGACGGTCGCGCACGGGCGGCAGACCGTTGGGATAGGTGTGATCCGGAGGGATGCACGACGCGGACTCCTGCTCGAACTGCCTCGTCTCCGCGACACCTGCCTTGGCGATCTCGATTCCGGTGGCCGGAGGTTCGTGCACGAAAGTGGGGGTCGCCGTGCAGACGAAAAACTGCGACATCAGCAGTACGGCCAAGGCGACCAACGCGAACCGGGCTATCCGCTGCACGACAAACCTCCCTCTGGGCAATGAGATCCGCGACTGCTCCGCCAAACTTATCGTGCGGACGCGTGCTACGCCGATCCTAAGGTTAATTCTTTGTGACAGGCAGAGATGCGACGTGCTGAGCGGCGACACTGCCTGCCCTTGTTTGCCGCTATAGCGCAGCGGCACTGCCTTGTGTTCAGGCAACCGTGAGTTGAGTGAACCCGGTGTGAAATATTCAGTATGCGGGACGCGGGAGGGTGCAGAAGCCGATCTGAAACAGGACTGACGTAGAATGTAATGGCATAAAGAATCGAGATCGTCAGTCGTCCTACGTGGCGATTGAAGAGCGGATACCCCTGGGCCGCCGGTGACGCACTCCATCGCGATCGGGAGCGTCGCAACCCCCGCCGCGGGCAGTCCCCGAACAGTTGTGTTCCGCTGTGTCCGGACGGCGACTGCTCGGGTGGCGGAGTCAGCGACGTTAGGCATCTTCGACCAATTGCCGGGGATTTGAGCGACTCCGGCGTTGCCCAGGCTCCGGATCCAAGCGTGCCCGGTGCTTGTCGGCATTCTTGGGGACGTCAGGTGTCTCGGTGCCGTTCGCTTTCCGCTACGACGTCACCGCGCCTGGGGCCAAGGTCGGCACCGGACTCGGCCCGATCCGCTCCGGAGCGGAGATCGGTGGTATGGCCGAGGATGCTCTGTCCGGCGTCACAGTGACCGTGGCGGTGGTCAACTACTTCACAGGCCGACGCAGCTCTCAAGGCGTGACCTGCGCGGAAGGCAGTGCGATCTGGCGTGCCCCGACCATCGGCATGCACGGCTGCTGCACATTCATCGCCATCCGCGCGATGCGGCGGGGGACACTGGATCGCGCGGATGCCGGAGTCCGCGATCATCCTGTGACGTACTCAGGGGTCGGAACCGGTTCGGGTAGCCACGGCGCGGCACCGGGATCGAAGCACGTCGGAGTCGAAGTCGGGGAAGGTATCCGCTCATTCGCTGTCCGTCGCCTCCGCACGGTTGGTGGCAGCCGCGGAGGCGACGAACAGGCCACCGTGACGATGGACCTCTCCCAAAGCGGCAATGTCCACGGCGGTTTCCACAGGAACCGCTGGGCTGGCGTTCGGGTAAGCCGTAGCCGGATGTTGGATATGGTCGCTCTCGATGGTGTCAGCAGGTACTGATTCGTCACCGCGCTGGTTGACAATCAAGATCAACTTGTGGAAGAACTGCCCGTAGCCTCGGTGAGGGTCGCTCGATCGAGTGAGCCAGATTACCGAAGCTCACCTCGTGAGCGGTCGCACTTGCCGCCGTGGAAGTGGTTAGCTAGTCGTTCGAGGGCGGTTGCTGAGGACCGTGGGCTGGTGACAGGGGAGGGTGCACTAGGCAAGCAACGGCGTGTCGGCGGGTGAGGGCTCGCTGGGGAAGGTTGCTGGCTGGTGAGCGATGGCGTCCGGTCGTCGTCGGGTAGAAATCCTGACGACGACCTTCTGTTGTGCGCTTTCGTCGTGTGCGGGGTGGATCGGCTGCCTCTCGGTGTGCTCGCCGCGGCAAGCGAAACGCACGGTGCGGCGCTGGAAGCACGGCTTGAGCGGATGGCCGAGCACAGCCTGGCAGCAGTGCCGGGCGCGTTGACGGAAGGCGACACGGTGACCATGGTCGCCCTTCGGCGGCCCTCGGTCGATGTTCCATCCGCGGAGGCGAGGTCGCTTGCGGCAAGGATCGGGCGGTACCTCCAAATCTTGGTCCAAGAGGCAGGGGCGCGCCATGTCGCGGCCGTTCCGCCTGATCGGCACGATGACATTCACGAGGGTCGGTTGCGGTCAGTGCGCTGGCCGGTCGTTGGTGTGATCCGCTGGCAGCTCGAGCATGGAATGGCGGAAGACGCGGTTCACCTGGCGCGCGCCTGGTGGACTGTGGCCGGGAGGATGGCCGATCCAGCGTGGATGAGAGAGTTCGCCGAGGCAAGTGAGCGCGCGGCGATCGAGATCCGCGACCCGGCCGCCTTGATCGGGTTGCTGACGATGGCGGCGGAGTGCGCGGACCGGTCAGGTGACTGGTTGATGGCCGATGCCCGATGGGTCCGGGTGCTCAGCCTCGCCCGCGTTCAGCAGGATCACGACGTCGCCTGTAAGACCTTGGCGACGTTAGGTGACTTCTACCGTCGTTGGGGTCGCCTACATCGGGCCATGGACGTCCTTTCCGACCTCATCGCCACCTGCGATCGTGTTCACGACAACCACGGAGCGCTGAGGGCACTGCGTGCTTTGGCTTCGGTCCTCCTCGACGCGGACCGTGCTACAGCTGCCGTTCCGCCGCTCGTGCGTGCCGTCGCGCTCGCCGCGGCGGACGACGCGATTGAGGAGGGCGTTCACGCTGATCTGCTGATCATGCTGGGCCGCGCGTATTGGATGAGCAACAGGATCCGTGCCGGTAGAGAGGCTTTCAGCAGTGCTCTCGCGCTTCTGGTGGACGTCGACGCCGGTGGCGCTGACCACGTGCGGTCGCTGCTGGCTACACCGGACGACGGATCGCTACCGGTGAGGGCCCCCGATGTCGTCGAGCAACATGGACGGCGAACACGGCCACCGTGAGTGCCGACACGGTCAGGCCGGCCAGACGTGAGCCCGCTTTGCCGCGGGGATGCGCTCGGGCGCGGTGGCGACCGGGCTGTTTGTGCTGGTTAAGGGTATATGGCATCGGGGCATCCTTGGTGGGCGAGTCGGGGCGACGTCAATGCGCGGTCACCCGAAAACCGCGTCGTCGCTGGCGGGCGGAACGGGGTCGAGACTGCTCAGCAGCTCCAGAACATCGTGGGCGATGTAGGTTTTCTTGTACTTGGCGTTGTCCTTCACCGTGAGCAGTCCGGCGCGCTGGAGTTTCTTCGCGACGTCGGTCGCGCCCTTGATCGAGATGTCGAATCGTTGCGCGATCAGTTGGTGGTTGGTCACGGGCATTCCGATCAGTTCACTGGCCACTCGCCGGGCGTTGCCAGCTCCCGGCACCGCTTTGAGATGTTCCGTCCGTAGCTTCTCCATGCGTTTGATGAGGTTGATCTGCTCGGTGCACAGCTCGTCCACGCCCTCGGCGAAGAACACCATGAACTCTTCGAAACTGCCGGTGTCGACGATGGCGCGCAGTTTCTGGTAGTACTCGTCGCGATAACGGTCGAGCCAACGGGACAGCGGCAGGATCTGGTCTCGTAAGACGCCTGCGCGGACCAGTTCCAAGCTGACGTAGAGCCGCGCGACGTAACCATTGCCCCCAGCGAACGGATGGATAAGTTCCAGTTGAGGGTGGCCGATCGCGACCTTGGCGACCAAGGGCAAGTCGTGGTCCGCGCGCACCCACTCCTGCCACTGTTGTGCCGTCGCCTGCAAATGCGGGCCGGGCGGCGTGTGGGCGACGACGGGCGTGCCGTCACGACCGCTGATCCAGCTCGTCCGTTCACGCCAGAATCCGGATCCTTCGGGAGGCGGCACCGGGCCGAGCTGTCGGCTGATCTCTCCCAGTAACGGCAAATCGATGTCGGCGCCGTCGCGGACGGTGCCGAAGGCGCGGCGGCTCGCCTCCAGGTACCGGGTGATCGCCTCGACCGCGGGGTCAGGCGCGGGCTTCGCGCCCGGCAGCTTGGCCAGCAGGACGTCGGTGAGGGAAACGCAGGCATCCTCCAGCGCCGCGGAACTCTGCGCTTCGCGCAGCATCGTGTAGTCGACGAGGTATGACCGATCCGGCAAGCGCTCTGCCGCCTCGTCGAGACGTCCTAGTGCCTGCTCAGCTCGAGCCAGTCCCCGATGTGTCCTCGTTGCCAGTACCACGTGGGACGGCAATGGGCGGGGCGCCCAGGCCCCTTCCCGCCGGATGGCTTCCGGAACGTCACCCTCCCCAGCCACGGGCACCCACATACCGCCGGTGGCGTCGCGTTCGTTCATACCGCAAAGCCTTCACGAACCCACGTGAAGGCCGCAAATGGTGGATTTGACCTGTTCAAGATCAACTTCGGGGGAGTTGCGGTCTCGCCGTTGTTCGTCATCCGCGACAGTCTTTAGTGGCAAGCCTCCGCTTCGGGTATGCATAAAGCCAGTTCAGGTGCCATGTCGCCACTGTCACCGGGGCTTTCGAGCATCAAACTCGGCACTCGTCGCTTTGGCCGGTGCGTGCTCGGGCCCCTACACGACTGCGCGTTACGCGCATCTGGGAAGCCTCTACCGCCGGGAAGCTTCACCTAAAAGGATGCAGCCTTCGCTCAGGCGGAATGCTGGGGACGTGGGCGCGGAAGACCGGGGCTGGTGCTTTCTGGCGGGCCGGCTTCGGGTCACATTGTGCAGATCGATGTGGACAGGCCCCAGGCGTCGTGCCGTGACGACCAGTCGTGCCGACGCGGTGCGTGTCCACGCCGAAGACGTTGGGGCACAGGGAGTGCCGAGTTCAGTATCGGCCCGCGCCAGCTCGACGCGTCCCTGTCCGGAATGGGCGAGAGTCAACGTGGCCGCTTTGGTGTACTGGTCGATGTAGCCGGCGTCCCACTCGTGAAAGAACTGAGGGGGTGCCCCAGTTCGCTGAATGAGAAGCAAGCAGCCGTACAGCTGCCTCGGTGCTGATATGCGATATCTGCCGCTGGGGCAGGCACGCTGTTCAGCCTTTGGTGCTTCGCGGAGCGGAGCCGAAGACCATCCGAAGGACAGACCCCACCAGGGGAATCTGGCGTACCAAGGGCTCCTGAACACGCCGCCGTCGCAACGCGAAGCAGACAAAGAGCCAGCACAGGAGACAAATCAACAGGTACCGTGGACTTCCGCCTCCCCGTCGTTCCTCGACTGTCACCCCGGAGGTGCGCGGCGTAGTCCGGTTGTCGATGACTTCATCCACCGCTCGCGCGAACGCGGGCGAGTTCGCGACCAAGCGGGTGAAGGTTCGGGAGCTGAGCCGAAGCACGGTAACCGGCGTCGCCGCGGACACTGTGGCCGCGCGGAGAGTGCCCTGTTGCAGCGAAATCTCCCCGATGAGACTGCCGGGTCCGAGCGTTGTGGTGAGCTCTCGTCCCCGCCAGACACCGAGTTGTCCTTCGAGCAGGATGTAGGCAGCGTCGCCAGGGGTTCCCTCTGCTACCAATGGCCACCCTTGAGGAAGGGTCACCTTGCGCCCGTGTCGCAGGACTCTGCTGATTTCCTCGGCAGGAAACCGTTGGAAGAACGAAAGATCGGCGATTTCAGCCGGGACCTTGGACTCTTTCATCGAACTGCACCCCTGGGTGTCCTGCTTGTCGAGTATGTACTGTCCATCGTCGACGTGACTCAAGCTCCGATGGCGACGTGGTTCTGTCTGCGGGCGGGCGCTCGATCTTCGGACGACAAGCCTCCGGACAGATCGATATGCGCGATCAATAATCCTGTGCGACCCCGTCCTCGGCTCACCTGCCGCTGCCAATGATGCGGCCTACTCGCTACCGTCAGGTGTCTTGCCCGGGGCCAGAAGAGCGTCCCGCCTCACTTTGCCGGTGGGGTTGCGAGGTATCCGGTCCAGGAACACCACGTCGCGTGGCACTTTGTACCGGGCGAGATGTGCCTTCACGTACTCCTTGACCGTGTCGATGTCCAGAGTCTCGCCGGGCACGGGGACGACGAATGCCTTGAGTCGCTGGCCGAATTGCTCGTCGGGAACCCCTAGGACCGCACACTCCAGCACATCGGCACGTCCTGCGAGCAGGTTTTCGATTTCGCCGGGAAACACGTTCTCGCCACCGGAGACCACCATGTCGTCGTCACGACCGTCCACGAACAGCCGGCCTTCGGCGTCGAAGTGGCCGATATCGCCTGTGGCCAGGAGCCCGTCGATACCTTGTTTGGTTCCGCCGCCGGTATAACCGTCGAAGGAAAGGGTCGAACCGCTGAAAATCCGGCCGCGCACATCCGGTTCGGTGATGCGCGTACCGTGCTGGTCATAGAGCCGGATCGTGCAGCCGTGCGGCGGGCGGCCCACTGTTCCCGGCGCCGCCTGCCAGTCCGTGGGTGTGGCGATGCTGGTCACGGCGACCTCGGTGGACCCGTACAGGTTGTAGATCACTTCACCGAATCGCGCGACGGCCCGGTTGCCGAGGTCCGTCGGCAAGGCGGATCCGGACGACAGGATGATCCGCAGGGCGCCGGTGTCGTACTTGTTCAAGGTCTCTGGCTCCAGGTCCATGATCCGCTGGAGCATGGTGGGCACGGTAACCAGTGCGGTCACCTGGTGCTCCTCCAGGAGCGCCAGCGTCTTTTCCGGGTCGAACCGGCGGCGCAACACGACGGTCGAGCCCAGTGCCATGGCCATGACGAGCTGTGAGAATCCGGTGGCGTGGAACACCGGTGAGGTCAACATGGTGATCTCTCGTGCCCGCAGGGGAACGCGTTCGACGAATTGTGCGGCTGCCAGTGGACTTGCCTCGTTCCGAGGTGCACCTTTCGGGGTACCTGTGGTGCCGGATGTCAGCAGAACGATCGAGCCGACCGACGGCGGGGCGGGCAGCGGTTCGCGTCCGGAGCCGGCGATCAAGTGCTCGATCGAGCGAACGTCGTGGGGTTCTTCATCGACCCAGCAGAGGAACCTGGGCAGCTTGCCCGGCAGCTCGGACAACAGATCTGTGAACTCCTGGTCATAGACCATCGCGGACACGCCCTCGCGGCGGGCGACGTCCGCGAGCTGTGGCCCGGCGAACCCGGTGTTCATCAGCAGCAGCTTCGCGCCGAGCTTGGCGGCGGCGATCATGACCTCGACCAGACCTCGATGGTCTCGGGCCAGTATCGCGATCACGGAGTTCGGCCCGAGCCCGATTTCCTGCCAAGCGCGCGCCAGCGCGGTGGTGCGCGCGTCGAGTTCTCCGTAGGAGAGCGTGCCCGACTCGTCGATGATGGCGGCCGTTCCAGGGGCTCGGCGTGCGAGAACCTGCACCGGGCCGGCGAGCACACCGACCTTCCGGATGGCGGCCAGCTTCTTCAATCCCCACACCGGCTGGAGCGGCTCGATCAGACCCGCCTGCCGCATGGACTCCACATTGTGAACGGTGTCAATGGAAGTGCCTATGAATTCCGTCACCCGAGGAATGAATTTCGACACGATGCCCTAATCACTGGTGGTGAAGTCCGATTTCGGTTGGAATAGATATGGCTTAAGCCCGGCAGGACATTTCATCATCGCCGACCCGGCATGCCCCGCCGAGTGAAGGGTCGACCACTGGATGTGGTCGTGTCAACGGGGAGGGCAAGAGTTGTCAACCGGAGAACAATTCGAGGTGAGAGCCCTCTGTCGTGCGGCACAAGATCCTCTGCTCCGCCCCGGCCGACGGTCGTAAGAGGCGGTGGGTCAATGTTCTGGTTCCCCTTCGCCGCGGCGAAGGGGAACCCGCAGTCGTCGAGCTTCGGCTCCCAGGCGCGAGCCAGCCGTACTAGGGCCGGACTCAGGGCTGCTTGGCGCCCATTCCGTGCCAGAGAAGATCGAGGAGGTTCGCGACGTCGCGTCGCCATTCGCCTTTCGGGTCGAGGTACGGCAGGCCGCCCAGGCCGCGTAGGACTGTCTCGGGTGCGAGGTCGGCGCGGACGGTGCCCGCGTCGATATTGGCCTGCAGCAAGGTGGAGACCGCTCGGACGGTGTCACCGCCAGCGTCACCATCTGCCCAGCAGACGCCATGTGCCGGTTCGGCGCAGACCAGCGTCGAGGTCACGGACATCTGCAGTGGGGCCACATCTCGCTGCCCAACGGCATGAGGGTCAGCTGCCCGGGCTTCTGCACCGTCGGCGTTCCGCCCAACACGCTTACCTCCGGCGCGCGCCGGGGCGAGTTCTTCGGTAGCCCATGGCGCAAGAGCGTGCCCGCACGCATCGAACAGCTCTGAACCGTGCGATCTCGCCCGGCCGCATTTCCAATCGCGATGACAGGATCAGAGCAGCCGCGACGGCTCCCAAGGGCGTCAGAACCGCAGGTGGGAGGGACTGCTGCTCGGCGGCATCGCGCTGCGAGGTTGTCACAACTCGTCGGTCCGGGGCCGGGATCTTGTCGATCAGCCTCATCTGTCGCCGGATTCGGCATCGGCACACGCTCACGAGCATGACAAAAAGATTCATTGGCAGGTCGTTTTCGCTGACTGGATTGACAGGGGAGCCAGGACACCGCATCCTCCGTTTCTGCGTCGAGGTTTCCCGAGTCGAAGGGACGATGATGCCGTCTTCTGTTGGCCGCAGGGTTGTATCCGCACTGGCTGTCGTGATGGTGACGGCCGGCGCGGCTGTCACGTCGAGTGGCGCCGTCCTCGCCAGGCCGACGGGAGAACGTTCGTATCCCGGAGTCGAATGGGAACGCGGGGATCCCGTTGCGGCCGGGTTCGATCCGACGAAACTCGCCCAGCTCGCTGAGGAGTTGAAAGCCGACAAGTCGAACTGCCTCGCGGTCGTACGGCACGGGCGGCTGGTCGCCGAATGGTACTGGAACGGCACGGGCTCTCAGTCGAGCCAGGAAGTCTGGTCGGTGACCAAATCGGTGTCGAGCACCCTCGTCGGGATCGCCGATACCGAGCACAAGCTCGACATCGGCGACAAGGTGTCGAAATACATTCCTGCCTGGGTGGGAACGCCGTCCGACGGGGTTACGATCAAGGACCTGCTGAGCAACGACTCCGGCAGGCATTGGGCGAGCACACTCGACGATGCCGGGAGGGTCTTCGGTGCGCAAGACCGCACCGCTTTCGCGATCTCGCAAACCCAGGACGTAGGTCCAGGCCAGGTCTGGGCCTACAACAACACCGCCATCCAGGTTCTCGACGCAGTGCTGCGTAAGGCCACCGGGGAAAAGCCGATCGATTACGCTCGGACAAAGCTTCTCGAACCATTGGGCATGAAGCACTCGAAGATGACTGCGGACCAGGCTGGCAACACCAACACGTTCATGGGCCTGCAGTCCACCTGCCAGGACCTGGCCAGGTTCGGCTACCTATTCCTGCGCAACGGGCACTGGAAAGACAGTCGGCCCGTGCCCGAACGGTGGGTGGCCGCCGCCACGAAGAGGCCGTCACAAGACATCAGCGCCGCGTACGGGTACCTCTGGTGGCTCAACCGGCACGGCTCTGTCGCCACTCCGTCGCAGTCCATGACCCGCGAGGAAAGCGAGCAGGCTCCCCGTACCCAACTCGTCCCATCCGCCCCGGAGAATATGTACTGGGCGCTCGGTCTCGGCGGCCAGATCGTCCAGGTCGACCCCGGCTCCGACACCGTGGTCGTGCGGCTCGGCGCCGCAAGCCTGACCAGTCCGTCCGTCAGCCCGACGAAAACCACCAAGGTCGTCACCGAAGCACTCGTCCGGCCATGAGCATTTCCGTTCGCAGTATGGGGTGCGGTTTCGATTCTCTGGTTTACCGCTGTGGTGTCGGTTGTCCTGATCACGAAGGCAGGGTGATGCCGGTCGTCTTCGGGTGCGTCGCTGTCGCACTTTCTGTCTCCGGCTGACCGAGCGGGAAAAGCTGGGCACGGCCGGCGGGGGCTGATTTCGCTGCCAGCTGCGGCGGCCATCGTCGGCGCAGCCGGCTTCCTGGCCGGGTGCCCTGGCAATGTTTTCTTGGAAACATCGTCGCCAGCGCGGTGCTCAGTCCCGCCGCCGGCTCGCCGGAATGCGTTCACGCCGTTCTTCGCTTGCTACGTGGTGCGGAATCTTCTGCCCGGATCGCGTAGTGCTCCCGCTATCGCAGCCTGGAGTACCGTCGTCACTCCGGGGCTTCCCGCACTGGCGCTCGTGGTGAACGCGTGGAAGTGCGGGATGACGATGAGGGCGCACTCCCGCAGTCCTGCCTAGGTCGGTCAGGCCATGTCAGGTGGTAGTGATATTCGTCGCCGCATGTTCGACGTTGCGCAGGTTGTTCGGCAGGTGCCCGTGGCCTGCCACGCTGCCACTGCGCTGTGTGCGGCAACCCAGGATGAAGCAAGAATGAATCCCTCAATGCGTACGATAGCTGCTCAGAGGGGATATGTCTGCTCTGATTCAGATGAAAATTGTTCAGGTCGGGCAGGCGCTGACCGGTCTAGTCGGGAGAAGTGTTTCCATGAAGTTCTTTTCACTTGCCGCCTTGGTGGCGGTTACGACAGTGGGCAGTGCGTTGACCGCCGAACCGGCGTCAGCGGTACAGGAATGCCCTGCGGGCTGGGCGTGTTTGCAGCTCGGAACCTCCGGTTCCGGCCCCGTCCTGAGGTTCAACGACGAGAACTGGCGGACACTGGACAACTCGGCGGGCACGACTGGGGCCACCTTGATCAATAATCAGGGTGAAGGCGACGACGCGTGTGTTGCGACCGGTCTCGCGGGAACGGGGCAGGTTTTCTGTGTGCCGCCACGCCAGGTGGTGACGGTCAAGGACTTCATTGTTCGCTCGGTGCGCGGCTGAACATCTACTCGACAACGCGCGCACTCTCGGAATCTGTTTCGGGCGCGACGTCGGTACCGGTGGACAGACAGCCTGCTTTCCGTAGTATGTGCCTGACTTGTGCGGCCATTCGAACGCGGTCTAGCTGTCCGGCGCTGGGACCTGGCGAGTTCCAGAAAAGGATCCTCCAGACCGTGTCGGCGGTGTTCTCCGAGGCGTTCCAGGTGCTGGCGATCGCTGGCTTCGGGAACACCTCCGGCGCATATCCGGGATCGAAGTGACGCGAGTCGCCGGTGAAGCCGCAGATGGTGAACTGGGTGCCTGGGATGTGCTTCAAGTAGCGGTGCCCTCGCGGATGGCCATCGGGACGCTGCCGGTATTCATCCGGTCCCGGCGGTCGAACGTGACCATTACGCTTAAACCAGGACAAGACCGTCACGGTGACCGCCGAGAAGGTCGATGATGCCGCTCAAAGATGCCTGACGCGGCCGACGGCGACTTCTCCCGGTCGCGTGCGGTTCTGGTCGGCAGCTGGAAGTACACGGAACTCACGTCCGTGCCCCCGGCGAAACGCGGCTCCTTCCGAGCTGGATCAGTCGAGCGAGTCGCGCTACTCGGATGAGCCGACAGCGTTGAAACGGATTGGCAGTGAGCCGGGTGTCACTGTGACAAACAGAACCCGAGCGATCGGATCACCCGGCCGGGGTGCGCACCGCCGACGGGGTCGAGCACGAACTCGACGTGCTGGTCTTCGCCACCGGATTCGACGTCGTCGACGGCAACTACCGGGCCATGGACCTACGCGGACGCGAGGGGCCGCCACGGCAACGAGCGCTGGGCCGACGGGGCCCCGACCAGCTACCTTGGCCTGGCCAAAGCATGGTTCCCGACCATGTTCATGATCCTCGACCCGACTCGTGGATCTTCGGGGCCTCGTCGTTTGCGGTGTCCGGGCTTGATCGTCAGGTTCGGAGGATTGCCTGAGGGGCAGGCATCTGGTAGGCGTGCTTGGAGGTATGAGGTCCAGTCGTGGCCCGCGCGTTGATTCCACTTGACGGCGGTGCCGATCTCGATACCGGTGAGGTGACCTAGTACCGAGGCAGGTAGTCGGGCGGCGAGGGAGAGGCATGCGCTGTTGCGAGCTGCGAGCACAGGGATCCCGGCACAGTGCATTGGCCGTCATCGGCCGTAGTGGTGCCGTCCCGGGAAACAGCAGCGGAGACGTGTGGGAGGCCACAACAATGGGCCTGGCCGGTGGCTGTCACGGATGGGCTCGGTAGCGCCAGGCGTCCTTCACGCTGAAGGTCGCTAGTATGACGTCGTTCGCCTGTTCGAGCCTTGCTGGATGCGCGGGCGTCCAGCCTCGTCGATGCGAACCCACTCCCCCTTGTCCCCACGTTCATCGGAGTTGCGGATGCCTGTCGTCTTCGTTCACGGAGTGCCCGAAACCGCGGCGATCTGGGGACCGCTGCGTGGTGAACTCGCCAGGACCGACGTCATCACGCTTTCACCGCCCGGATTCGGTGCCGCGGTTCCCGACGACTTCGGCGCGACCTCGGACGAGTATCTCCGGTGGCTCATCGCCGAACTCGAGCTGATCGACGGATCGATCGATCTGGTCGGGCACGACTGGGGCGGCAACCATGTGCAGCGGGTCGCCGCCACCCGGCCCGACCTCATCCGCTCCTGGTGCAACGACGTGGCCGGCGCCAGCGACCCCGCCTATGTTTGGCACGACCTTGCGCAGGTCTGGCAGACACCCGGTGCGGGGGAAGCCGCGATCCAGCAGATGTTCGGCGCTCCGTTCGACGAGCAGGTCGCGAACCTGGTCGCGCTCGGGATGACCACCGAAGCCGCGAAGGCAACGGCGAAGGCCGGTCCCGAGATGGGAAAGTGCATTCTGGCTTTGTACCGCTCCGCGGTGGACCTCTCGGCCATCGATTGGGGTACTGGACTCTCCACGGAAGAACGCCGCCCAGGACTCGTCATAAATGCGACAGAGGACCAGTTCGTCGGAGGACCCGAGTTCGCGCACCGTGCGGCTGAGCGATTCGGTGCCACGGAAGCCGTGTTGGACGGCCTCGGACACTGGTGGATGATGCAGGACCCAACGCGGGGAGCTGCTGCGCTGAACGCTTTTTATGCCGACCTGGACAACCGGTAGGTATTGCCTCCCGCCGTGCGTGGCCGCAGGGATGGATCAGCTCCCGTCGAAATCATTCCGCGGCGGCCGCTGTCGGCGTGATCGATTCCGGCCGCTCTTCGCCCCCCGTCCACCCGCTCGATCGGGCCTGTGAAGCGCAACATTCAGGAGCCCAATAGTGGCGCGAAGCGGTTCGCCCGTATTGCGGATCTGCTGTAGCTTGACGGTGTGAGAGCCAAGGTTGTCGCGGGCGCCAGTGCGGTCCTGCTGGTGGGGTGCATGATATGGCTGTTCGTTCAACGACCCGTGATCGTCTATGACGCCGACAGCCAGTCTCCGGTCGTGCAAGTCCAATGTGGATCTGTCGTCGCCGCAGGATGGCCATTCAGGCGAGGGTTCCTGCTCGACGAGTATGGTAACGGACTCCAGACAGACTACGTTGTAGGCCCAAGCCAACCACCGGCCACTTTAGCCGGAGTCTACCGCGACTGCGACCAGCGCCGGACAGCCAACACAGGCTGGATGGCGCTGCTAGCGGTCCCAGTCGCTGTTCTCGGCCTGTCTGCGATCTCTTCACATCGCAAAACTCTGCAGGCCCGTCGAGTAGAGAGATCAAGCTCCAGGGCGCTCGGTAAGTGATTCCAACCGCTTCGTCGGCAGTCGCCCGACACGCACGATCCAGTGGTGAATATCAAGTTTCGTAGAAGTGCCTGATTAAAAGGCTTCCGGACACCGTGGGGCGCTCGAATCGCGGCCGTTCAGCACCCTGGCGCGGCGCGCTCGGGAGTCCGGACTGCGCGCCTGTCGCGACATCGCTGTTGAACGATGCTGAGATCGCGGGTAATAACGTCGAAGGTCATATACAAGTAGATATAAGGTAGTCCTCCGGGACTGGTGGGGCCTTTTTTTCAGGAGCTCGCCATGTCCGGTCAGAGCATCTGTGTCGTCATGGACTACCAGAACGTCCACCTCACGGCCCACGACTTCTTCGCACCCGGCGGCGTTCCGGTTCACGACTGCCTTATCCACCCGTTGTCGTTCGCGGAGCGGGTGGTGGCCTTGCGGACGGCACGCCGGAAGGCCGAGTCACCTGGTGAATTACGGGGTGGTCCGGGTCTTCCGCGGTATGCCGAGCAACAAGCACGAGTTCTTCACTTACGGCATCGCGCAGCGGCAGCGATCGCACTGGACGAGGGACTCGAGGGTGGAAGTTACCTATCGGAGCTTGAAGTACCCGCCGGACTGGCCGGGTACGCCGGCGCGGGAAAAAGGTATCGATGTGCTGGTCGGGATCACCGTCGTGAGCCTGGCGCTGGCCGGTACCCACGACGTGGTCGTCCTCGCGTCTCATGACAGCGATCTGGAGCCGGCGCTGGAGATGGCCGCCCGGACGGGGCGCAGCAAGATCGAAACCGCGGGCTGGGTTGGGGGCCGTATTCCGCGTGTCGATGGACGGCGGCTGTGGCACACCGCTCTGAGCGGCGCCGACTTCGTGCAAGTCAAAGACCGCAGGAGCTACTTGCCGTCCGGTTCGCCGGCGGCTCAAATGCTGGCCATGGCCCCGAAACCGGCGGTGTGAACGCGACCAAGCCGAAGGCGGGCAACGCTTCTTTCTCGTGAACGCGGCGCCTGAAGGCTGATCGGCACTTTGACCGGGGACACGGTGGAGATGGCATGACGACGGCGAGTCGTCCTGCCATCTGAGTACGCCTCCCCGGGCGGACTGCCGTCGGGGTGGCTACGTCAAGACTGAGGGGAGGGGGTCGCCGTTCTGCCGTGACTCGCGATCCACCACGTCGTGTGCCGTTCCTGCGGCGTGATCCATGGTAGGCAGGGTGGCCGGACCTTCATCGTCACGAGTCTCACGTGAGTCGGCCTGGCAGGTACCTCGTTCCGGTCCTGACCTGGACGAATGATGCCGCGCGGCTCACTCCGCGCGGATCCAGGCGCGGAGTGAGCTCGTTGGGGCTGGAGGACTCGTGCTCGCCCAGAACGATCACGGTCCGGTTTCTTCGGGCGAAACCCGCTCGGCGGGCAGCGGGTTCAGGTATTCGTCGGCGAGCTTGGCCAGGTGCATCGGCAGCGGCCTCGCTAACGGAACGTAATCGTCGTGGAACCTCAGTTGGTGGCTGAGCGCTGCCCAGACTGCGGGGTCGTCCTCGGCACGACAACCCAGCAACGTGAGTTCCAAGTACTGCGGATTCCAGGCGGGCACCGTCGGCGAGGACGATCCGTTCGGTTCACGGCCGATTTTGCGAAGCCCTCGGGGAACCTTGGGGAAATTCTTGGGCACGTCGGCGGTACTGGCGAATACGCGGTTGCCGGGCGGGGCGTCCTGGGACGCCCACAGGCCGAGGCTGAATCCCGGCGTCTCGGAGTCCTTGCCGGGGGCGTACCACTGGGGTACTTCTTCCCGGCTGTTGCGGTCGCGGAGGAGGACGATCCGGAGGTGTTCGCCGAACGCGCCGAGACGTTGATCCGGTTCGCCGGTGAAGCCCAGCTTGTCCTTGACCAGAGTGCGATTCCCCAGCCAACGCCACGAGTCCCGCAGGTTGCCCGCGTTCACGAACAGGAGCGTGGGCCGGTCCCGGGCTTGGAACAGGATCGCTCGGATACGGCGCTCGATGTCGGCACGCTCGTCTTCGGCCGTCGAGAACGTGTCACGACCATCCTTTCGCGGACCGTCGGTGTCCAGGTCATTACCTGCAGCGAGGGAGACGAGAAGGTCGCTGTACGGAATCCAAGCCCGTGCGTCGTCGTCCCAGCCTTCGACCGGATGCTCTGGGGCGGCCGGCCGGATCCTGACCGCGACGAGATGCCGGGAGGCGCGTTTCGTCAGGGCGGTGGCCTGCTTGCGGACTGCCCAGAGGGCGACGTACTGGAGGTCCGCCGGGATCTCGGCGCCCGCACGGTGCTCCGGCACCGAGGACGCGCCGAGTTGCCGGAGACCGTCAAGGCAAGCGGACTCGGCCCGGATGGCAGGGTCGGCGGTGTGGTCATCGGAGACCTGGACGAACTGGGAGACGCGACCGGTGTCGGCGAATCCGAGACGCAAAGCGAATTTGGGGTCCGAGTCCGGTTCGGTGAACCGATCGGCACCGGGAATCTCGACCAGCGCCAGTCCCGCTCGGCCCGTCCGGCGGGGGAATCGCGCCGCGACCGCCGCCCGGCGAGCACGGAGCGTCTCCGACGCTCGTGCGTCCTTGCTCTTCACCTCCGGTGGCGCGGTGAGCGCGTCGCCGAGTGATCCGGCGTCGGACAGGGAGAGCTCGATTTCGAGGCCGTCCACCGACCAGTGCCGTACGCTCCCGTTCCCGGAATCCTCAGCGGCGACTCCGAGCAGGACGGCCAGCTGATGGACGAGGTGCTCCTGGGTCTCCGGGTAGAGAGTGACGATTTCGATGGTCAGGGGTTTTCCGGCCAGCGCGGCCCGCAGCGCGGCGCGCCGGGCGCACACCGCCTGTGAATCGACTTGGGCCCGGCGGGCGGTGTCCGTCTTCGGGACTTTGGGAAGCAGCACCGGTTTGCTGATCCTGGACACGCGTTCGAGTGGAGACGTCCGCCGGAACCACGGTCGTAGCCCGTCCGCGACCCAGGCATCGAGATGTGCGCGCTCGCCGGGCATCAGGCCGGTGCCGATCTGGTGCCTGCCCATGGCGGTGCTGTGCACGACCCCTGCTGCGACCTTGCCTTGCCCCCGCAACCAGTCTCGGGGTGAGGCGATGATCTCCTCGGGCTTCGGATAGCGCTGGACGATGTCCAACTCGCCGATGATCTCCACTGAGCTTTGTCCTCGCCACGTGTACCGGCCATCCTGCGGTGAGAACTTCATGACGTTGCCGATCAGCCGGGTCCGGCGGGCTTCGGAGTCTTCCTGCCAGGGAAAGGGGAGATCGAACAGAACCGTGACGCCGCGGCCGCGCGGGGTCCAGATCGGCGTGCGGGTCGACCATCGCCGGATTCCCGAGGACACGTGGACCCGGAACGACGGGGTGAACGGGACGTTGTGCACGGTGATCTGCAGCAGCGCCGAGTAGTGGTGATCCAGGCCGTTCTTCCGATACGGCAGAGGCGGCCAGGTGACCAGTTCGGCTCCCTGTTCGCGCCGCACCACGCGGAACCACTGGTCGACGCCCGCCCCCTCCGAGCGGAAGGGGCGGGCGGCCAGGCGAAGAGCCAGCAGCTCCGGCAGAAGCGCGTAAAGCCGCTGATGTGGCAAGGCGGTCCCGCCCGGTGAAACGTCGGTTCCGGACAACTCGACCGGGCACTTCCGCCATTCCGGCTTCGTGGTCCGGATCGCGTCGAACACGCGGCGGGTCGCCGCCCGGTGCTCGTTCTCCGGCCGGAGCATGGTCACCCAGCTCAAGAAGGCGGGCATGACGACGTCGTCCGGGAGCTGTTCTCTGGCATAGAGCCATGGCACGGACGGGTCGGCGGAGGCACCGCGGCCGGTCGCGAGAATGCCCGGGGCCACCGCGCGCAGCAGATTGTCGAGTTTCCGGACCGGCAGCCCGGCGAACGGGTCACGGCTTCGCCAGCCGAGCGCGAACAGGTCCGTCAGCTCGGTGCGCCATTGATCGGCGAACGTCATCACCTGGAATTCCTCGATCCACGGACCGGTGCCGGGGTCGGGTTCGTATGCGCAGGGGGTGATCACGGAGTGCATTTCAGGTCCTTATTGTCGAGGCAACGGTCCAGCGCCGCCCAGAGAGGTCGATAAAGCGCGTTGACGATGTAGCGGTCGTGAGCCGATTCGGTCGATCCCGGGTGCAGATACGGCGTCAGGACGGCATGGATGTTGTGCAGCAAACTGGTCTCGCGGGTCTCGGCCGCCGGCTTTCCCGCAGCGGTTTCCGGTGCGAACGCGGCGTCGACGAAGACGACTCGGGCGTGCACTCCGCCGCGCACCAGGCGGCCGATCACCTGCCAGATGAGGACCAGCAGATCCCAGGTCACGGTGTCCCGGTCCTTGCCGAGGTTGCTCCAGCCCAGTGATCTGACGAGAGCTCGGTACCAGTGTCGCCGTGCCTCCTTGCGGATTGCGAGGGCACCCTCCTCGATGTCGGCGGCGGCGCGCATTCGCTGGGCGAACTCCGGGCTGTCGGCGTACCGGACAAGCCAGTCGTTGACCGTGTGCACCGCGAGCCCCAGGTCGTCGGGCCGGGGGTTCGGCCTGGCCAGGAAGTAGACCGTGCCCAGGGCGGCCACGCTGTCGAAGTTGAGGATGTTGTGACCGCGTTCGACCGCCAGTAGGGGCGCCACGAGGATCTCGGCAGTGGTGTGGCGGAGGGAGCCGACGTCGCCGCGGCGCAGGACGGGCGCGTGCCGTTCGGTGTCCGCGAGTTCCGGTCCGATGTCGGCGTCGTCGTCGGACACCAGCCGCAGCACGGCTCCGGTCCACCGAGGGCGCAGGGTGTGGAGGGTGTCGGCCACCAGCGCGGCTTCTTCGTAGCTGCCCACCAGAAGCAGGACGCGTCGCCGTGGATCCGGCAGGACGCGGAGTTCACGCTCCAGGATGCTGCCGTCGTGGTCCTGCTCACCGAGCCGGACCGCCATACGGCGGAGGATGTCCGGCCGCTCGTCCAAGCCAGCACCGGACAGCTTCAGGGGACCCGCGTCGCCGCCGCGGAGGAATTCGAAGCGCATCTCCGTTCCGTCGACGACGGCGCGGGCGTGAGCCGGGTGAGGGAGCAGGATGGCGCCGACCGGAACCGGCACGTGATAACGGCTGGAGCTGCCTGCCCAGCTGCTCCCCGACATCAGGAGGACATTGGTCCTCTGGCGGCCGTCCACCTCAGGGATGCCAGGGAGCGCGCGGAGCAGTTCCCGGCCGATCCCGCTGCATCGGAAATACCGGAGCTCACCACTTTGCACACCGTGCCGCGGCGGCCCGTCGATGATGAACTGGAAGCCCAGCACGTTGCCCATCGGCGCTTCCGGGACGAATGGACCGTAGTCGGCCGGGCGTTGGTACATGTCGTTGAAGGCGAGCTTCAGGACCGATTCCACCCGCGGCCACATCGCGTTCATCGCCGCGAGCTTCGGCTCCAGCGCCGACAGGAGCAGGGTGAATTCGAATTGGTGGCACTTCTCGTCCAGCCAGTCGTCGGGATGTGGGGCCGGCTTGTGCCCGCGTTTCGCGCGCTTCGGTTGCTTCTGTTCCGCGTCGTAGGACTGCTGCAGGTCGGCCAGCTTCGGTACGAGGTCGAACAACTTCACCAGTTGTGAGCGAAGCTTGAGCCGGGTCGCGGACTGGCGTCCGGTGGTGAGTAACTCGTTGACTAGCACGGTCAGCTCCGGGACGGCCTTCCTGGCGCGATCCCCGAACGGGTTGTAGCGAAAGACCTCCAGTTCGTCCATCAGTTCCTGACGTGCCTCCTTCGTGGACGGATCGTCGTGGGGGTAGCGCTCCTCGATCAGCCGGAGCTGGAGTGTCCACGCGCTGAAGTAGCCGGTGTGCACCCAATCCCGGAGCGCCCGCCGAGCGACCAGCATCGCGTACAGGCGGTCGGTCGCCGCCGTGATCGTGTTGACCGCCGCCGTCCAGTCTTCGACGTCGCGATCGGACAACTGGGTTCGGGCTCCTTCGGACAGTTCGCGGATCTTGTGGGTGTTCAGGTCGTCGAGCAGCGAGCTTCGCCCCGAACCGCCGATCAGCGTGACCGCGGGGGCGAACATTCTGTCGAGCTGCATCTGCACCCGGTCCGCCTCGTCGACGATGATCAGGTCGCTGCGGCGGCAAGCGGCCTCGAGGTAGCGGATTCGTTCGGAGTTCTGCGGCCGCGGGATCGAGGCGTCCACCAGACCCGCCGGTGTCGATACCCAAATGGTGGCGTCGACGAGCTCGTGCGCGCCGCGGTGCCGGGGGCAGGCCGCCCAGAACGGACAGACCAGCGGTACCGAAGACCATTCGTGCTTGGCCCAGGGCCGGACCGTCGGGCGCTGGAATCGGGTGCACGGTGCCTGGTTGAAATCGAGTACGTCGCGGTGGTCACCGCAGAGCGGGTTCACCGCGCATGAACTGCTGAGGTGGTCGAACGCGGAGCCGTCATGGGCGAGCAGGTTCGGCATGCCGCGTCCGGCGAGCCGCCGGTGCATCCGCCGGGTGTGCCGTTCCTTGCCCGACGCTCCCAGGATCGGGGCGGCCAGACCGCCGGTGTACAGGTTGTAGAGCCTGACCAGTTCCAGGGTTTCGGCGATGTCTCCGACCACGACGGTGACCCGGCGGCCGCGGCGGGCAAGATGCACTGTGAGTACGTCGCGCAAGGTGCTCTTTCCCGCTCCCACAATGCCGAGCAAGTGCTCGATTCCCGCGACGGTGAACCGTCCCGAAGGATGGAAGCCCGCCTTTCCCCGTTTCCGGAGCCGGACCGACCGCAGGCGACCCGCCCAGTCGTGGAACTCGATGCGGTCCATGGCTTCGGCGGTGGCGATCAGGTTCCGCCAGACGACCGGGATCGCTCTTCCGTCGCCGGCGGGCGGGAGCTGGATGTCGTGTCTCGCCGGCTCGGGGATTCCTTGTGTGTCGGGAAGTTCGACTCGCAGCATCGTCCGTCCGGCCTGAAATCGGTGTAACCCTTGTCCTGCAAGGGAAATCGGTCGGGTCGTGAACGGTGGCGCCGTGCTGAGCAACTTATCGTAGAAGGTGAATCGATCGTCGGCGATTCCCTCCGTCGGTAACCGGACGATCCGGGCGGACGGGTCGGGGACGTCGAAGGCCCGGACTTTCCGGTCGAACTCCTGATAGGCGGTCAGCGCGTCGTGCCAGCCCGATCGCCTGCGCAGCGTCCACAGTGTGAAGCGCGCGGACCGGAGCATGGTGGCCGCGTTCCCGCCGGTGACGAGCCCCCGCCCCCGTACGTAGGGGATCCCGCAGAACAACGTCCATGCTCCGCCCACCGGTTCGTCGGGGTTGACCAGTTCGTGCAGCCGCAAGCCCACCTCCACGTCACACAACAGAGCCGCCTGATCCGGTCGCAGCTTTTTCTCTTCGAGCCGTGCGAGGACCGTTTCCAGTACCGCCTCGGGTTCACGCATCAGAATTCCTTTCGGCCCGCGGCCACATTGGTGAGTAACTCGCTTTCGGTGCTGATGACGATGCGCGCTTCCGGCGGGAGAGCGGCGCGAAAAGCCTCGCGTCGTTCCGGCAGCGCCATCGCGGAGTCATCGGGGACGACCGCGATGTCCACCCGGTCCGAAACGGCGTCGTGGGCGAGCGCGGAAGGCACGACCCGGTCGTAGAACCGGACCACCGGGATTCCGGTTCCGGGAAGCGCCGTCGTCGCAAGGTCACGATGAAACCGTTCCTCCGCCTTCGCGGGGAGCGACACGAAGAGCCTGAGCGACGGGTCGAGCACGAGCGTCCGGGTGACAGGAAGACGGTGCTTGACCGGTTTGCCAGGGTGGCAGGTCTCGCGCTCGCACCACGCCGTGAAACGTTCGTCCGGGGTGTCCGGCAGCGCGAGCAGACCACACTCGCAGACCGCGATCTTTCCGCGAAAGACCCATTCGGCAGGTGGTGGCCGGTACAGGTCTTTCACGAACCTGTACGCCGTCGCGGCGTCAGGATCGTCCATCAGGAGCCTGCGATGGGTGTCCGGTCCCACGACTGCGTGGGACCGGACGAACCGGCGCCGTGCGGCCGCTTCCGCGGCCGAGGCGTCGGACGTCAGCTCCGTCATGAGTTCGGCGGCGACCGCTGCCAACCCCGCCAGCTCCGCACAGGCACGGGTCCGGGTCCGGTGGACAGGGGACACCAGGGGAGGGGCGGAGTGTCGCTCCCCGAACGAGAACGGCCATCTTCGCGAGGTCAGGTCCGTGCACCACTGGATCAGTTCGGGCACGCCCGCCGGCGGTGTCCGCCCGGCGAACAGGCATTCGAGGACGATCGAGTCGAGCGCGTACTGGGTCTCACCGGGATAAGGCGGAACCATCGATCCCGAACCGTCGTGACAGGACAGTGCGTGCACGCCCCGCGCCAGGTGGGCGAGCAACTTCGCCGTGTCCGTCATTCCGCGCCTCCGGTCGTTTCGCGTGCCGGGCACCAGCGAGCCGTCTCGCAGTCGCCGCAGTGCCGTCCCGGCGTCGGAAGGAAGTGGTCGTCGTCCTGCCAGCGGCCGAACGATTCGCTTATCACCGTTTCGGCCTGGCGACGGATCGCGGGAGTCAGCGGGTCGAGCGTGTACAGGTCCGCGCCCGCGGGCCGGAGGATCTCGAGTTCGACCCGGCCGATCCCCAGCCCGTACTCGTCATGTGCGGCGAGAAGGGTCGCGAGGGCCAGCTGCGGATAGCGCTCCAGCCAAGGACGCGTCCCCCGGCGCCCGGATGCCGAGGTCTTCACCTCACGCCAGACCCACGTGTGTCCGTCGTGGTAGAGCAGATCCGGCTTGGCCAGGACGACCGTGTCGGCATCTGGGTCCTCGTAGACGAGGTCAGGTTCGACTCGAAGATCGCTCCGGTCATGCGTGAGATGTACCGGGCACACCACCGAGTGATGGCGCAGGAGAAGGAGGCCGAGCGCCTGGTCTTCCGGAGTCAGGTCGAACCCCGGCGGTACCCAGTCCTCGGGAATCCGGGTGTCGCAGGGTTCGACTGCCTCGTCGTGGCGGCGCTCCAGGTACCGGTGGACCGCACGCCCGCGCTCCGCCGCCGGTCCGCGTTCGACGTCTTGAGCCACCGGAAGGCGTTGTCTGCGACCATAATCCTTGGCAGGACAGACGGCGTGGTTGCGCGCCGAGGTGGCGGACCAGCTTCGCCGCGGCCGCTTCCGGTTCCGGACGCCCAGCAGACCAGGTGTTCGGGGCAGTTCCGGGCAGATCGCCGAGAAGGGGCAGTCGGCGCACGACGAGCCCGGTCGATACACGATCGGTTCGCCCGCGTCGACGAGTTGGGTGAGTGCTGCCCGGCCGGCGACGGCGTAGAGGTCGAGCGCGGCGCGCCGTGAACCGTCGAACAAGGTGGCCGACCGGCCTTCCAGCATCCCGAACTGCCGGATCCTGATGTGCTCCGGCGGTCCTTCCGGGCCGCCGGAGGCCAGGACCAGCGCCGCGACCGCGATCTCGGCGTCCGTCCTCACCCGGCCGTCCAGGCGGTTCGACGGCAAGCGGACCTCGCGGAGCCTTCCGTCCGGCGTCCGGTAGCACCGGCCCCAGACGGTGATCCGGTATTGCCGGGCGCCGCGCGGATCGGGCTGGGAGAGAACGCTTTGATACACCCACCTTCCTCGCGAAGGGAGCAGTCCCTCCTCGCCATCGGGCGGAAAGGCCTTCCGGTATCCGGTGACGGCGTGCTCGGTCCAGCGCCGCACCGAATCGTGCATCGGACGCTGGGTGACCTTCCTGAGCGCGTCTTCGGTGCCGAGCCCCTGGTGTTCGATGAGATCCAGGGCGTCCATGAACGGCCCGTTCGCGAAGGATTCCAGTTTCTCCGGCTTGCGGAGCACCGGAGTGTCGGCTCGATAGCGTGGACGTGCGTTCAGCGCGTCCCGTGCCGGGCAGCGGTACCGGGCGGGGCCGAGCATCCCGACCGACACCTTGATCAGGCCGGAATCGCCCGACACCCCGGCAGGGGGATGCCATTGCGTCATTTCTTCCTCTTCCGTGAGAACATCCCGGGATGTTTCATCCGGGTGCGGTGGTCGATGACCGGTATGTGGTTCTGGAATCGCTCGGCGGGGGAAACTCGGGCGAGGTCTACCGGGTCCGGGACTTCGGAACCGGAGAGCTTTTCGCGCTCAAGATCCAGCAGCCCCGATTTTGGGAAAGCACCGGTGCCTACCAGGTGTACGGCGATGAGTTCCTCGACGAGATCGCCATCGCGGAGGGTCTGGCCGACGTACCCGGCCTGGTCCGGGCGCTGCAAGGCGGTGAGTACCTCAAGCGCCGGTACTTCGTCATGCCGGACACCGGCGGTCGTGATCTCGTGACCGTCATCGAGCGCGAAGGGGCGGTCTCGTCGGTGAGGACGGCCGCGATCGTCGCCCAGCTCTGCGAAACCGTCGGGGGACTGCATGCGCGGGGTCTGATCCACCGGGACATCAAGGCGGAGAACACCCTGATCGACCCCGACGGCGGGATCTGGCTCATCGATCTCGGCAGCGCGGTGCGTCTGGGGGAGGAGACAGGCCCGGCGGGGACGACCGGATACGCCGCTCCCGAGGTCGCGCTGGAGGGAGTGGCGTCCGTCGCCTCGGATGTGTTTTCGTTGGGGTGTCTGCTGTTCAGGCTGGCGGTCATGAATCTTCCTTATGAATGCAGGACAGGGGAGAAGCCGGTGGCGGGGCCGTCGTTTCCGGACGGGCTCGGCCCGGCGCTCGAAGCCCTCCACCCGGTACTCCGCTCGGTGGGACTGAGCATGATCGCGTGGGAACCCGGCGATCGGCCGCAAGGCACGGACGAGATCGTCAAGGAACTGGAGCGGCTGTTGCCAGGGGCGGAGACGCCGCCCACGCCGGGACGTGAGCCTGACCCGGTACTGGCCTTTTGGTTGGCCAGACATCGAAACACGCCCCAAGGATTGGCCAGCGACTCTTCGACCCTCGCGAGTCCCGTCTTGTCGTCGATATGGCGATACAAGGACCTGGCACGGGTCAGCGCCTGGTCGCTTTCTTCAGCGCGGCCGTCGAGCTGAAGGACGCCTGCGAGGCGTTCGAGCGTCCGGGCTTCGTGGCTGTGGCGGGTCATGGCCCGGTAATGCGAAATCGCGAGGTCATAGGTCGCGGCCGCCAGGGACCGATCGCCCCGGCTCTCGTGGACCTCGCCGAGGATCGCCAGCACGGCCGCCTGACCGTTCACATCGCCGGACGATTCGTAGCGGTCGCAGGCGGCGCTACAGGTCTTGATCGCCCGATCGTGATCACCCTCGGCGAGGGCGACTTGTGCCAGGCCGCTGAGCGCGTCCGCCTCACCGAGGTCGTCGCCCTGCTGCTGGAACAGCACGCGAGCTCGGCCGTACTCGTCGCCGGCCCGCCGGCTTCCGCCCTGGTCCAGGTACAAGGCGGCCATGCCGACGTGGCCGTAAGCGACACCCCGGAGGTCACCGGCTCGCTCGCTCAGACCGGCCGCGCGCCGTTGCGCGCTCTCGGCCAATCCGTACTTCTTCATGTTCCAGCGCGAGCCCGCGAGCATGCGGTAGACCATCGCCTGATCAGGCAGGCTCGCGACCTGCGCGGCCGCGTCAGCCGCCGCGTGCAGATAACGCTCGGCGTCGGCGAATCTGCTCCGGCGCCACTGATAGGTCAGCAGCGCCATCGCCAGGAGCCAGGTGTACCGGGGCGCTCCCATCGTGGCGGCCTTGCGAAGCGCGGCGGTGATCGTCGGATACTCATCGTCGAGCCAGGACATCGCCTCCTCCGCCGTTTGCGGGACTTCCACGGCACCGGAGACCGGTACTCGAATCGGCAGTTCGCGTCCCGGAACGAGTGCCCGGTCACGGGCCCAGACGTGCTGGAGGAGGAACTCGAACGAGGCCGTGACGGCTTCCTCCGCACGCCCCTGAGGCAGCTGAGATGCCAGTTCGGCGCCGTAGTCGCGGATGAGGTCGTGCATCGCGTACCGCTCGTGGACCGGCTCTTCCACCAGGTGCGCCGCAACGAGTGCTTCGACTTCGCGCGAGCAGGAACGGCCTGCCATGTCCACGGCCGCCGCCAGACTGATCGTCGGCCCCGGATGTAGGGCGAGCAGGACCCACATGGTTACCACCCGGTCGCTCAGACCCTTGTGGGAGTACGACAACGCGACTCGCACGTCGAGGCCCGTGTCGCCCGGATAGGACAGTGCGTCGAGCCGGGTCTTGGTTTCCGTCAGGTCGTTCCGGATCGAGCGGACGGCCTCGGCCGGGCGCGCCGCCACCCTCGCGGCGACCACCGCCAGCGCCAGCGGAAGCCCGCCGACGAGCCCGGCGATCTCGTCGACGAGATGGCCCGCTTGACGCATCCTGGTTTCACCGAGGGAATCCGCCAGCATCGCGACCGCTTCGGGCCGGTCCAGCGGATGAATGGTGAGCGGATGTGCGCCCTCCCTGGTGATCAGGCTCTCCAACCGGGACCGGCTCGTGATGACCACGGGACATCCGGTGCCCGGAAGCAAGGGTCTGGCTTGCGCGGAGTCCCGGGCGTTGTCCAGTACGACCAGGATCGACCGGCCCGCGGTCTCGGAGCGGAAAGCCGTGATCAAGCCGTCGATCGTGGTCACCGCTGGCTCGACGTCGAGGTCCTTCAGCATCCTTGCCAAGACCTGCGCAGGCGCCTCCGGCTGAACGGCGCCGAAACCGTTGAGGTCGACGTACAGTACGCCTCCCGGGAACTTGTCTTCGTTCTCCGCCGCCCACCTGCACACGAGGCTGCTCTTGCCCACGCCGGCCATACCCGACACCATCACGATCCGGCTGCCTTCGGCTTCGGCGTCCACGAGCGTTTCCGACAAGAACTGACGCTCGCGCCCGCGTCCGAAAAGCCGCTGACGATGCCGGGGAAGCTGCCCGCGCGCCTTGACCTGCGGCGGACCGCCGATCATGCCCGGGGTGAACCGAGCCCGGATTCCGGCGAGCTTGCCTTCCGGGTCGCCGTGCTCGCGGATGTGATCGGCGAGAAAAGCACCTGCGTACGCCCCGGAAGAGTCCTCCGCGAAGACATCGGAGACGAGGGTCAACAGCCGTACATCGTGAGGCCACCGTGAGAGAGCATCGTAAACGGAAATTCGGAAACTTCGGATTTCCCCGCAGGCGCGCATCGTGTCGAGAAGATCCAAGGTCGCACTCAGCCGCCGGTCGTCCATGGTCTGTCGTTCTTCGCTCAGGCCGAACTTCTCGAGGTCGGAATCCGCGAGCGGTGCGCCCCGCCACTCGTCAAGAGATTTCTGCAACACCTTCATGCGCGCGAGGCCTTCGAAACGCTTTGCTTCGGTGACCCCGGTCGTGAAGCGAAGGTAGTCGACCGTCCAATCGGTGAGCGTGATCGAGCAGTGCCGGTTGGGATTCGAAGCTTGCAACAGCCCTCTCAAGGGCTTGCCGAAGTCTCTCGTCACGTCCCGGACACGGTCGTAGGGAGCCCGTTCATGAGGCCACAGCCTGGTGACGATCGCGCCATGATGCATTTTCTGGTTCGGGGTGACGACGAGCACGGCGAGCAGGGCCTTCGCTCGCGCCGAGGTGATATCGACTTCCTTGCCGTCCACACGGACAACGAGAGGGCCCAAAAGGTTGATTTCCATCAATTCCTCTTGACAATCGACGGGGTTATTTCGGCGGCGAGTCGCGCTTGGCCGGTCGCTGGATCCTCTCACCGTTCCGCGTTCCTTGGCCACTGTGCCGACCCACGCTCGACCCACGCTCGGCCCACGACCGTGCCGAAAACCGCTTTCGGAGAGCCTGTGAAGATGACCGGGCCTCGAGAAGGATTCGTCTTGTCGCCTTCTCGGGAAACAGGAAAGAGAAGATCAAGGAGTGCATCATGCAGCGAATTCGCCGTTTCAAACCGGTGTGCCGCCCGTGCGGGGATGGGCGGAAACCGTCTTGGCCGCCACGTCAGGGACGGCGTCCCGGACGTTCGACGACCACCCCGCCCCGGCCGCGACCGTCGTCCATTTCGGTGGGCGGCCGGGCCGTATGACGGTCAGGCCGTGACATCCGCGGTGGTGGCCGCTGTCCGGTGGCCACCACCGCGGATGTCCGCCTGCCGGCTCTCCGTCGGCGACCACAGTCCGAGATGTGCGTACGCGCTGCAGGGCCTACTACTTCAGCCGCATTTCGTGATACTCGTGGTGTAGATCACTAAGCAGGAAGCGGCGGGCTGCCGTCAGATGAGTTTGCTTTTTGCCAGCAAAAGGACCCTGCGCTGCTGCGCGGTGCGCACGAGCGCTTGCACGACGACACGTTCGGTGTCGGCACCATCAGGATGGTGGTCTTCGAGTTTAGTGAGAGTGGTGTTCGAGACGATTGCCAAGTTCCAGCGACGGCGGGTCAACACCCCGGGGTATCTGCGTCGCCGCAGTCGGTAATAGCCAACTGCACTCCCAGGAGAGCCGGGAGTGATGGAAGTGGCTCGAAGGGCGGGAAGGTCTGCCCGGGCAACGGGTGATATCGCCGTCAGGGTGGCATGCATCTGCGCGGTCGCGGCGCCTGCTAACGTCGCTTCAACACCATGGCGGGGAACGTCCGTCCGGACTGACGGACCAGCCTCGCTCGCGCGGGGAGAACGCAATACGGCCAGCGGTCCGCGGGGAGCACTTGGGACCAGCCCCCACTCGCGCGGGGACAACGGCCGGGTGAACACGACCGCGAACACGTGGTCGTGACCAACCCCGCTCGCACGGGGACGACTGAACCAGCGGGTTCAAGACCTGGGCGCCGAAGGGGGCAACCCCGCCTGCGCGGGGACGATCTGAACATTCCGGTACTCGGCGCAGTCACGCTCGGACCAACCCCGCTGCGCGAGGACGACTCGAAGCCGTAGCCGGTGTACCCGCTGGCGACGGGCCAACCCCGCTCGCGCGGGGTAGTAGAAGAACTCAAATCTGGCGATCGCCGATATTTCGCAAAATGCACCCTGGGCAACGTCTGCAGCTACTACGGGTCCCGCCTCGATGCTCAGGCCAGCACAGTCGCCGGCGCCCTCAGATCGCATCCGCCGACGTCGCGGCTTGTGTCAAGCGCCGGGCAGCTGCAACGGCGCCCGCGTAGTCCAGCGACGCGGACGCGAATTGATCGCAGAGGAGCTCTTCACTCAACCAGCCATCGAACTTTTCGGTCGCCTTGCCCTTGACCTTGCGAGCCAATTGTTCCGGGTCCGGCGTCCGCCCCGCGGCTATCTTGTCCAGCGCGGATAAGGCCGCCGCGCGTGGTACGCCGACGAGCCGCAGTGCGGCACTGTCGACAGCCGCTTCCATCCTGGTCGCGTTGAGGATCGCCGCGAGCGTGTGCAGCTCGCGGTCGCCTGCCCAGGGGAGTAGGAGCGTGTCCGGGCCATCAGTGATGATGGAGGCTCGATCATGCCCGAGAGTGGCGTAGAACCGGCGAGCTTGCTCCAGTAGATCTCCGGACTGGCGGTCCAGGTATGTGGGAATTCGGTCGCCTTCCAGGAGATCTCGCATCCTGCCGCGTACCGCACGGTGCACCGAACCACCGGCGTCGCCGAGGTGTGGCGGCTTGCCTCCGGCGGCCGGAACCAACTGGACGACCTTGTCGTCCTCATGGACGGCACTGACCCGCCAGCGTTGGCCAGCGAAGACGAGCCGCAGGCCTTCGTAGAGGGGGAAGTCGATCGGCATGGTGCCGAGCTGCCGGCCACTGTGGACGAGTCGGTACTCCTCGGGAGTCTGGAAAGCGGCGTAGAACGTGTAATGATTGACGGCCGCTTCGCCGAGCCCGCCGAGCAACAGGGTGCCATCGCCGGCCTGGGCGAGCACGTCCTTGGCGCCCAAGGCGCGGAGCAGTTCAGCGAACTGCGCCGTGGTGACCGCCGAGAATGGGCTGCCGCGGCCACAGAGCACTGCGTATGCCTCGGCCGGTCGAGCACCGCCGTGCTGGGCGATCAAGGACAGCAGTTGCTGAATCAAGGTCGACAGATGAAGCCGGGACGCCTCCGGTGGCTCGCACCAGCGGTCGAGCAGCAGATCGATTGAGGCGATCGTCTGCATTAACGGCAACTGGAGACGGTCGAGGAGAAGGGTCCCGGCGTCGATTGCGACGGTGGCGCAGTACGCCCGCAGGATCGCGGGTTCGTCACGACGGCCGGAGCGCCCGAGCCGTTGCCGCAAGGAGGCAACCGACGGAGGCGGGCCGATCTGCGCGACTTGGGCGATGGCACCGATGTCGATCCCCATCTCCAGCGTCGTCGTACAGACGGCAGTGGTCGGCCTCGTCGGGTCCTTGAGCATCGACTCGACGTCTTCGCGGAGCTCCTTGGAAAGGTTTCCGTGATGGGCGTGGAACTCGTTGGACACACGGGCGCGGACACTGCGGTCGGCGAGCTCGGCCGCGTAGAGTTCGACGCGTGAGCGCGCGTTGGCGAACACCAGATTGGTCTTGCCGCGCAGGTTGGCGAACAAGTGGTCCGCGATCCCGTGGACCGCGGTGTCATCGTCATCGGTCTTCTCGGTGCCCGGTCGCTCGTCGATATAGCTGCGCAGCTGAAGGCGAAGTTCCTGGCCGCTCAGCGCCGATTCGAGGATCTTGACCTGGTCTCCGTGATCGGGGCGAAGCTGGTCGGCGGCCAGCGACATGTCTCCCAAGGTCGCCGAGAGTCCGATCCGCGGGATTCGTCGCTTGACGGCGAGTTCGAGGCGGTGGAGTTGGGAGAGCAACTGCGCTCCGCGCTCGCTACCAAGGAACGAGTGCAGCTCGTCTACGACGACGTACTGCAACGTCGCGAAGAGCCGTGGGACTTGTGTGCCGCGAAGAACGAACATCGCTTCGAGGGATTCCGGGGTGATGAGCAGGATCCCGGATGGAGCATCCAGCAATGCTTTCTTGCGTGTCCCGGCGACGTCTCCATGCCAGCGATGGGTCGGGATCTCCAGCACTTCGCACAGCTCTTCCGTGCGCCGGAACTGGTCGTTGATCAGGGCTTTGAGCGGACCGACGTACAGCGCCTGAATGCCCGGGCCGTCATGCTCGGCGAGTTTCGAGCAGATGGGGAGAAACGCGGCCTCGGTCTTGCCCGCCGCGGTCGCGGCTCCGATCAGGACGTCGGTGTCACCGGCCAGGATCGTGGGGATGGCGGCGTCCTGGATATCGCGAAGCTCGTCCCACCCCTGCTGCCAGACCCAGCGTTGCACCTTCCGATGTAGCAGGCCGAAGTTGGCCGCCTCAGATGCGGAGACTGGTGAGTTCATCCGTACCGTCCACATTCTGCGCGCTGAGCTCGTTGGGGAGCGGCTCCAGGTCTGGGTTGGCCTCGGTGTCGATCGAGACGTTCCCGAGGAGCTGCCGCCAGTCGGCGCCGGGGTTCTGGTCGAGCACGGCCAGGAGGTTCACGAACTCCTTGATGGTGTTGCGGGGAGTCCGGAAATAGGCGTCGCCGATCCTTCCGGCGCAGTGTTGCATGAACGCTCCCAGCGCCTCGTCCGGGACGAGGTACGCGGCCGGATCCCCGGCGGCGTAGACGTGGCGCAGGCGTTCCAGCAGGACGTGCATGTCTTCCGGGGTCAGGTTCGCCAGCCGAAGGACCGGACCGGAGTAGTCGACCAGGCCGCCGACGGCGAAGTTGTTCTCCGCGAGGCGGCTGCGGAGAGCTTCGTAGCTGTAGAGCCCTCGCCGGGTGTCCATCAGCATCTCCGGTGTGCCGCCGAAGCAGAAGCCGAGAGCTTCGACGTTGCCTTGGAGGCAGTCGTTGACGATGCGCAGGACCTGCTCGTAGTTCGACTTACGGGCGCCTGTATGCGCGAGCTTGTAGAGGTTGACCATCTCGTCGAGGCAGACAAGCAGCCCGGAGAAACCGGCCAGCCGGACGAACCTGGCGACGAGCTTCAGCTGGTCGTAGAAGTTGGAGTCGTCGATGATGCTGCGCACTCCGAGCGCGGCGCGCGCGTCCGTCCGCGTGGTGAATTCGCCGCGTAACCAGCGGATAGCGTCGGCCTTCAGCTGTTCGTTGCCAGTGTCGTGGCCTTTCCAGTAGGCGCCGATCACTTGTGCGAAGTCGTAGCCTCCGACGCTTTCGGACAGCTTTTCGAGACGGTCGGCGATGCAGGTGGCAGGCGATATGCCGGCGCTAGTGGCTTCCTGGATCGCCGAAGTCACGAACCTTTCCACGATGCTGGGAAGGGCGTTGCCGTCCGGAGTCGAGCGGGTGGCGATGTTGCGCATCAACTCGGCGTACAGCGAGCGGGCCTGACCGCCGCTGGCGTGCAGGCGCCTATCGGGAGTGAGATCGGCGGAGGTCGTGACGAGCTTTCGTTCGGCCGCGATGGAGCGGACCAGGTTGAGAAAGAACGTCTTGCCGGCACCGTATTCGCCGATCACGAACCGGACAGCGGAGCCCCCGTCTGCGATCCTCGTGATCTCCTGGCTCATCGCCGAGACCTCGGCCGCGCGCCCCACTTGGATGTGCTGGAACCCGGCGCGAGGCACGACCCCGGACCGCAGCGACGAGATGATCGCGTCCCGATCACGGGGGCGCAGGCGAACGGCCTTCTGGGCGGGCGTCGTCATCCGAGCATGTCCTTCACAATGTCCTGGTTGATGTCGAGGGGATCCGAGCCTTCACACAAGGGCTCGCCGGTGCGGTCATACGCTGCTTCGTTGAGGGCTTCCAGCGCACCGTCGGGCATGAGGCCGACCTCGGCGGCGAGCTCGTCGAGGTCGGCGCGGCTCCACGTGTCGCGCGCGACGAGGAGGTGGAACAACCGCGTGTGCGCGTCATCGAGGCCGTCGACGACGGCCTCGTCGCTACGGGGAGGGGACGGAGGCGAGACGGGCTCGTCGTCGGCGAAGATCTCGGCCAACTCGGCTGCCACCAGCACCGACTCGGCCCTGGTACGTGCCAATCGTTTCGGATCCAGTGTCAGTGTCGCCGAGTCCTGACGGCTCGCCGGAGACGGCGGAATCCGTAAGCCCGCCTTTTTCTTGCCAGGGATTTCAGCGCGGGTCAAGTCGTCGGTCGCAGCCGCATGAAGCGACCCGTACACGTCGCCTGGATCGAGACCAAGGGTGGTGAAGAGGCGCTCGAGCGTGCGGATCTCGTCCGGGGTGACCTGCCCGTCGGCGGCCGCGATGGTGGTCAGCAACCGCCCCACCGTGGCCCTCCGGGAGGTCGACAGGGATTCCAGCCGGCGGCGCAAGACAGCAGGCGTAGGTGGCTTCGTCAGGACCAGTGCCGCGTGTGCGTCGAGCCGGAGTTGTTCGTCTTCGCTGAGATCGAGTTCGTCGATCGCCAGCTCGCGCAGAGCGCGACGCTCGGGCTCGCTGACTGTCCCATCCGCTGTGGCGACGAGCATGCCGAGGTTGATGATCGCGAGTGCGGCCGCGTACTCGACGCCAGGCGCGCTGACCGGTCGCTCCGCGCGGCGGAAGAGAACAATGGACGAGGTCGGAGTCGGTGTGCTTCCGCCGAACCGGACGTCGGGTTCGATGCCGAGACCACGGTGTTCGAGCAGCTGGGCGATGGCGACGGAATCGGCTTTGGTCAGTTTTCCGGTCTTCGTCGGCCACCGGGAGATCAGCTCCTGTGCCGAGATGACTCCGCGGCTGTCACCGCCGATGCACTGCGCCGCCCATGACCACAGCGCATCGGTCTCAGGACTGGGCCTGTGCGTGACTCCGTCAGGGAGCAGGGCGATTGCCGCCGGTGAGCCCGCGCCATCCGGATGGCGGCCGAGATAGCGGCTGTATGCCTCCAGATCGCTGGTCACGGCTTCGACGATGTCGCGGAGTTTGGCGATCGGGCCGGTCAGTCGGCTGATGTCCGGGAGCGCTGTGTTCTCCAGGTCGACATGTCCGTGGAAGCCGATGCTGGCGGCGTAGTAGCTCACCGAGAGGCGCGGCTTGTTCGGTTTCACGACCAAGCCGTCACCGAACTTCGCGCGATACCGCTTCGTGAAAAGCTCGAGGAACTCGTTCGGGCATCGAACGGCGGGTGTGCGCAGGTAAGTGTCGGGATGGTGCGCGTACCACGAAAGTGCCCAATCCGCGGGAACCGCACGCCCTTCGACCGCCAGTTGCGCCAACCCGATCTTCAGATCGATCGGCAGTTCATGGCTCCATTCGGTGACCGGCGGCGCCGCGCGGTCATAGCGCACCGCCGGATCGAGAAGGGTGGCTGCTTCGAGCAGACCTTCGGCATATCCTTTGAAGGATCGGTTACCGCTGTAGATTTGCAGCAGCCGTCGGACCTCGGCGACCAGGATCGCGCGTTCGGTGCCGCTGTTGTCGAGTTCGGGGATCTTCGTGAGCAGCCGGCGTTCCAGCCCATAGAAGTACAGGAACACATAGCCGATGTAGGCGTTCGGATTCGCGCGGCCACCGGCCAGCCACGACAGATAGGCGCCGCGAGCCTTCGGCGAGATGTCGCTGTAACAGGGCCAGTAGTCCATCGACTGGCCCTGCCAGTCCAGATCACGTGTGTCGACCGGCAAAGTCGGATCGATCAAGGCGGGTTCGACGCCGATACCGGCCGCGTCCGGCATTCCGACGCCTACGTAAAGCATTCCGCCCTGCACGGTCAGGCCCGCGACCGTGATGTCCTGACCACGCGGAACCCAACCGTGACCGCCTGCCGCCTGTCGTCGTTGCGGGGGTGGCGGGGCAGAGATCGACCGGTTCCCGTGAGGCGGTGTGACAGCCGGTTGCGGCGCGGAATAAGGCTGCGAGCGGATAGGTGACGGCTGTACGACGTGGCTGGGGGTCGGGCGATGATTCGGGACCGGCGCAAGGGGAGCCGGTCGACGAGGCGCGGGCGGGGTGCGCACTGTTCTGGTGGCCGAGGGCTGGAGAGCCTTCCAGGTCAGCACGATGATGAGCGCCAGCACGCCCAGGAACGCGATCACCAGAACCGCGATCAGCCCTGCCAAGAAACCTCCCAGGTCGCATCGCCGTCCGGCGACGTTTCGTCGTGCTTCGCTGAGTGATCGAGACCGATCGCACTGGGGTTACAGGCTTGACCGGATCGTCACCTGAACGTGCCGACTTGTGCCAGGTCGGCGGTACTTTCCGAGCAAGCGGTTTTCATCGGATGGGTAAGCACCAGGTCGGTTGTTCTGTGCGTTGTCGTGTGCAGTCTCGGCGTTTCGTCCGGCCGGTCGGGTTCACGTTCGGACAGCGGCGTCTGAAGGAGGATTCCTTCTTTGCGCCATTTTCTGAGAATCCGGCGACCGTAGTTGTGGGTTCCGGCGATGCGGTCCAGTTCGGCCCCGGACGGTGTCCGCCCCTGAGCGTGTTCAGAAAGATAGTGGCTCCACATCAGCGCCTCGGCGGTCGGCTTCGATTGTTGGTGCGACCTGTCCGGCGCCGCAGCAGGGAGATCAACCGGGGCAGCTTTGTCGGCTTCGTTCGGCACTTGCGACGCGGCGTCAAGGTTCGCCGAAGCAGGCGTTTGGTCGGTGGGTTCGACGCGGTGGCGTTTGAGGGCGCGGTTGAGAAGCTCGACGGCGAGTAGCAGGGCAAGGGGTGGGCAGGCGGCGACTGCGACTCCGAACGCACTGGTCACGGGTGCCGAGGCGATGTTCGCGCAGAGGGATAGCGAGATGCCGAAGATGAACGCCGACCAGGCTGGCCACCGGCTGGAGCCATCGCGGCTTGGTTTCCAGAGTTCGACGGTCGCGGTGGTGAGGAGGCCGTCGACGATGAGCGGCCAAATAGAGGCGGTCATCGTGTCGGCGCCGAACCGGAGCGCGAACTGACGTCCATGGACGTAGGAGGCGTAGGCCGCCCCAAGGGCGACCAAGGCGGTACAGCCGCACTGAATCCAAAGGGAGAGGTCCCGGCGAAAGCTGTTCATGACGCGGCCCCACCGCGGTCTCGACGGAGCCGGTTGATCTTCAGTGTGGCGGAAAGCTGCAGCTCAGAGGGCTGTGAGGACGCGTGGTTGCTGTCCGTACCTCGTCGGGGGTGTCGTCGCCGGCGTGTTCGGAGATGGTCCAGCAGTTCTTGTCCGGCAGGTCCGACAGCAACCCGAGCAGCAGTGTTCGTGCACGTCGGCGGGGTTCGACGCGGGTGAACCGGCCGGCGATCCGGCTGATCATCTCCTCGAACATCACCGCCCACCGGTCAGGGTTTACGCTGGGACCCGCGGCCACCAGCCGATCAGGGTTAGTCCACACAACCGACCATGATCAACTGGTGGCCGCACCTGTCTACGGGCAGCCCACCAGCGACATCACGAAGTCCGGCTGGAGTACTAAGTACCCGTTCGGGCTGGTCGGCGAGGCAGAAGGCGCGTCCCAGTTCGATATAGAAGTGTGAGCGACGCTCCGCTGGCATGGTGAGCGGGGGAGACCAGCCGCTGGCAAGGCGCAGGGCGTTGCCAGCGTCGCCGATCTCGACGTCGAGAGACAGGTCATGGATGCGAACAGAGGCCACACCGAACGCGGTTCCAAGATGAATGCCTTCATTTGTCAGGCGCGCCACCTGCTGAGCTTCCTCGATGTGGTCACGTGCTTGGCGTGCGTTTCCCGCGCGTGCGGCCATGACGGCTGCACGCATGTGCAGAGTCCCGTAGGTTGCGGCAGCCGTTTCGGACTGTCCGACATGGACGTCGTTCGCGGCACGCTCAAGCATGCGTCTACCGGCTTCGAGGTCTTCGGACGCGAAGAAGATCTCGCCGCGTACATACGAACTCGCTCCAACGAGAAGATCGTCTTCAGACAGAATTGAGACTTCTCTGAGTGAGTCAATATATCGAGCTGATAGATCGTAGTATCCGAATTTGTCGGCGATCGCATCGGCTGCCCGATACGTAAAAGCGAGCAGGCGGGCATACTGGTGTTTGGAGTTTGTCGGCGCTGACAAGATCGCGCGATGTAGTTCAGGGAGTAATTCCGGAAGCTGCAGGGAAAGATTTGTGTAGTCGGATTGTAAGCGCCGCTCCACGATGGACTGTACGATCGACTGAAGATCATCGAGTGTTCGAGTGCGGCCATCTGGCGGGATATCTCGGGTATCAAGAACACGCCGTAGGCGTGGTATTTGCGCGTGGAGGACACTCTCTGCGGCAGCGTTTTTCGTGGTTGCGTCATGCCGACCATGGCTAGACGTGGACGCTGGGGTGGTGTCGACCAGTCGGCGGAGTTCTTGGAAGGTGAGGTTGAGGGCGGGCGCCAGGCGCAGTTGGTTGTGCAGGGTTGGTGTGGCCTCGCCGCGTTCCCAGTTGCGGACTGACTTTGGGTAGACCTCGATGGCTTCGGCGAGGGTTTCTTGGGTGTGGCCTGCTGCTTTGCGCGCGGCGATCAGGCCTTGACGTCGTTCTGCCATCGTCAGCCTCCCCTCGGTTGCGGTGTTCGCATCGTCGCAGGTCAACGCTACCAATTGCCGGTTGATTGCCGGAAGACGACCGGCCGCATTGCCTGGTGCCAAATCGGCAGAACCGGAAACATCATGCCGCAGCAGACCGGACGCACGCGAAAAGGAACCAATGGTCAGCAGGGATCGGGCATTGCCGCATCGCCGGAGCGTCGCGAAGCATCGAGCTGGACGGGCGTTGGACAGCGGCCTTGCAGGGTGAAGCCGAAACTCATCGGTTGCCGCGTCGGCGGGCGCCGCCAACGGAAGGTGAATCACCTGCCGGCACGTACGGTGCTAACACGCGATTGAGTTCGCAGACTTCGGAAGTCGTGCACCTTCTCGACACCGCGGCACAGGTTGACCACCGGATCCTCGTTCCTTTGTGCCTAGTACTCCAGTCGTAGTTCGTGATGGTCATGGTTCGTGGGTTGTTTGTCGCTGGTAGTGGCTTTGCTGGGCGCGGTATTGGTGGCGTCTGCGCCAGCTTGAGCAGCGGATCCGGTGCGCGGCATCGAGAGCGGGTCGGCTGATGAGTGTGGTGAACAGGTGGTGGATTTCGTTGCAGGTCAGCGAGATCCACCCGGCGGTCGTGGACTCGGGGTTTCGTTCGGTGGAAGCGACAACGGCGAGGAAGGCGTGGGCGAGCATCGCCATGGCCGTCCAGCGGTGCCAGGAGGTCCAGCGTCGGACCTGGTGCTGGTCGAGCCCGGTGAGGCCTTTGCCGGTCTGGAAGGATTCCTCGACTGTCC
>NZ_JADNQM010000021.1:0-159731 GCF_046269425.1 Amycolatopsis sp. cmx-11-12 | reverse complement strand
CTGCTCCCGCTTCCCCAGCGTCTCCTGGTTCCGCTGCCCTCAGCTATCACCGCTATGATGCGACATAACAATGGTGCAGGTCTTTCACCTCCACATTGATTGACAGCGCCTCGTGGCGCACGCCGGGGTGGGTGCATTCCCGATCCCTGGCCTTGATCAACCGGGCCAGGGAGGCCGGGGATCGATACTTGTCGGCGCCGGCTTCGAGGAGCTGACCGGTTGCGGGGTCGGTGATCAACCGTGACCAGGTCGAGTCGGGGTCGGAGGCGATCTCGCGGACCAGCCAGTCCGGGATAGGCCCGTACCCGGCGAGGGTTGCGGGATCGTCACGCGCACCGGTCAGGGTCAGGAAATCCACGTAGACGTGAATGTGCGCGCGAGGTTTCCCGTGGCCGTCTTCGGCCAGCAGCCGTTCGGCGAAGATATCAGCGCGGTGCTGATCCAGCGTGCGGGACTTGTCCTTGTTTCGGAGGGCCTGCGCGGCCCGACACAGCGAGGCGTAGATCGAGCTGGCGACTTCCGCCGGAAGGTGACCCGAGAGCGTGGACATGGTCTCGTCGTCGTGGATCAGTGACACCTGCCGCACAGCACGTTTCTTCGCGGCTCGTTCCCGATAGCCGTCGGGGTCGAACTTCTGCACCGCAAGGCTCACCGATCGGCGGATCGCCGATGGGACACGACCGGCCAGCCGCTGGGCCATCCAAGCATCCACCTGCCCGGCGACCTCGTCCGTCACCTCCCGAGTCAGCTGGGAGACCTTCGACGCCTTGTACAGGTCGATGTCACCTTTCTCCAGCGCCGCCAACGTGTTCGGCAGGCGAGCGACCAGAGCACAAGAGGTTTCGACGAGCAGGAACGCTTGATTGCGGGAGACCGAGAAGCGCAAAGCCACCTCCTCGGTCACCGATCTTCGCGACCCGCCGACAGCGGCGAATTCGGCTAACGCACGCACCTGACGACCCTGCGCCTAACGAAGCAGAACCTCCTCATCGAACGCGGCCTCAAGAAAGCGAGCGGTTTTCAGGTTAAAAGCAAGAGTTGTGGTCATGCCCATGATCATACTCGAACATGAGTTCGATCGCTACTGAATGTGGGGGATGGTTTCAACTGGTGAGTGCACCACCTCTAGTCTAGCAACACTTTGCTGAATGCTTCGACCGGCTTGAGCCATCCCAGGGTCTGCCGCGGCCTGTCGTTGAGTTCGTCCGCGATGTCATCGAGTTCGTCCTGGGAATATCCGGAGAGGTCGGTTCCCTTGGGGAGATACTGGCGCAGCAATCCATTGGTGTTCTCATTGCTGCCCCGTTTCCAGGGTGAACGCGGATCGCAAAATACACCGGCATGCCCGTCGCCATGGTGAACTGCTTGTGGCGGCCCATCTCGCCACCCTGGTCCCAGGTGACACTGTTTTTGAAAACGTCAGGCAAGGTGTTCATCTTGGCGGCCAGTCGCGGGGCCACGTTCTCGGCCGTGCGATCGTAAGGAATACGCACCAGCATGACAAATCGAGTGCTCCGCTCGACCAAGGTCGCGACCTGTGACTGATTGTTCGCGCCCACGATCAGATCACCTTCCCAGAAACCCGGCACGGCACGGCACGGTCCTCGGCCGGCCGCTCGCTGATCAGGACCATGTCCTTGATCTTGCCCCGCAACTCCGCCCCTCGCGACCGGGCCCGTCGCTTGATCCTTCCCTGACGTAACCCCTCGGCCACCTCCGCCCGCAAAGTCCCCTTCGCCTGCACGAACAACGCCTGGTAAATCGCGCCACCGCCGGCTGGTCTGCCGCGGCGACCAGGTGCGGCTCGGGCCGAGCCCCCACGGCAGCCTGACAAAGAGGCCAACCGAGAGCGGGCGTGACGCGTCTTGTGACTATGACCGGTGGCAGAGAGCTTTCTTGGGACGGGTGCGTCAACGTTCGTGACCTGGGCGGACTGGGGCGGGTCAGACCGCGTGCGGTGGTCCGGATGGAGGCGCCGACGCGCTTGAGTGAGGTTGGGTGGGCGGCGGCCTGGGCGCACGGGGTCCGCACCGTGATCGATCTGCGCGATCCCGACGAGCGCGAGCCGGAGCGCGCGCCGAGACCACCGGGGATCGCGACCGTGTATGTCCCACAGGATCCGGTCGGCACACCGTTTTACGAGCAGTGGAAAGAGATCGACAGCTTGGCTTCGCCGCTGTACTACCCGGCGATGCTCGTCGAACACCCCGAGCCGGTGGTCACCGCCGTGCGGGCGATCGCCAACGCCGCACCGGGGTGCGTGGTGTTCCACTGCGCCGGTGGCAAGGACCGAACCGGGCTGCTGGCCCTCGTGGTGCTCACGCTGGCCGGAGCGGCGCCGGACGAGATCATCGCCGACTACCTGCTGACCTACGACCGCATGAAGCGACGGTATGACGAACTCGGTTTCCGTGACCAACTCGCCGCTGTGACCGAACTCCTCACCGCCCGCGACACCACCTTCGAAGCATCTTTGACCTCGACGATCGCAGCCTTGAAGATGCCCGACTTCCTCCTCGACAACGGTCTGTCCGATACCGAACTCGCCGCCCTGTACGCCCGCTTGACCCTCTGAAGAGAAACCCTTCGGGGCCGCGTACCGGAGAGACCGGTTACGCAGCACCGTGTCGGTCGGCCGTCACCTCCGCCGCAAGTCCTCCCGCATCGCTTCCTGCACGGACTCCCGGGTGCGCTTCAACTCTCCGGCGTTGGCTTCCCATTCGGGATCGGTGACGCCTTTGCCCCCGGCCACCACGTTGCGCAAGCCGCGCACGGTCCGGAAGTAGGTCAGCGCGGCCGTGGTCACTTCAGGCGGTGCGACCAGTTCCAAATGGTGCCGCTGCTCGTAGCACGGCGCGAACACCTGACGTGCCGTCTCGTCGAGTTCGGCTTCGGTCAGGTCGCCTTTCTTGGACAACGCCAACAATTCGCTGCGCGTCTTCGCCAACAAGGAAAGGAAGGTCATGTACACCTCGCGCCGGATCTGCCGCCACTCGGCCGCCACGTCGTTTCGGTCCTTGCGGGCCTGAACCGCCAGTGCGGTTCCCATGGCGATGGCCGCACCGACAAGTGTGGCCAGTAGCGTCGTCCACTGCATTCGTCACAGGTTACGACCGTGCGCCTCAATCCTCCACAGGCTTCGTCCAAGCCACCTGAACGAGCCCCGTCCCATGCCGCCGCGAGACCAGCACACCCCGCCCAGCGGGCTGAGGTCCCGGCTTCACGTCTCCGAGCAGCGCGCCCTCGTCCCGCGAACCGGACATCACGATCCCCGGCGAACCCAGTTCGCGAATCCGTTGCAGCACTGGCTCGAACAGCGAACGTCCGGCACCGCCGCTTCCGCGAGCGACGACGAGGTGCAGGCCGATGTCCCGTGCCTGCGGCAGGAACTCCAGCAACGGCTGCAACGGGTTCCGGCCGACGGTCGCGACCATTTCGTAGTCGTCGACGAGCACGAACAGTTCCGGCCCGCGCCACCATGACCGATTGCGCAACTGCTCCGGCGTGACGTCCGAGCCGGGAAGCCGGTTCCGCATGGCCTGCTGGCACTGGTCGATCAGCCCGGCCAGCGCGGTCTCGGAACCCGCGTAGCCCAGCAGATGCGACTCCGGCACCGCGCCGAGCATCCCTCGCCGGTAATCGGCGACGATGATCGCGGCCTCGGCGGGCGAGTACTTCGCGACGATGCCTTGCGCGATCGCGCGCAGCAGCGAACTCTTGCCGGATTCCACATCGCCGAAGGCCACGAAGTGCGGTTCGGTGGCGAAATCGAGGTACACCGGCCGCAGATTCGATTCCGCGATACCGAGCGTGACCTGCTTGCGCGGCCCGGCCTCCAACGAGTCCAGCGGCACTTCGGACGGGAGCAGGCGCACCGCGGGTGCGGACTTGCCCTTCCACGCCGCGGAAATCCGCCGGTTCAGATCCAGTCCGCCGGCGCCGACCGTGTCCGGGCGCTGATCCGAGTCGATCCGGGGGAGCGCCGCGAGGAAGTGCAGTTTGTCCGCCGTCAGCCCGCGCCCCGGCTTGTCCGCCGGGACGTTCTGCGCGATCTTGCGGTCGATCAGCGAGTCCGCCGGTTCACCCAGTCGCAGTTCGAACTTGGTGCCGATGGCGTCGCGCAGCGGCGCCCGCATCCCCATCCACTGGTTGATCGAGACGACGACGTGGATCCCGAACCCGAGCCCGCGTGACGCCAGGCTGGTGATCTGTTCCTCGAGCTGTTCGTATTCCTGCCGGATCGTCGTCCAGTTGTCCACGAACAGGAAGACGTCGCCGAATTCGCGGCCTTCCGTGCTCTCCTGGAATTCCGCGCGCCGCTGGCGGAACGTGGTGATCGACTCGATCCCGTTGGCGGAGAAGAACTCCTCACGTTGTTCGAGCAAGGTCGTCAGCTCCGCGACGACCCGGCGGCAGCGCTGGGCGTCGCGCCGCGTCGCGTAGCCGGACACGTGCGGCAGCCCGGCGATCGGCGCCAGCGCGCCACCGCCCATGTCCAGCACGAACAGCTGGACTTCTGCCGGGGTGTGCGTGAGGGCGAGCATCGCGGCGATGTCGCGCATCAGGGTGCTCTTGCCGCTCTGCGGCGCCCCGACGATCAGCGCGTGCCCGGCGGCACCGGAGAAATCGGCCCACAGCATGTCGCGCCGTTGCTCGAACGGCTTGTCCACCAGGGCGACCGGGATCATCAGCTTGCCATTGCCGCCCCAGCCCAGCGGGCACAGGCCGCGTTCGGGATCCTCACCGAGCGGCGGCAGCAACTGGTCGAGCGTCGGCGGTTCGGCCAGCGGCGGCAGCCAGATCTGGTGTGCCTCCGGTCCTTTGCCTTCGAGCCGCGAGAGCATCGCGCCGATGATCGTCTCGCCGGTGCCCTTCTCGACCGGTTCTTCCGCCTCGACGGTCACCGGGATCTCCACCGGCGCCAGCGTGAACGGCATCAGCCCGAGACTCCGGCCGTCCTTGCGCACGATCTTGCTGCGCGGCGGCAGTTCCCCCGAGACGTACGCGGCCTTGAGCCGGATGAGGGTGTCGTTGTCGGACTTCAGATACGCCGAACCCGGCACGGGCGGAAGCTGGTAGGCGTCCGCGACACCGAGCACCGCGCGGCTCTCCGACGCGGAGAACGTCCGCAGGCCGATCCGGTACGACAGGTGCGAGTCCAGCCCGCGCAGCCGCCCCTCCTCCAGCCGCTGCGACGCCAGCAGCAGGTGGATCCCGAGACTCCGCCCCAGCCGCCCGATCGCGACGAACAGGTCGATGAACTCCGGCCGTGACGACAGCAGCTCGCTGAATTCGTCGATGATCACCAGCAGCGACGGCATCGGCCGCAGGTTGACGCCGGATTCCCTGGCCTTTTCGTAGTCCCGCACCGACGCGTAGTTCCCGGCCGCGTGCAGAAGCTCCTGACGCCGCAACAGTTCGCCGTTCAGCGCGTCCGCCATGCGGTCGACCAGCGCGAGATCGTCGGACAGGTTGGTGATGACGGCGCAGGTATGCGGCAGCCCGGTCATCCCGGCGAAGGTCGCACCACCCTTGAAGTCGATCAGCGCGAGGTTGAGCTTCTCCGACGAATGGGTGACGGCGAGTGCGGTGACCAGCGTCCGCAGCAGCTCGCTCTTCCCGGAACCGGTCGCGCCGATGACCAGCCCGTGCGGGCCCATCCCGCCTTCCGCCGACTCCTTGAGGTCCAGGTCGACCGGCCGGCCCTCGGGGTTGATGCCCAGCGGGATCCGCAGCCGGTCGCGCGCCGAACGCGGCGCCCAGGTGACCGCGGTGTCGGTGTCGCGCGGGTCGCCGATGCCGAGCAGCCCGCCCAGCCCGAACGTCGCCGACATCGGCGCCTCGCTGACCACGGCCGCGCCCTGGAACAGCGGCGTCAGCATCCGGGCCAGCGCTTCAGCCGCCCCGCGGTCCAAAGTGTCCGGGGTGCCGAGGAAACCGAGCCGCTGCTCGGTCCCGTCGCCGACGACCATCCCCAGCTGCTCCGGGCTCATGTGCAGGCTCAGCAACCGTTCGGACGACACCGACCGCGGCTGCTCGGTGCCGACCTCCACGACGGTGACGCCGAGCCTGCCCTCCTCCGCGACGAGCCGCGTGTCGCCGAGAGTGTGCCCGCCGTCCACGATCACGACGACATGCGGCAGGTCCTGCCGGGAGTCCGGCCGCCTGGTGAACGCGGGCCGGTCGCCGAGGTCGGGGCCGAGGAGATCGGCGAGCTTCCCGGAGTCGGCGTCGACGAGCCGCCGCGGACCGGCGGCGTCGGCGGCGGTGGAGGCCACGTGCGGCAGCCACTTCGCCCATTCCCAGTCGTGCAGCCGGTCGTTCTTCACGCACAGCACGATCCGCAGGTCACCTGGCGAATGGAAGGTCGCGAGCTGGGTCAGCATGGCCCGTGCCGTCCCGAGCGTGTCCGGACGACGGCCGGACAGCGTGACCTGCGCGAACGACCGCAGCGAGACCGCGACCGGAAGTCCCTCGACCGTCGAGTAGGTCCGGATGAAGTGCTTGAGGTTCGTCGAGCACACCGGGTCGAGGTCTTCCAGCGGCACGGTTTGCGGCGCTTTCAGCGGCGTCGCGAGCCGCTGCGGCCCCGTCCCGACCCGCACCTGCCCGAACTGCGAGTCGGACCGGCGGCGGTCCCACAACTTCCCTGTCTCGATGTACGCCCACAGATCCGCCGGATCGGGTTGCAACGCCGCCATGGCCGCGCGCTGGTTATCCGCGATCTCCCGGACCTGGCCGCGTAAACCGGTCAGATAGCGCTGGTAGTCGCGGCGCTCCTCGTTGATCTGCGCCTTCTTCGCCGCGCCACCACGTCCGAGCGACATCACGACCATGCCCGCCATCGCGGTGAGGAACAACGCGCCGAAGATATAGGTCATCACCCCGCCGTCGCGTCCGATGTAGACGAACGACATGGCGCCCATGCCCAGCATCATCGGCATGAACATCAGCAGCTGCATGGCTCCGCCGGAGGAGCCCTTCGGCAGCATCGGCGGGGACTGCAACACGATCTCACCGGGCTGCTCGCCCAGGGCCGGCAGGCGGTCGCGAGTGGCGCTCATCAGGGTCTTTCTGGCCGCTTGTGGGTAATCCTGCCGATCATTCTGGCCACTCGTGCCGCCCCTGCGGTGGGTACTTTTGCCGTCCGCTCGCGTCTGGTGGCGAACTTACGCTGCTGGTCACGCAGACGTGGGGGAACGAGAGAAGGAGAACCATGGTCGGCACGGGCGAGTACCGGGCGGAGCCCGAGGCCATGCGCTCGGCGGTCGGGAACCTCGGCGGCATCATCATGCAGGGCATCAACGTCGTCGGCGACCTCGAACGCACCGTCCTGCAGCCGATGTCGTTCGCCACGTTCGGCAGCGCGGTGGCGGCGGCCAACACGGCGATGCAGAGCCAGCAGGTGGTCGCGGTCCGCACCCTCCTGCAACTGTTGCAGCAGATCAACGGCTTCATCAAGAGCAGCGCGGACGCCTACCAGGCCGCCGACGAGGCGGTCGCGGGCGGATACGGCGGCCGCGCCGGTGGCGGCGCGGCGGGATCCGGGTCGTCGTCGATCTGGGGGAACTCGCACGCGTCCGAACTGGCGACGCTGGCCATCAACGACAGCGCCGGAAGCAACGGCGAACCGTCGTCGGTCGGGAATGTCCTGCGCTACCTGGGGGACGCGCGGCTGGGACAGCTCGGCGACCACCCGATCACCGACGCGCGGTTCCAGGGCGTCTCGGACTTCAACGACTGGCTGGCCGGTGACGCCGACAACCAGGCGCGGGTCGGCGTCATCGAGGTCTACGCCGGTACCGCGCGTAACTTCGGCGACGTGCCGGGCGGGGTGCACAGCGGCGACGTCGTCGTGGTCGAACCGCTCCTGTTCTCCGACAGCAAGCCGATCATCGCCATCGCCGGAGAAGGCGGGCAGCTCTACAACCACGGACTCGTCGAAGCGGACATCAACGGCCTGGCGAAGGTCAGCGTCTACCGCCCGGCTTCCGTCTGACTTCCGGCCTGAGGAGCGACATGCTGACATACCCGAATTCCAGCGCGATGGACGCGACGGCGTCCTCGGGCGGGCCGATCACCATCCTGCCGCAGATCCTCACCGGGCAACCGGAGCAGATCGCGAAGCACGTGCTCGAGGTGCTCAAGAAGGCCAACGAGTTCCTCACCATGTACAACGAGGTGACGAAGGCGGCCGAGCAGCTGAAGAAGATCTGGTCCGGTGGCGCGTCGGACTCCGCGATGAAGAAGATCACGGACTCCCTGAACTCGCTGACCAAGATCGTCCAGGTCGTGCAGAAGGGCGCGGAGCTGCTCGGCATGGCCGGGACGCTGATCAAGACCGCCCAGACGGCCTACAAAGCGGTGGTCTCGGCGGTGAACCCCACGGTCGCGGGCCTGATGTCGAATCCGTGGACCTACGGTGCCGCCGTCGCGCTTTCCACCGCCACCAGTGCTTCGCTGCGCGCGTTCATCACCGCGATCGGCGCGCTGCTGAAGGCGCTCGGCGTCGTCGACCTCGCGAACCAGATCACCCAGATCGCCTCCATCATCGGCGAGGTCCAGAAACTGTTCGGGCACAGCGATTCCGGCAACGGTTCGGCGGGCAACGCGGCCATCTCCGGCACCCCGGTCACCAACCCGCAGGCGCCGGGTTCGGTCGCCAGCGGCGCGGGACAGGCGGCGGTCGGCGGTGCCGGTGGTGGCAGTGGTTCCGGTGGTTCCGGTGGGACGACGCCGGGCGAGACGCCGCCGTTCACCCAGTACCGGCCGCCCGCGTTGGGTGGCAACGGTTCCCAGGGCAACTGGCCGGGCGGCGCGGACTCCTGGATCCCGGTCGACAGACCGTCTGGCGGCGGCGCGGGCGGCAACGGTTCCCTTCCCGGGGCGGGCGCGGGTAACGGCAACACGGTCACCATCACCACCGACCTGAGCACCGGCCGCTCCACCGTGCAGGCGCCGGGTGGTCAGGACATCGATATCGACATCGACATGAACTACGGCGGCAAGCACTTCGAACAGCACATCGACATCGATGCAGGAGCTGACTCACCGGCGAAGGGCAGGTAGCCGTGTCGGGGAGCGGTGTGGTCGACGCGTCGGGCGTCGTCAGCTCGATTCTGTCGAACTATCGGCGGCTCGTGGTCGAGTACCAGCGGCGAGTCACCGGCGACCCCTCGGCGCTGAACGCGGCGGGCCAGCGGTGTGGCGAGCGGGCTTCGACGGTTTCGGGCCGGGCGGACGAGATCGCCAAGGCGGCGAAGGCGCTCAACGCGTCCTGGGAGGGCGACGCCTACACCGCGTTCGCCACGGCCGCGGCGAACCTGAGCCAGGAACTCGCCGAGCTCGGCGCCAAACTGAGCGACCAGTCGAACCGGCTGCGCGCGGGCGCGCAGGCCTTGCAGGGCGCGAAGTCCTGTGTGGACTCGATCCTCGCCCAATTCGACCAGTACGCCGCGCAACTGACCAGCCAGGCGCGCACGGCGAACGCGAACGCGGTCAACGCGTTCATCTCCGCCGCCCGGCAGCTCGGCGAGCGCGCCGCGCAGGCGGCACAGGAGATCGCCGACGAGTTGAGCGAAGAACTCGCGCGGCTGTTCCCGCCGGAGGGCGCCGGCCGGATCGAGCACGAACTCGGCAAATGGGGCCGCGGCCCGTTGTACTGGCTCAACGGTGAAGCGCTCGACGGCCGCAAGCGCCCGCGCTCGCATCCTTCCTGGTTCGGCAATTCCGGCTGGAAGAAGCTCACCTGGGACGGTCTCGAAGGCACGCGCGCCCCGCGTGCCGGTGACACCCCGTTCGGCAGGCCGAAGCCGGAAGGCCTGCGCGACAAGGCCTGGAACAGCACCGAGATCACCTATGCCAAGTGGAAGCAGGAGCAGGACGGTTTCACCCCGGGGTGGGACGCCAAGGTCTCCTCGCAGGGCTGGGACCTCAAGGCGTCCGGGCACGCCGAACTGGCCGCCTTCAAGGAAGAAATCGAAGGTAAGAAGGAATGGGGCGTCGCTTCGGGCAGCGCCAAGGGAACCGCGTTCGTCGGCGGCGAGGTGAACGGTTCGCTCCAGGCGGGCGCACACGGCGTCGGCGTGCACGCCAACGCTTTCGTCGGCGGTAAGATCGAAGGCGAGCTCGCGGCGGACGTGGCCGGGGTGGGCGTCGGCGCGAGCGGAACCCTCCAATATGGACTCGGCGCGCAGCTCGACGCCCAGGCCGTCTACGACGCCGGACACATCAAGGTCAACTTCAAGGCTGGTGTCGCACTCGGTCTCGGCGCCGGGCTCGGCGCGAAGATCGACATCGACCTGCCGAAGATCGCGGACACCGTCGGCGAGTACGGTGGCGCCGCCGTCGACGCGGTGAGCGGTGCGGCAGGCCAGGCCGCAGACGCCGTCGGCGAGGCTTGGGACGACGCGATCTCCTACGTGGGCACATGGTGACAGGATGAGCGAAACGATGACGCAGGACCGGGTTTCCCTCCCGCTGGGCTTCGACATCCCCGATGGCTGGGTGCCGGTCGAGCCGTCGTCCGTCGGCGCCGACGGCGCGGTCTTCGTGGCCCTGCACTCCGTGCCGGACGGGGAGTTCACCCCCAACATCACCTTGAGCGTCGGGCAGCGGCCGGACCCGGCGCGGATCACCGAGATCGCCGACGAGGCCGTCGAACGCCTCGGCCGGTCCATGGCCGCGCTCGAACTGGTCCAGCGCAAGGTGATCGGCACCGGGGTCGCCCCCGGCGTGACGCAGCTGCTGCGCATCCGCACCGGCGAGGGGCAGGAACTCGTGCAGACCCAGGTGCAGCTGACCGTGCCCGGCGCGAGCCCGGCCGACCGGCTGATCCTCCAGATCGCCTGCACCGCAACGCCCGAGACGGCACGCCGGCTCGGCGACGACTTCCGCAGGTTCGTGGCGAGCGTCCACGTCCGGCGGGATTTCACCGCAGATGAAGGAGAAGACTCGTGACCACGGACCCCTACGCCATGCCGGACATGGACGAGTTGCTGGACCAGGTCCGCAGGCAGACCGAAGAGGTGCAGCGCATCCAGCGGTCGGTCGAGGCGATGGAGGTCAAGGCGCACTCGCGGCAGAACGAGGTCACCGTCGTGCTGCGCGGTGACGGCCGGTTCACCTCGATCGACATCGACCCGCGCGCGGTGCGCCAGTACGACGCGCGCAACCTGTCGGAGATCGTGCTGGAGGCGGTCAACAACGGGTTGCAGAAGCTGGCCGAGGCCAGCAGCGCCAAGTTCGCCCCGGTCATCGAGTCCGCCAAGTCGATCGAAGCATGACGGCCGCGATCGCCGGCTCCACCCGGCGCGTCACGGTGGTGACACCGCGGGCGCGGGTCGATGTGGCGCTGCCGCAGCAGAGCACGTTCGCCGAACTCGTCCCGCAGCTCGTCCGGCTCGCGGGCGCGTCCGGACAGGCGTCGGCCGAGCATCCGGGATGGGTGCTGTCGCGGCTCGGCGGCGCTCCGCTCGCGCTCGGCCTCACGGTCGCCGCGGCGCAAGTGCGCGACGGAGAAGTACTGCACCTGACCCCGCGGGAACGCCCGCGGGGTCCGCTGCTGTTCGACGACGTCGTCGATTCGATCGCCAGCGTCGCCGAGTCGGGCACCGGCCGCTGGGGACCGTCGGTGGCGCGCAAGGCCGGCATCGTCGCGTCGGTGATCCTGCTGCTCGCCGGTGGCCTGCTGGTGCAGGCGGCCGCGTCCGGCAGTGTGCTGGCGCCGATCGGGACCGGGCTGCTCGCGCTGGTCCTCGTGCTGGGTGGCGGTGCGTTGAGCCGTGCGTACGGCGACGCGGAAGCCGGTGCCGCCGGCGCGCTCGCCGGGGTCGGCGCGGCGTTGCTGGCCGGGATGTCGATCCTGCCGCCGCATCCGCTGTTCTCGCTGTCGGCCGGACCGCTGGCCGCCGGGCTCGCCGTGGTGACCGTGTACGGCGTGATCGCGGCCGTTTCGGTGGCGGACCGGCTGCCGTGGTTCGTCGCGGTCACCGTCGCCGCCGGGCTCGGCGCGATCACCACCGCCATCGTCCTGCTGGCCGACGTCCGCGCGGTCTCGGCGGCGGCCGTGGTCGCCGTCGTGGCGACGGCGCTGGCCGCGGTGGCGCCGATGATGGCGCTGCGGCTCGGCAGGCTGCCGCTGCCCCGGGTCCCGGACGACATGGACGCGTTCCGCGCCGACGAGAACCCTTCGCTGGGCGAGGACATGGTCGGCGGGACGACCTACGCGCAGGGGTTGCTGACCGGGCTGCTCGTGGCGCTCGGGCTCACCGTGGTCTCCGCGTGTGTCGTCCTGGCGTCGTCCGGCGGGGCCTGGGAAGCGGGCCTGTGCGCGTTGCTGGGGCTGGCGCTGATGTTGCGCTCGCGCGCGTTCGCCGGTCGTTCGCAGCGGCTCGTGCTCATCGGTTTCGGCGCTGCGGCCCTGGCGTCGGCCGGTTTCTGGCTCGCCGCGGGCGGGCCGCGTTCGTTCGTGTTCGGCGCGGGCTGCGCCGTCGTCGTCGCGGCGGGCGTCTGCCTCACTTACGCGACGCGGGTCGCGAAGGGACGCCGTTCCCCTTACTGGGCACGGACTCTCGACATCGTCGAGTTCCTGGTGCTGCTCTCGCTGATCCCGTTCGTCGGCATGATCGCCGGCGTCTACGAGGCCGTCCGGAGCTAGCCCCCCCCACGCAATTCGTCCTCTAGTTGCGGTCCTTGCGCCACGCAAGTACCGCAAGCAGGGGACGAATTGCGGTGTGGTTTTACGTCCGTGAAGGACTCCTTCCCTACCCTCAGAGAGGAAAGGAGTCCTCCACGGACTGTCCCCTCAGTCCTCCAGCGCCAGCGGCAGGGTCCGCCGGACCGCCGCCGCGTGCCGTCCGTGCAGCGGGGTCACCGCGATTCCTTCGGGCCGCACCGTCTCCGCCCCCGGCCGTCCGCCGACCCGGATGGTCACCTCGGACTTCTCGCGCCCGCCAGGGGTGCGGTGCAGCGTGTACGAAGTCGCGGTGAACGCCGAGCCGGGTACGTGAAGATCCAGTGTCCGCGCGAGATTCCGCTCCGACCGCGGCCGGTAGCAGACTTGCGAAGCGCCGCCCCAGTCCCAGGAACGCCAGCCGTTCACCGGCGCGTCCTGGCCGCTGCCGAGCGCGACGCGGAGTTCTTCGGCCACCTCACCGGCTTCGAGCACGGTGCTCTCGAACCCGGCTTCGGCCAGCGCGCCCATCAGCGACAGCGCCGCGCAGGCGGTGCTCCGCAGCGCGCCGAGCTCTCCGCCGCCGCGGGCGAGCGCCGCGATCGGCGCGTCCTCCGGCCGGTACCGCACGGCGAGCCAGCGGACCCGGATCAGCGACTGTCCATTGGGGACGGTCCAGGTCAGCAACTGCGCGCTGGACAACGGGATCCCGGTGCTCGCGTAGGCCTCGCGCAGGATGGCGACCAAAGCGTCCGGATCGGGTGCGACGCCGCCCCTGGTCAGCCGCACGATGGCGCTCCAGCCGTCGCCGACCTCGGCGACACCGAAGCGGTTGCCCGCGCGGTCGACGTGCTGGCGGACCCGGACGGGACCGGCGAGCCGGTGCAGCGGATCGGGGACCTCACGTTTGTCGCGACGCTTCAGCCGGAATCCGGCCCAGGTGAGCAGCCAGCCCGCGACATGGCGCCCGGTGAAGCGGACCGACGTCGTCAGGACGAGGACCGCCGCCACAGCCGTGATGCTGATCTGCGCGGGCTGAGGGATCCCGTCGACGGTGAAGGCCAGCAGGATCGCGATCCCGGCGATCTCCCAGAGCGCCGCTTGCAGCGGGCGGATCGGCAGCAGCCAAGGCAGTGGCGCCGCACCCGCGGTGCCGTGTTCCGGGGCCTGGCGTGGTGTGGCCACCGCCGGGGCTTCAACCGACAAGGAATTCCCCTCCTCCGTGCACGCGCCCGACGGTAATCCCGTCGCACGCGGGGGAGGGGCGTAAAAATTACCCTCACCGTGAACCTCGGCGGAACCTAACGTGATGGACCTTCGGACGGGTGGGTACGAACGGCGGGGTACGGGAGCGTGTGGACGCAGCGGGACCAGATCCAGGCCTACCAATTCCTCCGCAGGAGGCTGGTTTCGGCACTGGTCTCGGCGGACGCCAACCATCCGGTCGCCCCCAGCCGCAGACTGGTGATCGGAACTCTGTGCGGCCTCGGCGTGGCGCTGCTGGTCACCGCGGTCTTCGGCGTGATCGGCCTGCTGAACCCCTCCGGCGGTAAGGACTGGCTGGCGGGCGGCAAGGTCATCGTCGAGGAGGGCACCGGCGCCCGGTACATCCTCGGCCAGGACGGCGCTCTGCATCCTGTGCTCAACTACGCTTCCGCGCGGCTGATGGCGGGCGGCAACGGCGAGGCCACCGTGACCGTCCCTTCGGACAAGCTCGCGAAGGCCCCTCGCGGTTCGCAGATCGGTATCCCCGGCGCCCCCGATTCACTGCCCGCGGCCGCCGTGCTGCTGAAGACCCCGTGGACGAGTTGCTCGCGCACGACCCAGGACGCGCCCGCGTCGGCCGAACCGGAGACGACGGTGCTCCTCGGCGCGCCGGCCGCCGGGGTCGACCTGCCGAAGGACCAGGCCATCGTGGTCCGCGTCCCGGAAGGCGAGCGCTACCTCGTGACGGCCGGGCGCCGCTACAAGCTGACCCCGGAAGCGGCCGCGACGTTGCAGTTCGACACCTACCCGCCGATCGCGGTGTCCTCGCGGTGGATCGGCACCGTCGCCGCCGGACGGGATCTGGCCTACCGCGCGGTCGAGGACGCCGGTCGTCCCGGCCCGAAGGTCGGCGGCAGCGTGACGAAGGTCGGTTCGGTGCTGGGCGTCATCGACGCGATGGCGTCGCCCAACGACGCGACGTCGTACTACCTCGTCCACGCCGAAGGACTCGAGCCGATCGGCCAGACCGCGGCGAGCCTGCTGATCAACACGCCGCAGAACGCGGACGCCTACACCGGCGTCCCGGCCCCCGTCGCGGTGCGCGCGGCCGACGTCGCCGCGGTGCCGAAGGTGGGCACGGCGAGGACGGGCGGGGCCGATCCCGCGGAGTATCCGGACCGGATCCCGCGAAAAGCGCCCGTTACCGGACAGTCCGTGACGCTATGCGCGCAGGGTTCTCGAATTGTTATCTCCGCACAGGTCCCGTTGCCGCAAGGTGCGAAGGCGATCCCGGTGACGGCGCGGACGGACGCGCTGGTCGCCGACGCGGTTTTCGTGCCTCCGTCGGGGGGCGCGGTGGTGGCGGAATCCGGTTCCGGCACGGTTTACGTCGTGACCGACACGGGCCTGAAGTACCCGGTGGCGAGCACTGAGGCACTCGCTTCCCTCGGTTACGGCCAAGCCGAACGACAACCGGTTCCGAATGGGTTGCTGGCACTGGTGCCGCGAGGGCCCGCGCTGGATCCGGCGCAGGCCGGGCGTGCGGTGTCCGCGGCGGGTGGGACGGGGTGAGCGGGAACGTGCAGATGACTGAAGACAGGCCGGAGACCGACCGGGTCGACGTCGCGGTGATCGAGGACCATCCGTTGTACCGGCACGCCGTTGTCCGGGTCCTCACCGAGGCCGAGGGGATCGAACTGGGCGCGGTGGTCGATTCGGTCGCCCGGTTCCACGTCCACCCGCAGCCGCCCGGTAGCGTCGTGCTGCTCGATCTCGGCCTGCCGGGGATCGCCGGGGCGGCGGCCGTGCTCCAGGTGTGCGAGCTGGGGCATCACGTGCTCGTGGTGTCCGCGCAGGCGGAGTCCGAACAGGTGCTCGGCGCGATCGCCGCCGGTGCGAAGGGATTCCTGTCCAAGGACGTCGACGTCGACGAACTGCTGATCGCGATCAGGACGGTCGCGCAGGGCCGGGCCTACGTTTCCGCGGTGGTGGCCGGAATGATCATCAAGGACAACGCCGACCGCCCCATGCCGGCTCCGGACGTCGCGCTGTCGGCGCGGGAAAAGCAGGTCCTGCGGCTGGTCGCGGCGGGCGAACGCGACGTCGACATCGCCCGCATCCTGGGGATCGGAGTCCGGACGGTTCGGGGCTACCTGGACCGGATCCGTGACAAACTCGGAGAGAGAAGGCGGGCCGGTCTGGTCCGCAAGGCCATCCAGCTCGGGCTCGCGTCTCCACCGGAGGTGCCCGGGCCGTCTCGGCCGGTCGCGCCCCGCGACGACGCGGGCGGATTCGAAGGACGCCGGTGAACGCAGACGAGCAGCAGCCGAAACGCAGCACACCGATCAACGTCGGGGTGATCGAAGATCATCCTTTGTACCGGGACGCCGTCGCGCGTGTCCTCACCGAAGCGCCGGATATCGAGCTGGGCGCCGTCGCCGACTCCGTCGCGCGGTTCGCCGTCCAGGAACAGCCCGCGGGCAGTGTCGTCGTCCTCGACCTCAAGCTGCGCGGCGTCCAGGACGCCGCCGCGGTACTCGAAGTGGGGCAGATGGGGCACAAGGTGCTCGTGGTGTCCGCCCACGCCGAACAGCCCGAGGTGCTGGGCGCCATGCAGGCCGGTGCGAAGGGCTTCCTGTCCAAGGACGTCGACGGCGACGAACTCCTGCGCGCCATCCGCACCATCGCGGACGACAACGCGTACGTGTCGCCGACGCTGGCCGGAATGATCATCCAGGACAGCGAAGATCGCCACGCCGGGCCCAAGATCGTGCTGTCCGAACGGGAAAAGCAGGTCCTGCGGCTGGTCGCGGCTGGCGAACGGGACGTCGACGTCGCGGAGATCCTGAACATCAGCGTGCGGACGGTGCGGTCTTATCTCGACCGGATCCGGGACAAGACCGGGGAACGGCGACGGGCCGGGTTCGTGCGGGTGGCGATCCGCGAAGGGCTGCTGCGCTAGCGCGCCTTCCGTCGCGGGGAGTCCGTGAAGGCCTCCTTCCCTACCTTGAGGGTAAGGAAGGAGGCCTTCACTACGTCACCGGCCTGGCGTGGGGAGCCGATCGCCGCTTGAAGTACATGAAGGTCCCCTTCCTTGCGCCTAGCGCAAGGAAGGGGACCTTCATGTACTTACGCGCGTTGCTGTGGCCGGTGGGGCGGCTCCTCAAGGAGTCCCTCACATGGCTACCGCGGCCCCGAGAAGTTCACCCGCAGCGTGTAGACCGAACTGCTCGCCGTGATGAACAGATCGTTCCGCCGCGGCCCGCCGAACGTCAGGTTCGAACAGACCTCCGGCACCCGCAGCTTCCCGATCCGCGTCCCGTCCGGCGCGAAACAGTGCAGCCCGTCGTGCGCGGCCGCCCATACCCGGCCCGCGGCGTCCAGGCGCACGCCGTCGAACATCCCGGCGTCGCAGGTCGCGAAGATCTCGCCACCGGAGAGTGTCCCGCCGGACACCGAGAAAACCCGGATATGGCTGGGATTTTGCCGGGTGTCCACGATGTAGAGCAGTGACTCGTCGAGCGAGAACGCGAGCCCGTTCGGACGCGTGAAGTCGTCCGCGACGATGCGCACGGAGCCGTCCGCCGGGTCGGCGCGGTAGACGTGGCAGGCACCGATCTCACTGTCCGCCTGATGGCCTTCGTAGTCGCTGTCGATGCCGTAGCTGGGGTCGGTGAACCAGATCGCTCCGTCCGAGGCTTCGACGACATCGTTGGGACTGTTGAACTTCTTGCCTTGATAGGTGTCGGCGAGGACAGTGGTCGTGCCGTCGTGCTCGGTGCGCGTCACCCGGCGGCCGCCCTGTTCGCAGCTGACGAGCCTGCCCCGGCGGTCGACGGTGTGCCCGTTGTGGAATCCGGCGGGCTCGCGGAACACGCCGACCACACCCGTGGTCTCGTCCCATCGCAGCACGCGGTCGTTCGGGATGTCGCTGAAGACCAGGTACCGGCCGGCGGGGAAGTAGGCGGGCCCCTCGGTCCAGCGGCAGCCGGTGTGCAGCCGTTGCATCCATTCGTCACCGTTGACGCGGGCGAACCGCTCGTCGAGGACCTCGAAGTGTGCCTTGACCTTGTCCATGAAAACCCCCAGTGATCAGGATGCCGTATTGCAACTATCATGAATCACTGAACTTGATATGGTCAATATATGGATGAGTTGGATCGCATATTGCTCACCGCGTTGCAGCAGGACGCGACGCAGGCGTATGCCGCGCTCGGCAAGGCGGTCGGGCTGTCCGCGGGCGCCGCGCACGAGCGGGTCCGCAAGCTGCGGGACCAGGGCGTCATCCGGCGCACGACGGTCGACGTCGACCCGGCGGCGGTCGGCCGCGGGGTGATGGCTTTCGTGCTGGTCGAGGCCAACTCGTGGATGGGCGATTCGCCGACGAAGGCCGCGCTTGAGGCCTTGCCGGAGGTCGTGGAGGCGCACGTCATCGCGGGGCCGGCGTCGCTGCTGGTGAAGGTGCGCACGCCGACCACGGAGGAACTACAGGCGTCGTTGCGCAGGCTGTACGCCATCGAAGGCGTCACCGGGACGCAGACGATCGTGGTGCTCGAATCCTTCTTCGAGCGCTCCGTGAACGCTACAGCCGCTAGAGGCGACGGTTGGCCAGTGCCCCCGTCGCCGCCCGCGCCTTCCCGCTGACCGACGGATCCACGTCGACGACCACGGTCTCCGGCCCGGCGCCCAGCTGGGCGTGGACGCGCCCGAAGCCGTCGGACACCGTCGAGTGGCCGATCCCGGTCGGCGCCTTCGGATTCACCTGTGTCCCGCTCGCGACCGGGTCGGCCTGCCCGCAGCCGAGGACCCAGCAGCCGGAGTCGAGCGCGCGGGCGCGCACCAGGACCTCCCACTGCTCGCGTTTGCCCTCCCCGGCGCCCCAGGACGTCGGCACGAGGACGATGTCGGCGCCGTCGTCGGCCAGCTTCCGGAACAGCTCGGGGAAACGGATGTCGTAACAGGTCGCGACGCCGAAGGTCACGCCGTCGACCTCGAAGGTCACCGGCGCGGTTCCGGGCGCGACCGTGTCGGACTCGGCGAATCCGAACGCGTCGTACAGATGGATCTTGTCGTAACCGAGGTGATGACCGCCGCCGGTGACGAGCAGTGTGTTGCTCACGCGCCCGTCCGGCGCCGGCGTGAACATGCCCGCGACGATCACGACCCCGTGCTCGTCCGCGATGGACGCCACAGTGGACGCCCACGGTCCGTCCAAAGGTTGCGCGAGCGGTTTCAACGGGACGCCGAAGCGCGCCATCGTCGCTTCGGGGAAGACCACGATCCGCGCGCCGTCGGTCGTCGCGGCGACCACGCCTTCGCGAATCAGCTTCAGGTTCGTTTCGGGATCCTCGGCCGCTGTGAGCTGGCACAATCCGATTCGCGGCACGGCGGCCTCCCTCATCGTGGGATCGCTGGTCACCACCCCAGTGTGCCTGCTCGGCGCGATCCGGCCACCTCGTACCCTTGAGTCATGCTGAACCGTACCGACCTGCGTGGACAGGTCCCGTCCGTTGCCGAACTCAGGAGCACGCTCCCGCGTGCCGAGTACGACGTGGACGCGGCGCTGCATCACGTACGGCCGGTGGTCGAGGCGGTCCGCGATCGCGGTGTCGAGGCGGTTCTCGAGTACACCGAGAAGTTCGACAAGGTCCGCCCCGGCGGCGTCCGGGTGGCCGCCGCCGAACTCACGAGCGCGCTCGAGAACCTGGATCCGGCCGTCCGCGAGGCGCTGGAGGAGTCCATCGCCCGCGCCAGGAAGGTCCACGGCGATCAGCGCCGCCAGGACGTCACCACGGAGGTCGTCGACGGCGGCACCGTCACCGAACGCTGGATCCCGGTGGAGCGCGTCGGGCTGTACGCGCCGGGCGGGCTCGCGGTGTACCCCTCGACCGTGGTGATGAACGTCGTCCCGGCGCAGATCGCCGGCGTCGGCACGCTCGTGCTTTGCTCGCCGCCGCAGGCCGCGTTCGGCGGTCTCCCGCACCCGACGATCCTGGCCGCCGCCGAACTGCTCGGCGTCGACGAGGTCTGGGCCGTCGGCGGCGCGCAGGCCGTCGCACTGCTCGCGTACGGCGGCACCGACACCGACGGCGCGACGCTGGAGCCGGTCGACATCGTCACCGGGCCGGGCAACATCTACCTCACCGCGGCCAAGCGGCTGCTGCGCGGCATCATCGGCATCGACTCCGAGGCCGGCCCGACCGAGATCGCGATCCTCGCCGACGGGACCGCCGACCCGGTGCACGTCGCCGCCGACCTGATCAGCCAGGCCGAGCACGACCCGCTCGCCGCGAGCGTGCTGGTCACCACGTCCGAGGAACTCGCGGAGGCGGTGGACAAGGAACTGACCGGGCGCGTGGCCGCGACCAAACACGCCGAGCGCGTGACGGAGGCCTTGAGCGGCAAGCAGTCTGGCATCATCCTGGTGTCCACTGTGGACGACGGGCTCCGCGTTGTCGACGCGTACGCCGCGGAACACCTGGAGATCCAGACCGCGGACGCGCGTTCGGTGGCCGCCCGGGTGCGCAACGCGGGCGCGATCTTCGTCGGGGCGTACGCGCCGGTCTCGCTCGGCGACTACTGCGCCGGGTCGAACCACGTCCTGCCCACCGGCGGGTTCGCGCGGCACTCGTCCGGGCTTTCGGTGCAGAGCTTCCTCAAGGGTGTGCACGTAGTCGACTACAACGAGGACGCGCTGCGCGAGATCGCCGGCCGCGTCGTCGCGCTGGCCAACGCGGAGGACCTGCCCGCGCACGGCGAGGCCATCACGGCGAGGTTCGAGGGGGAGCGGGCATGAGCATCGGCGAGGAGATCACACTCGACGCGCTCCCGCTGCGGGAGGACCTGCGGGGCAAGACCCCGTACGGCGCGCCGCAGCTCGACGTGCCGATCCGGCTCAACACCAACGAAAACCCGTACCCGCCGCCCGACTCGCTGGTGGCCGACGTCGCCGAGGCCGTCCGCGTCGAGGCCGCTTCGCTGCACCGGTACCCGGATCGCGACGCTGTCGCGCTGCGGCAGGACCTCGCGGACTACCTCGCGGTGTCCACCGGCGTGCTGGTGTCGGAGTCGAACGTGTGGGCCGCCAACGGGTCCAACGAGATCCTGCAACAGATCTTGCAGGCCTTCGGCGGTCCCGGCCGGTCTGCGCTGGGCTTCGAGCCGTCGTACTCGATGCACCCGATCATCTCGGCGGGCACCCGCACCGACTGGCTACCGGTGCCGCGCCGCGACGATTTCACGCTCGACACCGAGAAGGCGGCCGCGCTGGTGCGGGACCGCCGTCCGGACATCGTGTTCGTGACCAGCCCGAACAACCCGACGGGCGGGTCGATCCCGTTCGGTGAGTTGCGAGGGCTGCTCGAAGCGGCACCGGGCATCGTGGTGGTCGACGAGGCGTACGCCGAGTTCTCGTCGCAGCCGAGCGCCATCGAGCTGCTCGAGGAGTACCCCGCGAAGCTCATCGTGTCGCGCACGATGAGCAAGGCGTTCGCCTTCGCGGGCGGACGGCTCGGTTATCTGGCGGCCGCGCCCGCGATCGTCGACGCCTTGCAGCTGGTGCGGCTGCCGTACCACCTCTCGAAGCTCACGCAGGCCGCCGCACGGGCGGCGCTGCGGCACGCGGACGCCACCCTGGCGTCGGTCGCCAAACTCGCGGCCGAACGCGACCGAGTGGTGGAATCGTTGCTGGGCTTGGGATTCACGCCGGTCCCGAGCGATGCGAACTTCGTCCTTTTCGGACGCTTCGCGGACGCGCCCGCGACCTGGAAGTCCTATTTGGACAATGGCGTGCTGATCAGGGACGTCGGCATCGAAGGTCACCTGCGGGTGACCATCGGGACGCCGGAAGAGAACGACGCCTTTCTCGAGGCCAGCAAGGAGGTGCCGCGATGAGTCGCGTCGGCAAGGTGGACCGCACCACCAGGGAATCGTCCATTTCGGTCCAGCTCGACCTGGACGGCACGGGACAGGTGGAGATCGACACCGGTGTCCCGTTCTACGACCACATGCTCACCGCGTTCGGGGTGCACGGCTCGCTCGACCTCAAGGTGCAGGCGACCGGTGACGTGCACATCGACGCGCACCACACCGTCGAAGACACCGCGATCGTGCTCGGCCAGGCGCTGCGGCAGGCGCTCGGCGACAAGAGCGGCATCCGCCGCTTCGGCGACGCGTGGATCCCGATGGACGAAACCCTCGCGCACGCCGCGATCGACGTCTCCGGGCGGCCGTACTGCGTGCACCTGGGCGAACCGGAGCAGTTCAACAGCTTCACCATCGGCGGGAACTACCCGTTCGTGCTGACGCGGCACGTGTTCGACTCGCTGTCGTTCCACGCGCAGATCGCGCTGCACGTGCGCGTGCTCCACGGCCGGGACCCGCACCACATCGCCGAGGCCGAGTACAAGGCCGTCGCGCGCGCCCTGCGTGCCGCGACTGAGCCGGACCCTCGGGCAGCTGGCATCCCCTCGACCAAGGGCGTTCTCTGACCGCCGCGTTTCGTCCTCTGGTTGCGGTCCTTGCGCGTGCAACTACCGCAACCAGAGGACGAATTGCGGGGAGCACCCGGCGCGTTCGGGCGAGCGCGGATGTGGCAGGGTGGCGGGCGTGAGTAACTCGACCATCGCCGTGCTGCTGCTCGCGCTCGGCGGCTTCCTGATCGGCGGCGTCTACGCGACCTGGAAGAGCGTCAAGTTCCTGGCCGTGGTGCTGGGTATCGGTGCGTTGCTGGCGATCGGCGGAGCCATCGCCTGGCTGGCCTGAGGCCGCCGTCCGGTAAATCGCGTGCGCGCCGGGACACTGGCGACCATGCTGTCCGGCATGTCCACGAACCCGCGCTCGGTCGCCGACGTCGTCCGGCTCCAGCGATCCGGGAGTCGCGTCAAGTTCCTCTTCTTCTGGGGACACCGGCCTCGGCGTGACGGCACGATCGGGCCGGAATGCTTCAGCCAGTGGTGGCCCGCTCGGTTCACCGTGGACGGTGAAACGTTTCCGACAGCCGAGCACTACATGATGTGGCGCAAGGCGACCCTGTTCGACGACGCCGACAACGCGGCACGAATCCTCAAGGCCCGGCATCCGCGTGAGGCCAAGGCTTTGGGCCGCGAAGTACGGGGATTCCAGCAGTGCTGCTGGGAAGACGAGCGCTACGGCATCGTCCGTGACGCGTCGATCGCGAAGTTCGGACAGCACACGGAACTCCGCGACTTCCTGCTCGGCACCAAGAACCGCGTGCTGGTCGAGGCCAGCCCGCTCGACGCCGTCTGGGGCATCGGGCTCGCGGCCGACCATCCGCACGTCGAGAACGCCGAACGCTGGTGCGGGCTGAACCTGCTCGGCTTCGCGCTCGGAGATGCCCGCGTCGCACTCTTGGCTTAAGTCCGTGAAGGCCTCCTTCCCTACTCTCAAGGTAGGGAAGGAGGCCTTCACGGACTTCACTTCGAGGCGTTGACCAGCTCTCGCTCGTCAGGAGCATCGAGCTGCTTCGTGAGCTTCTCGCCTTCGACGTCGACGTCGGGAAGTACGCGATCCAGCCACTTCGGCAGCCACCACGCACCGCGCCCGAGCAGCGACATCAGCGCCGGCACGATCGTCATCCGGATCACGAACGCGTCCACCAGCACACCGAACGCCAGCGCGAACCCGATCGACTGGATCAGCGAGGACTCCGCGAGGACGAACCCGGCGAACACGCTGATCATGATCAGCGCCGCGGCGACCACGACGCGGGAGCCGTGCCGGAAGCCGGTGACCATCGCCTGCTGCGGGTCGGCGCCGTGGACGTACTCCTCCCGCATCCGCGTCACCAGGAACACCTGGTAGTCCATCGCGAGCCCGAACAGCACGCCGATCAGCAGGATCGGCAGCATGCTCATGATCGGCCCGGTGGTCTTCACGCCGAGCAGGTCGGTGAGCCAGCCCCACTGGAACACCGCCACCACGGCGCCGAACGTCGCGACCACGGAGCCGAGGAAGCCCAGCGTCGCCTTCAGCGGGACCACGACCGAGCGGAACACCAGCATCAGCAACAGGAACGCGAGCCCGACGATCAGCGCGAGATAGGGCAGCATCGCGTCGGCGAGCTTCTCCGAGACGTCGATGTTGGCCGCGGTCTGGCCGGTCACCGCCAGCGAAGCGCCGGTGGCCGTGCCCAGTCGCGCGTTCAGGCCGCGGATGTCGCTCACGAGGTCTTCGGTCGCGGTGCTGCTCGGGCCACTCTTCGGGATGACGGTCAGCAAGGCCAGGTCACCGCTCCGGTTGACCTTCGGCGGCGCGACGATCGGGCGTTCTCCGAGTCCGCTGATCCCGGCGGAGGCCTGCTGGAGCGCGGCCTGCCGGTCGGTGCTGCCGCCGAGGTCGACGACGATCACCAGTGGGCCGTTGGCGCCCTCGCCGAAGCTGCGGCTGACGGTGTCGTAAGCCTTGCGCTGGGTGGTGTCCGGCGCGGCGGTGCTGTCGTTCGGCAGGCCGAGCTGCATGCTCGCGGCCGGGACGGCGACGATCGCGAGTCCGGCGATCGCGGCGATCAGCACCGGGATCCGGTGGCGGGCAACGAAACGCGCCCAGCGTTCGCCATGCGTGGTCTCGCTTTCCTTACGGCGCAAGCGGATCTTGCCGCCCGCCAGTTTGCCGCCCGCGAAGCCGAGGATCGCGGGAAGCAGGGTCAGCGCGATGACGACCGCGATGGCGACGGTGATCGCCGCGGCGATGCCCATCTCGCCGAGGAACGGGATGCCGACCACGGTCAGGCCCGCCAGCGCGATGATCACGGTCAGCCCGGCGAACACCACGGCGGAGCCCGCCGTGCCGGTGGCGCGTCCGGCGGCTTCCTCCGGATCGCGTCCGATGCCGAGTTCGTGCCGATAGCGGGAAACGATGAAGAGCGCGTAGTCGATGCCGACGGCGAGGCCGATCATCAGCGCGAGCACCGGCGTGTTCGTGTTCAGTTCGAGGAAACCGGACGCCGTCGTGATGCCCGCCATGCCGATGCCGACGCCGATGAGCGCGGTCAGCAGCGGGATCCCGGCCGCGAGCAGTGAACCGAAGGTGATGATCAGGACGACCGCGGCGACGGCGACGCCGAGGCCTTCGGTGGCGTTCGTGGCTGGCATCGCCTGGACGGCGTCACCGCCGAACTCGACGGTGTACCCGGCGGCCTTGGCGGGATCCGCGGCGGCCATCAGGCCCTCGCGGTCGGTGTCGGTGAGCTCGAAGCCCGGGACGCGATAGCTCACCTGCGCCAGCGCGACGCGCTTGTCGGGCGAGATCGCCTGCACCTGCAGCGGGTTGAGCACCCCGGCGACCTTCGGCGCGTCTTCCAGCCGGGACACGATCCCGGCGATGGCGGCCTGACCGGACTCCTTGGTGAAGTCCTGGCCGTCGGGGGCGGAGATCACGACGCGGGCGGTCGCGCCACCGGCGGCGGCCTCGGGGAAGCGGTCCGCGAGCTGGTCGATCGCCTTCTGCGACTCGGTGCCGGGGATGGTCACCGAGTTCGAAAGCTGGCCGGACAGGGTCAGCGCCCCCGCGCCGAGGGCCACCAGTACGACGGCCCAGACCGCCGCCACCAGTGCCCGGCGCCGGAACGAGAACCGGCCAAGTCGGTACAGGAAGCTGGCCACAGAAGTCTCCCGTTCACTCGATCAGGTTCATTCCAAGCTAGCCGATCGGCTAGGGCCCAACAAGCCGATCGGCAAGTATGTGACTAGCCGCACGGCTAGTACTCGTTTGGCTCGACGGCCGCGTGTGACGTAACCTCCGACGGCTGAACGAGGAGGGAACATGGACGTCGTCCACGCGGAGGACACCCGCACGCGACTACTGGGCACGGCGTTGCGGTTGTTCACCGAACACGGCGTGGAAGGCACCTCGCTGCAGATGATCGCGGACGCCCTCGGCGTCACCAAGGCCGCTGTCTACTACCACTTCAAGACGAAGGCGGAGATCACCGAATCCGTCGCCGAGCCCGTGTTGCGCGAGCTGGAAGGCATCGTCGACGACGCTCGCGCCCAGCGCACCCGTGGCGCACAGATCGATCACCTGCTCGACGGATTCGTCGACCTCGTGGTGCGGCACCGCGCGCTGGTCGCGCTGTTCTCCAGCGACCCCGGCATCGCCCGCGCGATCGAGAAGTCCGTGCACAGCTCCGAAAGCTTCAAGAACCGGCTGCTGGAAGTCCTGGTCGGCCCGGATCCGGATCTCACCGCGATCGTGACGGCTCAGGTACTGCTGGCGGGCATCGCCATCGCCGGCGGTTCGCCCGAGGTCGCCTCGCTCGACGACGAGACGCTGCGTGAAACGCTCCTCGGCGTCGGCCGCAAGCTCTACAACCGCCCGCGCCGCCGCACGTGACCGATGTGTTCAAGACAGGCGCCGCGATCCGCGCGATCCTGTCGGTATGAACATCGATCTGAACGCGACGGCCGTTTTCATGGCCACCCAGGCCCGGCTGCTCGACAAGCGCCGCTTCGAGGTCCTTTTCCGCGACGGTGACCCGGCGGCGGCCCTCGCGGCGCTGGAGGGGTACCGCAATCCCGACGGCGGCTACGGTCACGGACTCGAGCCGGACTGCCGCTCGGCGACCAGTCAGCCCGGTGGCGCGCTGCACGCGTTCGAGGTCTTCGCCGGTGTCGGCCCGGTGACCAGCCCGCGTGCGGCCGAACTCTGCGACTGGCTCGCCTCGATCTCCTTGCCCGACGGCGGAATCCCGTTCGCCCTGCCGATGCCGGACCCGGCGGGCAGCGCGCCGTTCTGGGCGGAGGCGGACTCGTCGGTGTCCTCGCTGCAAATCACCGCGATCGTCGCGGTCACCGCGCACAGCGTCGCCGTGCACGATCCGGCGGTCGCCGCGCATCCGTGGCTGGCGAACGCCACGCGCTACTGCCTCGACGCGATCGAGAAGATCGAGGAGGCGCCGCACGCGCTCGTGCTCGCTTTCGCGATGAAGCTGGTGGACCGGATCGGCGACACGCGCCTGGTCGAAAAGCTCGGGAAGTTCATCCCTGACGACGGCGTGGTCGCCGTCGGCGGCGGGATCGAGGGCGAGGCCATGCGCCCGCTCGACTTCGCGCCGGAGCCGGATGGCCCGGCACGGAAGCTCTTCACGCCCGAAGTCATCGACGCCGATCTGCGGCGGGTGGCCGGAGCACAGCACGAAGACGGCGGCTGGCGCGTCGACTACACGAGCTATTCGCCCGCGGCCGCGTTGGAGTGGAACGGGCTGTTCACCATGAGCACGCTGGGACTTCTGCGGGCCAACGGCCTGATCTAGGGGAGGCGGCGCAGGAACTCCGGCGGAACGGCCGCGGTGAGCCAGACGCCGTTCGCGCTCACCTGGAACTCGTGCGCGGCGGCCGTCATGCCCGCCGCGTCGACGAGGAGCACGACCGGGACACCGCGCCTTCCGCCGACCGTGCGGGCGGTATCGATGTTCGCGGAAAGGTGCACGGCGTGCCGCTTCATCGGCCGGAGACCCTCGTACATGATCGCGTCGAGGAACCGGGACACGGTGCCGTGATAGAGCACGTCCGGCGGGGTGGCGGTGGGCAGTGCGAGGTCGACGTCGACGCTGTGGCCTTGGCTGGCCCGGATCCGCAGCCCGCTTTCGTCGAAGGCGAACCGCCGTTTGTCGTTGCCCTCGACCACTTCGTCGAGCTGGCTTCGGGTGAGGGTCAGCCCGTTGCGCCGCAGGGCGGCCAAGAGCGTGCCGACTTCGACCCAGCCGTCGGAAGTCAGAGTGATGCCGATGTCACCGGGCGCGTGCCGCAGGTGCCGGGAGAGTCGTTTCGAGACTCGGATGAGGTGTTTCTTATCCATTTCGAGTCACAGTGACGCACACCCGGCACCCGCGTGGCAACGGAATTCAGAAGCCGCCTTCGGAAGCCGGGCGCAGTTTCCCGGCGCCCGGGCCGAAGCGGGACATCTGGTCGTCGGCGTTGTAGAGCCCGCAGCTGCGCAGGGACAGGCAACCGCAGCCGACACACCCGGTCAGTCTGTCCCGCAGGCGCTGCAACGCGTCGATCCGCGCGTCGAGTTCGGTCTGCCAGCCCTTCGAGAGGCGTGCCCAGTCGGCCTTGGTGGGGGCGTGATCCCTGGGTAGGGTCTCCAGTGCCGAGCTGATGTCGTCGAGGCTGAGGCCGACCCGCTGCGCGGCACGGATGAAGGCGATCCGGCGCAGCACCGAACGCGGATACCGCCGCTGGTTGCCCGCCGAGCGCTCCGAGCTGATCAGCCCTTTGTCCTCGTAGAACCGCAAAGCCGTGTGGGGCACGCCGCTGCGGTCGGCGACCTGTCCGATGCTCAGGTGTTCAGCCAGTCTCGTCACGTCGCCAGGTTAGCCTTGACTTCGACCTAAGTCGAGGTTGCACCCTCGGTTCATGACCACCGACACCATGACCGGCTACGAGGATCTGCCGCGGCTGATCTCGTTGATGACCGGGGACGAGAAGCATCAGGCCGCCGCGGAGTCCACTGTGGACGTGTTGTGGGTGCTCTACGACCGCGTGCTCGACATCACCCCGGAGACCTTCCGCGAACCCGGCCGCGACCGCTTCCTGCTGTCGAAGGGCCACGGCCCGATGGCCTACTACGCCGTCCTGACGAAGAAGGGCTTCATCCGCGAGGACGAACTCGCCGACTGGACTTCGGCGGAATCCCGGCTCGGGCACCATCCCGACCGGGCGAGGTTGTCCGGCGCCGAGATCGCCAGCGGGTCACTCGGGCACGGGCTCCCGCTCGCCATCGGCACCGTGTTCGGCCTGCGGGCCAAAGGATTCCGTGAGGCCAAGGTCGTCGCCCTCATCGGCGACGCGGAACTCGACGAGGGCTCCAACCAAGAGGCCATCGCGGTGGCGGGCCGCATCGGCATGCCGCAGCTGACCGCTGTCGTCGTCGACAACTCCTCCGCCACCCACGGCTGGCCGGGCGGGATCGCGCGCCGGTTCGAGGTCGAGGGCTGGGAGACCCGCACGGTCGACGGTCGCGATCACGAAGCGCTCTACGAAGCCTTCACCGCACCCCATCCGGACCGGCCGCTCGCCGTGGTCGCGACCGTCGAGCGAAAGGCCTGAAACCGTGGACATGCGTCAAACGTTCCTGTGCGCCGTCGCCGAGGTGCTCGACGCCGATCCGAACGTCGCCATCGTGCTCGCCGACATCTCCGCGGCACAGCTGGACTTCGCCGCCCGCAAGCATCCGGACCGCGTGCTCAACGTGGGCATCCGCGAGCAGCTGATGATGAGCACCGCCGGCGGGCTCGCGCTGGCCGGGATGCGCCCCATCGTCCACACCTTCTCGTCGTTCCTCGTGGAGCGGGCGTTCGAGCAGGTCAAACTCGACCTCGGGCACCAGGACGTCGGTGCCGTGCTGGTGTCTTCCGGCGCGTCCTACGACATGCCGACCGCCGGGCGGACACATCAGGCGCCCGGAGACGTCGCCCTCATCGACACGCTGCCGGGCTGGACCGTGCACGTGCCGGGTCACCCCGAAGAAGCACGGCGGCTGCTGCTGGAGTCCATTCCGGGCGACGGTCGCGTCTATCTCCGGCTTTCCGCGCAGGAGAACGCGAAACCGCATTTAGGTGCCGGGTTGCAGACGTTGCGCGAAGGCGGCCGAGGCGTCGTCGTGGCCGTCGGGCCGATGCTCGACAGGGCGATGGAGGCGACCGCCGATCTCGACGTGACCGTGCTCTACACCTCGACGATCCGGCCGTTCGACGCCGCCGGTCTCCGCTCGGCCGTCGAGGCCGCGGGCGCGGGCGACGTCGTGCTGATCGAGCCTTACCTCGCGGGGACTTCGGCACATGTGGTGTCCGACGCTTTGTCCGAGATGCCGCATCGGTTGCTGTCACTGGGTGTCCGGCGTGACGCCGAAGTGCGGATCTACGGCGAAATGGCCGACCACGATCTCGCGCACGGCCTCGACGCGGGGTCCATCGCCTTGTCGGTCAAGGAATTCCTCCGCTAGCGTCACCAGGATGACGAAGATCCGCCCGCTCGCGCTCGGGGTCATTCGCCGCGGCGAAGACCTCCTCGTGTTCGAAGGCCGCGACGAGGTGAAGGGGGAGACCTACCATCGCCCGCTTGGCGGCGGGATCGAGTTCGGGGAGACCGCCGCCGAGGCGCTGCACCGTGAGTTCCAGGAAGAGCTCGCGGCGGAACTGACCGCTGTCGAGCAGATCGCGGTGCTGGAGAACGTGTACACCTTCGAAGGCAGGCCAGGGCACGAGATCGTGTTCCTGTTCACCGCCGACCTGACCGACAAAGCGTTCTACGAGCGCGACGAGGTCGGCGTGGTGCTCGACGAGGAGGGCACGCGCGTGCACTGGCTGCCGATGGCCGACGTGGCGAGCGGCAAGGCGATCCTGTATCCGGACGGACTCGCGGAACTCCTTTCAGCGCAGGAGTGAGCGCGGGGTCGGCGTGAGTTCCCGGTGTTCTTCGCCTGCCTTGGCGAACCAGACGAACATCGTCTCGTTCTCCCGCACGGGAAGGCGCGGGAAGGTGTTCTCCGCGGGCTCCGTTTCGAAGTGGCCGAACGGGTCCAAGCCAGATTCCCGCAGAGCCGGAGCGACGGTGTCCGCGAAGTACTCGGAGAACTCCTTGACGGGGCCCACTGGATGGCACACCGTCACCAACACCCGGGAATCCCCGGCGCCGCCCGGAGCGGGGAAACCCGGCCCGGACGGCCGCAGCAGCAGGACGTCGGACGCGTCGATCATCGTCTCGTTCGCCGCCGGGCCGTGCTCGCGCCACACCGGTCCGTAATAGAAGGACTCCAGCGCCGCCCGCCTGCTCTCCATGTCCCGGAATCCGCGGAGCCACACGAACCTGTCCGGCTCGGCGGATTCACGGAACAGGCCGAACAGGTGCATGCCGCAGGCTTCCGGCGGCTCAGCGGAAGGCGGCGAGCCCGGTGACCGACTGGCCGATCGAGAGCGCGTGCATCTCTTCGGTGCCTTCGTAGGTCAGCACGGTTTCGAGGTTCGACATATGCCGCATCACCGGGTACTCCAGCGAGATCCCGTTGGCGCCGAGCATCGCCCGCGCGGTCCTGGCGACCTCCAGCGCGGAGCGGACGTTGGCGAGTTTGCCGAAGCTGACGTGGTTGTGGTGCAGCGTTCCGGCGTCCTTGAGCCGTCCGATCCGCAGCGCGATCAGCCCGGCGCGGTTGACCTCTACGACGAGGTCGGCGAGTTTGCGCTGGGTGAGCTGGAATCCGGCCAGCGGTTTGCCGAACTGCTCGCGGCTCAGCGTGTACTCCAGCGCGGATTCGTAGCATGAGCGAGCGGCGCCGACGACACCGAACAGGATCCCGTAGCGCGCTTCGTTCAGGCAGGACAGCGGGCCGCGCAGGCCCCTGACGTCTGGGAACGCCGCCGACTCCGGCAAACGCACGCCGTCGAGCACGAGTTCCGCGGTCAGCGAGGCGCGCAGCGAAAGCTTGTGCTTGACCTCGTTCGCGGTGAAGCCCGGCGTGTCCGTGGGGACGACGAAGCCGCGCACACCCTCGTCGGTCTGCGCCCAGACGACCGCGACGTCGGCGACGGTTCCGTTGGTGATCCACATCTTCGTGCCGCTCAGCAGCCAGTCCGAGCCGTCGCGGACCGCGCGGGCCCGCATGCTGCCAGGGTCGCTGCCGGCGTCCGGTTCGGTGAGGCCGAAGCAGCCGAGCGCGTCACCGGCCGCCATCCGCGGGAGCCACTCCTGCTTGTGCTCCTCGGTGCCCCACTTGTGGATCGCGTACATCGCCAGCGAGCCCTGCACGGAGACGAAGCTGCGCAGCCCGGAGTCGACGGCCTCCAGCTCGCGGCAGGCGATGCCATAGGCGACCGCGCTGGTCCCGGCGCAGCCGTAACCCTCCAGGTGCATGCCGAGCAGCCCGAGCTGACCGAAGCCCTTGGCGAGCTCGGCGGCGGGCAGCGCACCCGATTCGTACCACTCCGCGACGTTCGGGAGGAGCTGGTCCTGCGCGAACGCGCGGACAGCGTCCCTCATGGCCCGGTCTTCCTCGGAGAGTTCGGCGTCGAGATCGAGGAAGTCGCGCGGATCCGGGCTGCTGCTCATGCGGTCACTCCTGGTCGGCTCGGTGGGTCACGACCTATGAAGAAAACCACACACGCGACCGGAGTCGAGTGTCAAAGATCGCGCCATCCGGTGGCGTTCGTCACCTGAACCGATGCCGTGACCGTCCGGCTGGGAGCGGAGCGCTGCGTCTGCACCGGGATCAGCAGCTCCGCGAAGGTAGGAAAAGGCACGCTGTCGATGTCCTCTCGCCACGCGTGTAGCAAGCAGGTCAGTTCGTCGGCGTCCCGCATCGTTCCTCCAGAAGTGCAGGCGGTCCTGCGCCGGCCTTTCACTCAGTGTCATTACTACCCAGACGAGTGACGGTTGAAACAGGAAACCCGGAGAGAATCCGGTCCGCTAACCTGGGCGCGTGGCTACTCCTCGTGTGGTGATCCTGGACTATGGGTCCGGCAATCTCCGGTCCGCCGAACGCGCTGTTCAGCGCGCCGGCGCGGACGTCGAGGTCACCTCCGACCCCCATGCCGCGCTCGAGGCGGACGGCCTGGTCGTCCCCGGCGTCGGCGCCTTCTCCGCGTGCATGGAGGGGCTGCTGTCGGTGTCGGGGGAGAAGATCATCGGCAAGCGCCTCGCCGGTGGCCGTCCCGTGCTGGGCATCTGCGTCGGTATGCAGATCCTGTTCGAACGCGGTGTCGAACACGGTGAAGAGGCCGCGGGCACCGGTGAGTGGCCCGGCACGGTCGACAGGCTGGAAGCCGACGTCCTTCCCCACATGGGGTGGAACACCGTCCGCGCGCCGGAGGACTCGCGACTGTTCGCCGGGCTCGACGCGGACACGCGGTTCTACTTCGTGCACTCCTACGCCGCGCGGACCTGGGAACTGGACTCCGGCCTCGCCGGGCAGCAACCCAAGGTGACCTGGGCGAACCACGGCCAGGACTTCGTCGCCGCCGTCGAGAACGGGCCGCTGTGGGCGACGCAGTTCCACCCCGAGAAGTCGGGGGACGCCGGGGCGCACCTGCTGCGCAACTGGCTCAAGACCCTCGCTTAGAGTGGGCGCGTGACTTTCACGCTCCTTCCCGCCGTTGATGTGGCCGATGGCCAGGCCGTGCGACTCGTCCAGGGCGAGGCCGGCACCGAAACCTCCTATGGCAGCCCGCTGGAGGCGGCGCTCGCCTGGCAGCGTGACGGGGCGGAGTGGATCCATCTGGTGGACCTCGACGCCGCGTTCGGCAAGGGCTCCAACCGCGAACTGCTCGCCGAGGTCGTGGCGAAGCTGGACGTCCAGGTGGAGCTGTCCGGTGGCATCCGCGACGACGCCTCGCTGGAGGCCGCGCTGGCCACCGGTGCCCGCCGGGTCAACCTCGGCACCGCCGCGCTGGAGGATCCGGAGTGGACCGCGAAGGTCGTCTCCTCCTACGGCGACCGTGTCGCCATCGGGCTGGACGTGCGGATCACCGAGGCCGGGCACCGGCTGTCGGCCCGCGGCTGGACGCAGGACGGCGGTGACCTCTGGGAGGTCCTTGACCGGCTCGACCGCGACGGCGCGCAGCGCTACGTCGTCACCGACGTGAGCAAGGACGGCACCCTCCAGGGCCCGAACATCGACCTGCTCCGCGAGGTCGCCGCCCGCACCGACGCGCCCGTCATCGCTTCCGGCGGCGTGTCCAGTGTGGACGATCTCCGCGCGCTGGCCGCCCTGGCGCGTGACGGTGTCGAAGGTTCCATCGTCGGCAAGGCGCTCTACGCCGGTGCGTTCACCCTGCCCGAGGCACTCGCGGCCGTCGCGGAGTTCTGAGCTTTACCTCCCGGGTAATCGACGCCACGCCCCCGTTCGGTCAGGATTCCTTCCAGGACAACGAAAACCTGGAGGGACGTCATGACCGCCTACGGAATCGCCCACCTTCGCCCGCCCGCCGTGACGGCGGAGGAGGTCTTCGAGTACCTGGAGCGGATCCAGGACACGCTGGACCCCTTCGGCGGCAAGTTCCTCGTGCACGGCGCTGACGTGCAGGTGCTGGAGGGGGAATGGCCGGGCGCGCTCGTGATGATCGAGTTCCCGAGCGTCGAGGTCGCGCGAGAGTGGTACGACTCGGCCGCGTACCGGGAGATCCTGCCCCTGCGGGCGGACCACATCCCTGGTGACCTGATCCTGGTCGAGGGGTGCGGACCGGATCACGACTCGGCGGCGATGGCGGCGGCCATGCGGTCGGGCCTTCAGGACAGCAGGTAGTGAAGGACTCTTGGGTTCACGGCCAGGTGAACGCGCGCACGGGCGGCCACGTTTGCCGTATCTCTCAATAGAACACTTACGAGGCGCCTGTTCACATGCGGACGACTACGGGCGTGAGAACCTTGATCAGTTCGGTCGTCTCAGCGGTCAGCAGGCTGTGGCTGGACGCGGCGTTGTTGTCGTCCTTGTTGAGAGCGGACCAGTCGAGTCGCCAGCCCGCCGCCGCCGATAGTTGCCGTAAGAAGGCTCGTAACGTCCGTCCATTGCCCTCACGAAACGGGTGCATGGCGTTCAGTTCGGAGTAGTACCAGGCGAGGCGTTCTAGGAAGTTGTCCCGATTCAGGCCGAGCAGCCAGCCATCGGTTTCGAGGTTTCCCAGCACCGCCGATGTCTGCTCGTCGACGAATCTCCAAGAGCAGAACTTCGACGCTCCTTTGGAGATGTCCACGGTGCGGGTCTTTCCGGCCCAGTCGTAGACATCCTTGAAGAGCGCGTGGTGAAAGCTCTGTAGGTGCTCGAGACTGTATTCGCCTGGGAGACTTTGACGAGCGAGTTCGACGTCTCGAATACTGACGATGCGCGCCTCGACCTGCTTGAATGTCTCAGGGTTTTCGATATCCAGCTTGTTGCGAAGGCACTTCCCGTCGGGAAAGCTGTACGGATCGGTCACTGCTGACGGGCTCGCTCTATTTCTTCGGCGACCAGGTCGTCGGCAGTGCGTGTGCTGGTCGCGACGTCGCGGAGAGTTCGCTGCCAGTCGTCGTCGAGATCGATGCCTTCCATGGCCGCGCTGGCCGCGGCCTGGGCGACCGCGACGTCGACATCGGCGATCTGCCGTGCGTAGAAGTGACGCATCTGGTCGTGCGCTATCGGCTGTGAAGATTTCTCGTTTTCGGCGACGATCCCTCTCGCGACTCGCCACGGGGACTCCATGTGGGTCATCCGCGACAAAGTCTCGGCTGAGTAGTGCGCGTACTTGTCCATTACCCAGGTCAACGTCGCGTTCTCGGGTTCTGTCAGCGCTCCGGCATGACCGCTCGGCCAACTCGTCACCTGATACTGCTTTCGGTGCCCGGCGAAGATCGACGGTGTGACGGGCCCCTGAGGCCATGCTTCGATCTTCTCGTCGAACATCGGTTCGCGCTGGAACACCAGATGCCACGCTTGCGCGTAGTAGAGCAGTTTCTGCAGCTTCATCGTCGTGATCGGACCGGTGTGAGCCAGTACGGCGGCAGCTACGTCACGCGCGCGAGCCATGGCTTCCACCTCCTTCGATCCGCTCCATCTTACCGTGCCGTGGTCGCGGCTCGGGCAGTTGAGGATCGCCGTCGCCGATCTGCCGAATGACTCCATGATCGAACTTGTGTTCGGTCATGTCAAGGCTGGTGAGCGAGTGTCGCCAGGACCCCGCGAGGTAGGGCTACTCGGCCAGTTTGATCGCGATTCCCACGGTCCGGTCCTTCGGCCCCCGCAGCTTGCTGAAGAACATCGTCACCCGCCCGGTGATGCCGTACTTCCGCGCGATCGCCTTGCGCACGCGTTCGGTGCCGTCGAGGTCCAGCAGCCGCGCCTCGCCCGCGACGACGTCGCCGTGGGTGTTGTTGCCGCGGAAGTCGCAGGCCTGGATCTCGACCCGGCCGCTGTTGCGGATGCGCTTGACCTTGCCCGCCTTCCGTTCGGACCAGAGCACCAGTTCGCCGCCGTCGCCCGCCGCCCAGACCGGGGTCGGTACCGGGGCGCCGCTCTTGCGGAAGGTGGTCAGGACGACGTACTTCTCGGCGGCGATCCGCTCGAACTCCGATCCCATGTGGAGAGTCTAGGGCGTTCGGAGACTTATGCTGTTCGGCGTGTTTCAGGCGCCTCGGCGGTCGCGCCCACCGCGAGATCGAGCCGGTGCACCGGCAGCGTGTTCGTCATCGACGACGATTCGAGGTCGACGTCGAAACAGCCGTCGAGGCGCGGATCGACGGCGATCGAGTACTCGACGAACCAGGGCTCGCCGCAGCGGGCAGGCTCATGGCACCAGGACGAGCTTGCCCCGGACGTGGCCCGCTTCGCTCTCGTCCTGGGCGGCGGCCGCTTCGGCGAGCGGGTAGACCCGGGCGATCGGCAGGTCGAGCTTGCCTTCGGCGGCGAGTGCGACGCCTTCGGCCAGCGCGCCGGGAACCTGCTCCGCCGGACCTCCCGAGGTGAAGCGGACGCCGTGGTCGGCCGCGTCCGGCGCGGCGATGGTGACGACGCGCTTCGGGCCGCCGGTCAGCTCGACCAGCGTCGCCAGCGAGCCGCGCCCGGAGGTGTCGAAGGAGGCGTCGATGCCCTGCGGCGCGACGTCGCGTACACGGTCGGCGAGCCCTTCGCCGTACTGCACGGGTACGGCGCCCAGCGAGCGCAGGTACTCGTGGTTCGCTTCGCTCGCGGTGCCCACGACGGTGAGCCCGCGCGCGACGGCCAGCTGGACGGCGATGGTGCCGACGCCGCCCGCCGCGCCGTCGATGAGCAGCGTCTCGCCCTTGTCGAGGTCCAGCAGGTTGAGCGCGCGGTAGGCGGTGCCGACGACCACGGGCAGCGCGGCGGCCAGTTCCCAGGACAGCGCCTCGGGCTTGCGGGTCAGGCCCGCCGGATCCGCGAGCACGTACTCCGCGTACCCGCCGTTCCCTCGCCCGAGCACCTCGTCGCCGACGGCGAACGCGGACACACCTTCCCCGACGGCGTCCACCACGCCGGCGACGTCTCCACCGGGGACGGCGGGGAACGTCGACGGGTACACCTCGGCCATCAGCCCGGACCGGATCTTCCAGTCGATCGGGTTCACGCCCGCCGCGCGGACGGCGATCCTGACCTGGCCGGGGCCGGGTTCGGGGAGCTCCCGGTCGAGGACCTTCAGAACCCCGGAGTCGCCGTACTCGGTGAACGCGATGGAGCGGTAGGTGTCCGTCATGCCGTCGACAACCCCCGGCCGCCCGTGCCTATTCCGGCGGTTTCCCGAACCAGCTGTAGTCGCCTTGGATGACCTGGAGGCTGTTCGCGACGTCGAGCAAGGTGGCCTGGTCCCGCTTGCCCGACACCGTGAGCCACCGTCCGCCCTCGAGCTGGACGGAGATCGTCCCGTTCTGATGTCCGAGCGGCCCATCCCGCTCCGGGAGGTAGACGCCGTCGAGCCCCCTGACCTTGAGAGGGACCGGTTCCGCGCCGTCCGGCACCGGCTGATCGCCGCTGAGCGACGCCGTCACGACCGCCGCCGCGGTGGGCTGCCCGGCACTGGTGGCTTCCAGTTCGGTCACGCCGCCGTTGACCTTCATGAACGTCTTGACCCCCGACAACTCCAGGTCGGCGGGCAGCCTGCCGAAGCGCAGTTCGCCCGAGACCCGGGCACGGTTGTCCTTGACCATCGCTTCGGCGATCCGCTCACCGACCGCGCGCGGGTCCTTCATGTTGGACAACGTCATGCTCAGCAGATAGACGTCGTCGGGGGACCAGGTCAGCGTCGTCGACCAGGCGTTGAGCTCGGTCGCCATGCCGACCTTGCCGTGCACGATGATCTGGTTCGGCGCGGGCGCGATCGTCCACGGCGCGGACCGGTCGCTCAGCGGCGTGATGAGCAGGTCGATCTGGCCGCGCTCACCGGCGGCCCAAGACCTCGACAACGGTGCGGGATAAGGCTTCCCGCCCCGGCTCGCTTCCTTGAAACCGTCGGGGAGCCAGCCGGGCTTGTACGGCAGCACCGACCAATCGGCGTCGCGTGCCGAAGCCGGGGGAACCGAGGTGAAGGCCCGCAGGCTCAGCGGCACGCCGAGCGCGATGATCGCGACCGCCGCCGCGACCAGCGCCAAGGCCATCTTCGGACGGCTTCGCGGCCGCTCAGTCAGCGCTTCACGGATCTCGGCCCCGTCGGGCGCCCGCGTCGCCAGATGTTCGAGGCTCTCCCGGATCAGGTTCTCGGTGTTCTCATCACTCAGTCGGGTCATTTGCGGGCTCCCGTGGTGGGCTGAACGGACGTGGACGGCCCGGTTTCCCGCAACGTCGCGAGCGCGCGCGAGATCTGGCTGCGCACGGTCGACGTCGCGCAGCGGAGTACCGCGCCGATCTCCTCGTCGGTGTAGTTCTCGTAGTAACGGAGCACGATCGCGGCGCGCTGTTTACGCGGGAGCTTCGCGAGCCGGTGCAGCATCGCGTCGCGTTCGTCGTACTCGATGGCGTGATCGGAGACCGGCGGGCTCACCAGGTCGAGTACTTCCGGCGACGACGGCGTCACGCGGCGGACCGCCAGACGCCGTCGCCACGACAGGTACTCGTTGGTCACCATCCGGCGGACGTACGTCGGGGGTGAGTCGATCTTCGGCCAGCGTTGCTGAGCACGCAGCAGCACCTCCTGGACGATGTCCTGCGCCAGATACGGATCGTCGGTCAAAACGGTCGCGTAGCGCAGGAGCCCGTCCAGGCGATCCGCGACGAACTCGTCGAAGGTCGCAGGCACGTGTCCCCCTCAGCCGATGGTCTCGCTCTAGTGACGCACGAGACCACCCGGCTGATGCATCGGGAGCGGAACTTTCTCGGTGAAGACGATCACCGCAGGGCGGTCTCCAGCCGGACGAAGGCGAACCCGGTCGTCGGCAGTTCCTCACCGGCGGGGCCAGTGGCGGCCGGGCGGCGTTCGCCGTCGTGCACCACCAGCAGACCGTGCGGGAACAGCGGGCCCAGCGGCGTGGTGGTGATCGCGGCGCCGTCGGAGTGTTCGACCGAGTCGGTCCCGCGTCCGGCGACGATCCGGAAGTCACGTCGCGGGGTGTTGCGGCCGCCGCGGTCGTAGACCACGAAACGGGAGTCGCCCTGGCTCGACGCGAGCAGCTTGTCGGCGGCCAGCGTCAACCCCTCGGCGTCCGCGGTCAGCCACTTGCCGCCGAAGCCGGGGTCGGGACCGTCGGCGACGCACTCCTCGGTCGCCTCGTCGAAGCGCTGCGGTGCCCCGAACGAACGGACCTTGTCGATCAGCTCGGGATGGCCGAAACCGGTGCCGTTCACCGGGATCCGCCAGATCCCGACGTCCTCCTGCGCGGTGTGGAGGACCCGGTGTTCGACGTCGAGCACCGAACCTTCCAGCTGCGGGCGCTCGTCCGGTTCGCCACACGGCGACCACGTCTCGCCGTTTGGCAGCCGGAACGACGTGGGCAGGTCGATCGTGCCGATCGGCGCCGTGCCGACGGTGCCGCCCGGTTTGTCGACAAGTCGCAAGAGCGCCACACGGGTCTCGTGCCGCCGGGTCACCGCGACCCAGCGCGCGCCGGTGCGCGGGTCGCGTCCGGCGGTGAGCCCGTACGCCGTCCGCTGTTCGTCCACTTCGGACTCAGAGGCGGAGAAGACCGGTGTGGCGGCAGGATCCGTGACGTCCCGCAGCACGCGTGATCCGGCGGCCGAACCGGCAGGGTCGATGCGGTAGACGCGCACGCGGTCCCGGCCGCGGTCGCTCACCACCGCGAGATCGCCGACGACGTCGACGTTGTTGAATCGCCCGCCCGCGGGCACCGCGAGCTGCTGGAGCTGCCGCGCTCGCAGGTCGAACGCGGCCAGCCCGCCTTCCTTGAGCGTGCCGAGCACGACGCTCCGGGACGGGTTCTTCGGATGGACCCAGATCGCCGGGTCGTCGGCGTCGGCGTTGGCCGGGTCCGCGCTCGCGTCGTCGACGAACGCCCTGGTCTGCGCCACAGGAGAGGGGTTCGGGCTCGCTTCGGCCGGCACGCCGGCGAGAAGGGAAGCCGCCAGAAGGGGCACGGGGAGGAGGGGAGCTATGCGCATCCAGGGGAAGTTAGCCGCGCGCGGTGTCCGGCCGGTGAACGTCGGCGGTCAGGTAGTACTGCGCGACCGGCCCTCCGGGGCCTGCCAGAAACCGAGGAACGCGCGGACGAGACGCTCGCCGACCCCGTCATCGGGGCCATCGAGGATGCGGGGGACCATCTCGCCGGGGTCGATCGGCAGGTTCATCGATGAACCTGCGCCGAGCCGCGTCGAGGATCTCCTCCCGCGTCTCGGTCTGCCCCGGCCGCCGCCCCGCCTGTGCCATTCCGCGAGCTTAATGTGCTCTTGACTACGCTTGTCCCCATGTCAGTCGCAGTCAGGGTCATCCCGTGTCTCGACGTCGACGCGGGCCGAGTGGTGAAGGGTGTCAACTTCGCCGACCTGCGCGACGCCGGCGACCCCGTCGAGCTCGCCCGTCTGTATGACGCCGAGGGCGCCGACGAGCTCACGTTCCTCGACGTCACGGCGTCCTCCGGGGACCGCGAGACCACCTTCGACGTGGTCCGCCGGACCGCGGAGCAGGTGTTCATCCCGCTCACTGTCGGTGGCGGCGTGCGCACGAACGACGACGTCAACCGGCTGCTGCGCACGGGCGCGGACAAGGTGAGCATCAACACCGCGGCCATCGCGCGGCCGGAGTTCCTGCGCGAGGCGTCCCGCCGGTTCGGCGCGCAGTGCGTCGTGCTGTCGGTGGACGCCCGGCGCGTTCCGGAGGGGACCGAACCGACCCCGTCCGGCTTCGAGGTGACCACGCACGGTGGCCGCCGCGGCACCGGGATCGACGCCGTCGAATGGGCCGCGCGCGGGGAAGAGCTCGGCGTCGGCGAGATCCTGCTCAACTCGATGGACGCCGATGGCACCAAGAACGGCTTCGACCTCGAACTCCTGACCCAGGTGCGCGAGGCGGTCCGCGTCCCGGTGATCGCCAGTGGCGGCGCCGGCGCGCTCGAACACTTCCTGCCCGCCGTCGAGGCGGGCGCGGACGCCGTGCTCGCGGCCAGCGTGTTCCACTTCGGACAGTTGAAGATCGGCGAGGTCAAGAGCGCACTGCGCGCCGGGGGAGTCGTGGTCCGGTGATCATGGACAAAGGGAAGGCCGCCACCGAGGTCAAGGTCGTCTGCGCGCTGCTGCTCGGACTCGGGCTCGGGTACGTCGGGATGGCCGTGATCCTCATGTTCGCGCCGCACTCCACCGCGCGGACGTTCCTGCTGCCGGTGACGTCGCTGGTTCTCGGCGGTCTTGTCGTCGCGGGCCTGGTGCTGAGGATGTCTTCGGCGCGGTTCGCCGGTTTCGTCGTCAGCTTCCTGTTCGCGTTGCTGCACGCGTTGTCCATGCTGGCGGCGGAACTCTTCTGGGTGAAGATCGTCTCCGGGCTGCTTTTCGCCGGGTACATCTACGCGGCGGTCCTGCTCAACTCGATGCCGGTGAAACGGCACCTTCTCGGAGCCACGAATGACGCTTGATCCCGCCCTCTCGGACCGCTTGAAGCGCAACGCCGACGGGCTGATCGCCGCCGTCGTCGTCGAACACTCCACCTCGGACGTCCTGATGATGGCGTGGATGGACGACGAGGCGCTGGAGCGCACCCTCACCACCCGGCGCGGGACCTACTATTCGCGCAGCCGCAAGGAACTGTGGGTCAAGGGCGAGACCTCCGGCCACGTCCAGCACGTGCGCGAGGTGCGGATCGACTGCGACGGCGATACCGTCCTGCTGCGTGTCGACCAGACCGGTCCGGCCTGTCACACCGGCACGCACAGCTGTTTCGACACCGACGATCGGCTGCTGCTGGCCGACGAGAGCGAGTAGCTCGCGGCGAATCAGGGACTGTGCAACGGTTCCCGGCACGCTGGCGCTGATCGCGGGCTGAGCACCCGGGTAAACTCGGTCCATGGGACTGGGGGACAGGGAAACCGCGGCGAAGGACAGGTCCGCGAAAGTGCGCGCGTTGAGCGGACGCTCGATCGCCCTCGCCCTGCTTTGGATCGCGGTCTTCGTCGGCGCGGCGTTCGGGACGGACTTCCTTCAGCGTTCGGCCGACGAACTGCTGGCGACCGGAACCCGTGTCGAGGGCAGGGTGGAAAGCGTCCGCCTCGACCGCACCGGCGACTACCCGACCATCATCGTCGGCTATCGCGTGGAGTCCGACTCTTTCAAGGCGACGATCGACCCGGACTCCGGGCGCGCCTACACGGTCGGTCAGCCGGTCACGGTGATCTACGACCCCGCGAATCCCCGATCGGTCCGGACGCTCGAAGAGGCCGACAAGGACGGAATCGCCACGGCGCTGTTCATCGTCCTGATGCTCCTTTCCCTGGTCGGTGCCCCGGCGTCCGGGTACGCCGCCGTGATGTGGTGGCTCCGCTACCGGGCGGTACTGGCCACGGGATGGCGTGCGGGCAAGGCGACGGTGTGGCCGGACGGTTCCGTCAGGAAGGGCGGGAAACTCCCGGACATCGACGTCAAGTTCGAGGACGGCGCCGTCACCAGGTTCCGCGCGGTGATGTCGACGCGGGGGGCGACCCGGTTCAAGGAGGCCGGGAACGTACCCGTCTCGGTCGCGGGGGCGGGCCAGAACGTGGTCTTGGTCTTCCCCGACGGCCGGTGGCGCGCGGGAAGGCCCTACGAGGTTCCGGCGAGGGAAGTCCGTTCCGACGGGTGGGGAGTCAAGGGGCAGGCCGAGGTCGCGCCAGAGGAGCGCCTCGATACCGCTCGCCGCCATGGACTGGAATTCCGCGACGTCCCTCCCCGAGAGAAGCCGCGGACGCCCCGAGGGAAGCGGCGGCACGGCTAACATCAACGTATGAAACCGGGGCGAGGGAAGAGAAGATCAGCCGACCGTGATCGCGCGAAACGACTTCCGCGCGTCGCCGGGCGCCCTCTGTCCTCTTCGGCTGTCGACGTCGTCAAAAGCCTTGTCGCGCAGACGGTACACAAAGAAGTGGCCGCCCCTCTGATCGAGAAACTGTCGCACTTCAAGGTGCGAGCGCTGGCTCTGTCGGTGCTCTGGCTGATCTTCTTCGTCATCTGCCGGATGAGCTCCGACAACCCCGGCGACGCGCTGGCCCTGCTGTCTTTCTTCGCATTCCTGGGCTTTCCGGCGTGCCTTGCCGCCGCTTGGCTCTGGCGGAGCCGGTATCGCTCAGCCTCGAAAACCGGCCTGCGCGAGGCCACGGCGACGGTGCGGCCGGGGTGGCTGTTCCCCCGTATCGACGTGTTCTTCGAAAACGACTACAAGTTCCTCGCCTCGCGCCGTTCGCTGAGGATCGCGCCCCGGGTCCGGAAGGTTCCCGTCTTCATCGGCGGTGAGGGAACGGACATGATCGTGATCTTCCCGCGTGGACGGTTCTCCAAGGACACGCTCTACGCGGTGCCGGTCAAGGAGATCGAGCCGGACACGGCCTGACGGCAGGGCCTTGGTCCCTTCTTGACTTGTACGCCTGGGAAGGCCGCTCGGTTGCCTCGCGTCGTGATGGCGATAATCGCAGGTCAGTCGGCTTCCGCGGACATTATCCTCAGTCCATGGAACTGGGGCGGGGAAGAGACGAAGCAGCGGATCGCGCTCGGTCGAGACGCCGGCGCGCCGACGGTATCGTGTTGTGGTCGTCCACTTCGGACGGACTGAAAGCGCCGGACGCCGAAGAAGGCGCCGCACGGCGAGAACCGTTCGCGATGCTGCGGGCGGCATCGGCACGCGCGGCCTCGGGCGCACCGACTTCGACCGACCCCGTGATCGCGAAGCTGCCGCTTCTCGGCCTGCGTGCGGCGGCCTTCTCCCTGCTCTGGATCGCTCTCCTCGCCGCCTTGGGGGTCGGGCTCGACGTGGTCCGGCAGCCCTCCGAGGAACTGCTGGCGACCGGGGTCCGGGTCGAGGGCACGGTGGAAAGGCTCTACGAGAACAGGAAAGGGAAGAACCGCACCATCACGGTCGACTACCCCGTGGGGTCGGCGCCGTGGACGGCCGAGATCCGACGGGATTCGGAGCGTGAGTACGCGGTGGGGGACAAAGTGACCGTGTTCTACGCCCCTGGCAACCCCGAGCGGGTCCGCACGCTCGAAGAGGAGAACATCAGCGAGTTCCGTCAGGGCTTGCTGATCGTTCCGGGGCTCCTGCTCCTCCCGGCCCTTCCACTTTGCCTGGTCGCCGCGGCGGCGTGGTGGAACCGGTACCGCTCCGTCCTCAAGACCGGTTGGCGCGACGCCACGGCGACGGTGAAGCCCGGCCGGGTTCTCCCCGAGATCGACCTGAACCTCGGTCGTGACGGCATCATGCTGCTTCGCGCGCGTCCCTCGCTGAGGAGCGCCTCCCGGTTCAAGGGGCTCAGGAACGTTCCCGTCCTCGTCGGAGGGACGGAAAAGCACATCGTCGTGGTCTTCCCCCGCGGCCGGTGGTTCAAGGAAAGGCTCTACCCGGTCCCCGCCGAGAAGATCCGGCCGGAGTTCCCCCGCTGACTCAGTCGATGTCCCCGGTCAGGTATCGCTGCACCGTCGGCGCGATCGCGGTCACCAAGGGCTCGATCTCACTCGTCGCCATCGGCTCGAACTTCGCGACGTAGCGCACCAGCCCCATCCCGACCAGCTGGGAGGCGCAGAGCGACGTCCGCAGTTCGACGCGGTCCGAGCCGAGCCCGGCGATGATCTTCGTGAAGAAGTTCTGGAAGAAACTGCGCAGCACCAGCGCGGCCTGTTCGTGTCCGGCGACGCTGCGGACGAGCGCCTGGAAGACCTCGCCGCCCGCGCCGTCCCACCGGGTGAGGAAGGTTCGCACGATCCGGCGGCCGAACTCGTCGTCGGGGCCGTTCGTCAGTTCCGCGAGGAGTTCGTGCGGGTCGAACGGCAGTTTCAGCACGGCTTGGGCGAACAGCCCTTCCTTGCTGCCGAACCAGTGGTTGACCATCGCCGCGTCGACTCCGGCGCGGGTCGCGATCGCGCGGACGGTCGCGCCGTCGAAGCCGCTCTCGCCGAACACCGCGCGGGCCGCTTCGATCAGGGCGGTGCGGGTGTCCTGTCCGCCGGGACGCCGCCCCCGGCGGCGCGCGGTAGTGTCTTCAACAGCCATGGCGTCATCATGAACGGACCCGGCGCAGAATTCAACAATCCTTGAATTCATCCCCGGTCCCCGCCCGCCCGGTGCGTTGCCGCACAATGAGCGACATGGTCAGCGCCGCAAACGCCAGCCCGTCGGGGCTCGGCTCGGTCAGCCCTTCGCGCGACGAGTTCCGCGCGCTCGCCGAGGGCCGTCGCGTCATCCCCGTTGTCCGCCGCGTGCTCGCCGACGGTGAGACCCCCATCGGGGTCTACCGCAAGCTCGCCGCCGACCGGCCGGGGACGTTCCTTTTCGAATCCGCCGAGAACGGCGCCTCCTGGAGCCGATGGTCGTTCATCGGCGTCGACAGCCCCGCCGCGCTGACCGTGCGTGACGGCAAGGCCGTGTGGACCGGCACCCCGCCGGTCGGCCTCCCGACCGAGGGCGACCCGCTCACTGTGCTGCGCGAGACCGTCGCCGCGCTCCACACCGAGCAGCTGCCCGGAATGCCGCCGCTCACCGGCGGGATGGTGGGCTACATCGGCTACGACGCCGTCCGCTGGCTCGAACGGCTCCCCGAACTCGCCGAGCGCGACCTCGACATCCCCGAGCTCACCATGCTCCTGGCGACCGACCTCGCCGCCTTCGACCACCACGAGGGCACGGTCACGTTGATCGCCAACGCGGTCAACTGGGACGACTCGGCCGAGCGCGTCGACGCCGCGTACGACGACGCCGTCGCGCGCCTCAACGCGATGACCAAGCAGCTGCACGTCGCGGCCCCGGCCACCGCGGCCGTCTTCGACCGCCCCGCGCCCGAGTTCACGCGCCGCCGGTCCAAGCCGGACTTCCACGCGGCCGTCGAGAAGGCCGTCGAGGCGATCAAGGCGGGCGAAGCGTTCCAGATCGTGCCGTCGCAACGGTTCGAGATCGAGACCCAGGCCGACGCGCTGGACGTCTACCGCGTACTGCGCACGTCCAACCCGAGCCCGTACATGTACCTGCTGCGCCTGGACGGCTTCGACATCGTCGGGTCCAGCCCGGAGTCGCTGGTCACCGTCCGGGACGGCCGCGCGACCACTCACCCGATCGCGGGCACCCGCTGGCGCGGCGCCGATCCGGAAGAGGACGCGCAGCTGGCCAAGGACCTGCTCGCGGACGAGAAGGAGCGCGCCGAGCACCTGATGCTCGTCGACCTCGGCCGCAACGACCTCGGCAAGGTCTGCAAGCCCGGCACCGTGCGCGTCGTCGACTTCTTCGACGTCGAGCGCTACAGCCACGTCATGCACATCGTCTCCACGGTCACCGGCGAACTCCTCGACGACAAGACGGCCTTCGACGCGGTCACCGCCTGCTTCCCGGCCGGGACGCTCTCGGGCGCGCCGAAGGTCCGCGCGATGCAGTTGATCGAGGAGCTGGAGCCGACCCGCAGGGCGCTCTACGGCGGCGTCGTCGGCTACCTCGACTTCGCCGGGGACGCCGACACCGCGATCGCCATCCGCACCGCGCTGATGAAGGACGGCGTCGCGTACGTCCAGGCCGGTGGAGGTGTGGTCGCCGACTCGGTGGCCGACTACGAGGACAACGAGTCGCTCAACAAGGCCCGCACCGTGCTGTCCGCCGTCGCGGCGGCGCAGACGATGATCGCGGCGGACGAGCTCGACCCGGCGGGTGACAGTGCTCGTGTCTGAGGCTCCGGAAGACACGGCCCCGCCTGCCAAGAAGGCCAAGCGTCCACTGTGGATCGCCGTGGTCGGCCTGGCGCTGGGCGCGGTCGCGTTGTGGGGATCTTCTCAGCTGGTGTGGTTCGCGGAGTTCCGTGACGGCGGGGTGCGCGGCACCGTGCAGTACACGGAAACCGGTTCAGAGCGTGCGGTTGCGCTGATTCCGCTCGCGTTGCTGGCGCTCGCCGGCACGGCGGGACTGATCGCCACCGGCGGCTGGCCACGCCGGGTGCTCGGCGTGGTACTCGCCGTCGCGGGCGTCGCCGCGGTGTGGGTGGGCGTGGTGGGCGGTTCGTTCAGCGGCTTCGCCGACGGGCTGCCCGTCGCCCAGATGCTGGGAGCCCGCGGTCTCGCGATCCTCGGGGGAATTCTCGTGACCGCCGGAGGGTTGGCAGCCATCAGGGGCGCGGGCCGGATGCCACGCCTCGGCGCGAAGTACGCGGCGCCGGGGACGAAGAAGCGGGCCGCGAAGGATCCGGAGACCGAGCTGTGGGAGGCGCTGTCCGAAGGCGAAGATCCCACCGCGACCCGGTGACGACAGCGGAATTCGCGGGTTTCGGAGATCTTTCCCGGCAAAGATGACACGGTTGGCATTCGGAGTAACGGACATACCCGGAACCAGGCCGTATTCGTGCGGGGGTTAGCATCGTTTCGGCGGGAAGGGGAAGGTTTTTGTGAGCGACCTTGCGAAGGAATCCGTGAGTACGACGGCCGGTGGGGACCTCCGGTGAGCGTGCTCGAAGACATCGTCGCCGGCGTCCGGGCCGATCTCGCCGAGCGCGAGGCGGTTCTGCCGTTCGACGAACTGAAGAAGCGCGCGACCCAGGTCGCGCCTCCCCGAGACGTGCTCGCGGCCCTGCGTGAGTCCGGAATCGGCGTCATCGCCGAGGTGAAGCGGCGCAGCCCCTCCAAGGGCGATCTGGCCGAGATCCCGGATCCGGCCGCGCTGGCGAAGGACTACGCCGACGGCGGCGCCAGGGTGATCAGCGTGCTGACCGAGCAGCGGCGGTTCGGCGGTTCGCTCGCCGACCTCGACGCGGTCCGCGCGGCGGTCGACATCCCGGTGCTGCGCAAGGACTTCATCGTCAGCCCGTACCAGGTCCACGAGGCGCGGCTGCACGGCGCGGACATGGTCCTGCTGATCGTGGCGGCGCTGGAGCAGAACGCCCTGATCGCGTTGCTGGACCGGGTCGAATCCCTGGGGATGACCGCGCTCGTCGAGATCCACAACGCCGAAGAGGCCGACAAGGCCCTCGAAGCAGGCGCGAAGGTGATCGGCGTCAATGCCCGCAACCTGCACACGCTCGAGGTCGACAGGGACGTCTTCTCGCGGCTGGCCCCCGGCCTGCCGATGGACGTCTTCAAGATCGCCGAGTCCGGTGTCCGCGGTCCTGGTGACCTGATGTCCTACGCGGGTCACGGCGCCGACGCCGTCCTCGTGGGCGAAGGGCTCGTCGCTTCCGGCGACCCGAAGGGCGCCCTGGTCAAGCTGGTCACCGCCGGATCGCACCCCGCGTGCCCGAGGCCTTCTCGATGACCACTGAGTACACCGAAACACCGCATGGCGAGCACGACCCGGACGACCGGGGCTACTACGGCCCGTACGGCGGCCGGTTCATGCCCGAGGCCCTGATCGGCGTCGTGGACGAGGTCGCGGCCGAGTACGACAAGGCCAGGACCGACCCGGAGTTCGTCAACGAGTTCCGGCGCCTGCTGCGCGACTACGCCGGCCGTCCGTCGCTGCTCACCGAGGCCAAGCGCTTCGGTGAGCACGCCGGCGGTGCCCGGATCTTCCTCAAGCGCGAGGATCTGAACCACACCGGTTCGCACAAGATCAACAACGTGCTTGGCCAGGCGCTGCTCACCAAACGGATGGGCAAGAAGCGGGTCATCGCCGAGACCGGGGCCGGGCAGCACGGCGTGGCCACCGCCACCGCCTGCGCGCTGCTTGACCTGGAATGCATCGTCTACATGGGCGAGGTCGACACCGAGCGGCAGGCGCTGAACGTGGCGCGCATGAAGCTGCTCGGCGCCGAGGTCATCCCGGTGAAGACCGGTTCGCGCACGCTCAAGGACGCGATCAACGAGGCGCTGCGCGACTGGGTCACCAACGCCGACACCACGCACTACCTGTTCGGCACGGCGGCGGGCCCGTACCCGTTCCCGATGATGGTGCGGAACTTCCACAAGATCATCGGCGAGGAGGCCCGCGTCCAGATCCTGGAGCAGGCCGGACGCCTGCCGGACGCCGTCGCTGCCTGCGTCGGCGGCGGGTCGAACGCGATCGGGATCTTCCACGGCTTCATCGACGACCAGGAGGTCCGCCTCGTCGGTCTCGAGCCGGGCGGCGAGGGCATCGAGGGCAGCCGCCACGGCGCCACGCTGACCAAGGGCACCCCCGGCAACCTGCACGGCGCGATGACGTACCTCTTGCAGGACGAGGACGGGCAGACCGTCGAGTCGCACTCGATCTCCGCGGGCCTGGACTACCCGGGCGTCGGCCCGGAGCACTCGTGGCTCAAGGACAGCGGGCGCGCCGAGTACCGACCGGTGACCGACGCCGAGGCGATGGACGCGTTCAAGCTGCTTTCGCGCACCGAGGGCATCATCCCGGCGATCGAGTCGGCGCACGCGCTGGCAGGCGCGCTGGTGCTGGGCCGTGAGCTGGGCCCCGAGGGCCTGATCGTGGTGAACCTGTCCGGTCGTGGCGACAAGGACATGGACACCGCCGCGAAGTACTTCGGCCTGGTGGAGAACGCATGAGTGGGTTGCAGGAACTCTTCGCCAAGACGCGCGCCGAGGGCCGCGGTGCCCTGATCGGGTACCTCCCGGCGGGTTTCCCCACGGTCGACGGGTCCAAGGACCTGCTGGCCGCGGTGGTCGACGGCGGCGCCGACCTGGTCGAGGTGGGCGTGCCCTACTCGGACCCGGTGATGGACGGCCCGACCATCCAGGCTGCTTCGGTGAGCGCCCTTTCCAGTGGCTTCAAGCTCAAGCACCTGTTCGAGGTCGTCGAGTCGGTGTCGTCGCGCGGCGGCAAGGCCGTCGTGATGACGTACTGGAACCCGGTGCACCGCTACGGCGTCGACCGCTTCGCGCGGGACCTCGCCGCGGCGGGCGGGCTCGGGATGATCACCCCTGACCTGATCCCGGACGAGGCCGACGAATGGATGGCCGCGTCCGAGCAGCATGGTCTGGACCGGATCTTCCTGGTCGCGCCGTCCTCCTCGGAGGAGCGGATCGCGAAGACCGTCGCGGCCTCTTCGGGCTTCGTGTACGCCACCGCGGTGATGGGCGTGACAGGCGCTCGTGACCAGGTCGGCGTGCACGCCGAGGACCTGGTCGCGCGGACCCGCGCGCATACGGATCTGCCGATCGGCGTCGGTCTCGGCGTCCGTTCCGGCGCTCAGGCGGCGCAGGTCGCCGGTTTCGCCGACGGCGTCATCGTCGGCTCGGCTTTGGTGACCGCCGCGGCGAGCGGACTCGACGCGGTTCGCGAGCTTTCGGCCGAACTGTCCGCGGGTGTGCGGAAGACCGTCGCTCCCGCTTGATCTGATGTGAGCCGAAGGCGCGGCGGTGGGGCTCAGTGCCGCCACCGCTGCGCCTCGGTGATCTCCTCCGGGCTCGCGAGCGCGAACCGCTCGATCTCCGCCCGTCGCACGTCCACGATCGTCGTCGCCAGTGGCGCGCCGAACGCGTCAGCCAGTGCTTTGTCCGCTTCGAACGCAGCGACGGCTTCCTCCAACCGCAGAGGCAACCGCTCGATGCCGCGGGTGGCACGTTCGGCATCGGTCAGCTTCCCCGGATCCACGTCGACCGGCTCCGGCAGTGACGCTTCCTCGTCGACACCGGCCATTCCGGCGAACAGCAGCGCGGCCGCCAGCAGGTACGGATTCGCGGTCAGGTCGAAGCATTTGACCTCGAGGTTCGCCGCCGAGTCACGGTTCCCGGCCACCCCGCGCACCAGCCGCAGCGCCGTCTCCCGGTTCTCCAGCCCCCAAGCGGTGTACACGCCCGCCCAGTGGTGCGGCTCCAGCCTCAGATAGCTGACGACCGACGGCGCCCCGATCGCGAGCAGTGCGGGAAGCCGCCGCAAGATGCCCGCGCTGAACGACTCCGCGACCGGCGTCAGCCCGAAAATCCTTTCACCGCTGGAGAAAAGGTTTCGTGCGCCGTCCCAGACGCTCAGATGCACGTGCCCGCCGTTGCCGACACCGGCAGGCGCGAACTTCGGGGTGAAGGACGCCCGCAGCCCGTGCCGGTTGCTGAGCGCGCGGATCGTTTCCTTCGTCAGGACGGCGACGTCGGCCGCGCGCACCGGATCGGCGGCGGCGACGGACAGTTCGAACTGGCCATCGGCGTACTCGGGGTGGATCTGTTCCACCCCGACACCCTGCTGGTCCAAAGTGGACACCAGCTGGCGGAGATAGTCCGCACGCTCGGAAAGCCGCGTGTAGCCGTAGGCCGGGCCCGCGGTGGCCGACGTCGGATCGTCCGGGGTTTCGGCGCTGGTGATCACCCATTCGATTTCGAAACTCATCAGCGCCCGGTGACCGCGCGCGGCCAGCCGGTCCACCGCCGTCGCCAGCAGAGCGCGCTGATCCTGCGGATGCGGCTCACCTTCCTGGTCGAGTTTCGTCACCGGCGCCCAGGCCCAGCCTGGCTGCCCGGCGAGGACGGTCAGCGCGTCGAGATCCGGATGCAGCCGCAGGTCACCGACCGGTCCGAGCGAATGTTCGCCGCCGGTGATGCCGTCGTCGAAGCCGAAGAAGTCGAAGCAGGTCGCGGCACCCACACCCCACGCGGCCGCGGACGGCAGCTTCCGCAGCGGCACCGCCTTGACCCGCGCGATCCCGGCGTTGTCCACGAAGGTCAGCGCCACCAGCTCGACACCCCGCGCCCGGAGGTCCCCGACGAGGGCTGTCGCGCGGGCGGTCAGTGCTTCCCGGTTCACCATGGTTCCCCATCCTGGCCTCATCCCGAGGCCCTTGCCACGCCTGGATCCGGTCCTAAGGTGGGGCGCACTCGTCGATCACGAGAAGGGACGCGTCATGCCGGGAACCCCGATCCTGCCGTTCGTCGCCGAGACGCGGCTGGTGGACCACCACTGCCACGGCGTCGTCACCGGCGATCTCAGCCGGATCGAATTCGAGCAGATGCTGACCGAGGCCGACACCGTCTCGTCGCTGGGCACGACGTTGTTCGACTCGCTGATCGGCCTCGCGGTCCGGGCCCGCTGCGCCCCGATGCTCGGCCTGCTACCGCACGTCCCGGCCGAGGTCTACCTGGCCCGCCGCGCCGAACTGGGAGCCGCCGAGGTCAACGCGCGGTTCCTGCGCGCCACCGGTACGACCGAGTTCCTGCTCGACGGCGGCTTCCTGCCGGACTCGCTGACCACGACCGGGCAGTTCGCGGCCCTGTCCGGCGCCCACGCGCGGGACATCGTCCGGCTCGAACAGGTCGCCGAAACGGTGATCGTCTCCACCACCGCGGCGGGATTCGGCGCCGCCTTCACCGATGAGCTGGCGAAACGCGCGACGACGGCGGTCGGCTTCAAGTCCATCGCCGCCTACCGGGTCGGACTGGACCTGGCGGGGGAGCGCCCCACGGACACCGAAGTCGCCGAAGCGGCCGGTCGCTGGCTCGCCGGGATCGAGGCGGGCGAACCGGTCCGGCTCGCCGACGAGGTGCTGCACCGGTTCCTGATCTGGACCGGGATCGACCTGGCCCTGCCGATCCAGTTCCACGTCGGCTTCGGCGATTCCGACGTCGACCTGCACCGCTGCGATCCACTGCTGCTCACCGGGCTGCTGCGGGCGACGCGGTCACGCGGGGTGCCGATCATGCTGCTGCACAACTATCCCTTCCACCGGAACGCCGCGTATCTGGCGCAGGTCTTCGAGCACGTGTTCATCGACGTGGGACTCGCGACGCACAACGCCGGTCACCGTGCGCCCGCGATCATCGCGGAGACAATGGAGATCGTGCCGTTCGGGAAACTGCTGTTCTCCACCGACGCGTTCGGGCTCGCCGAGCTGTACCACCTCGGCACCGGGTTGTTCCGGCAAGGACTGTCGGACTTCCTGTACGCCGGGCTGTCCGCCGACGTACTGTCCGAAGTGGACGCACGCCGGATCACGGCGCTGGTGGGGCACCGCAACGCCGAACGGGTGTACGGGCTGGAGGGGACATGACGGAACTGGACGAACTACAGGACCGGTGGGAAGCGGCCGTCGAGGCGGAACTGCCGTCCGCGATCGAGCTGCGGCACCGGGTGCACGCCGACCCCCGCGCTTCGGGGGACGAAGAGGACACCGCGCAGGTCCTCGTCGAGGCACTGGGCGCCGACGGCGTCCGGGTCGCCAAGACCGGCCGTGCCGTGCTGTTCCCCGGCACCGGGCCTGGACCGGCCGTGGCGCTGCGCACCGAACTGGACGCGCTGCCGGTCACCGAACGGACCGGCGTCCCGTGGGCTTCGGAGACGTCGTTGATGCACGCGTGCGGGCACGACGTGCACATGGCCGCGCTCGTCGCGACCTGCCGCGCGGCGGCCGTCGTCGGGGTACCGCGGCCGCTCCTCGCGCTCCTGCAGCCGCGTGAAGAGACATCGCCGTCCGGCGCGCTGGACATCGTCGAGTCCGGGGTGCTCGCCGAGTACGGCGTCGAGACGGTCATCGGCGCGCACGTCCAGCCGCGGCTCGCGGCTGGGGTGGTCTCGGCGGTGCCGGGGCCGGTCAACGCGTCCACCGACGAGTTCGACGTGGTCGTCCGCGGCCAGGGCGGGCACGCCGGCTACCCGCATCTGCTGCGGGACCCGATCCTCGCGCTCAGCCAGATCGTGGTGAGCCTGCAGCAGCTCGCGAGCCGCCGCGTCGATCCGGTGTTCGGCGCGGTCTGCTCGGTCGGCCGGATCGAGGCGGGGACGACGGCGAACGTGGTGCCGAACGAGGCCCGCCTGTCCGGCTCGCTGCGGCTGATGCGCGCGGAGGACCGTGACCTCGCACTGGAGGGGCTCGCCGAGGTCGTCCACGGCACCGCGAAGGCGCACGGCTGCCGGGCGGAACTGGAGATCAGCCCATGCGAACCGGTGCTGCACAACGACGCCGGGCTCACCCAGCACGCGCACCGGCGGCTCATCCGCGCCGGGGCGGGCGTCGACCTCGACTTCCGGTCGTTCGGGGCCGACGATTTCGCGCACTACTGCGGGGCGACGCGCGGCCTGATGATGTTCGTCGGCCTCGGTGACACCGCCGGCGCGCCCAGCCTGCACGACGAGCTGTTCCTGCCGCCGGACGCAGCAGTCGGATACGTCGCGCGCGCCCTGATCGCCGGTTATCTGGCCGCCGTCGAGGGCTGACGGTCCCAAGACGGGGAAGAAGCGCTACGGTGGCCGACGTGAATACCGCCTCGGCAGCGTTCCTCGCGACCATCCCCAGCCCCGACCAGGGCGTCTGGCATATCGGACCGGTCCCGATCCGTGCCTACGCGCTCTGCATCATCGCCGGCATCATCGTGGCGATCTGGCTGGGCGAACGGCGCTGGATCGCCCGTGGCGGCACGAAGGGCACCGTCATCGACGTCGCCGTCTTCGCGGTGCCGTTCGGCCTGGTCGGCGGGCGGCTGTATCACGTCATCACCGACAACCAGCTGTACTTCGGCGAGGGCAAGAACCCGATCAACGCGCTGAAGATCTGGGACGGCGGCCTCGGCATCTGGGGCGCGATCGCGCTGGGCGCGGTCGGCGCGCTCATCGCCTGCCGCCGTCGGGGGATCCCGCTGCCCGCGATGGCGGACGCGCTCGCGCCGGGGATCGTGATCGCGCAGGCCCTGGGGCGGGTCGGCAACTACTTCAACCAGGAGCTCTACGGCGCGCACACGGATCTGCCGTGGGGCCTGGAGATCTACCAGCGCTACAACCCAACCAACCCGGACGACTTCCTGAACGGCATCGCGATCGGGCACGTCCCGCTGCCGGACAGCCCGGTGCACCCGACGTTCCTCTACGAGCTGATCTGGAACCTCGGCGTCGCACTGCTGGTCATCTGGGCGGACAAGAAGTTCCGCCTCGGCCACGGCCGCGCGTTCGCGCTCTACGTCGCCGGGTACACCGCGGGCCGGTTCTGGATCGAGATGATGCGGACCGACACCGCGAACCACATCCTCGGCCTGCGGGTCAACGTGTGGACCTCGATCCTGCTGTTCGTCGCGGCGATCGTCTACTTCGTCCTTGCCGCCAAGCGGGGGCCACGAGAGTTGCCGGAAACGCTGTGGAGCAAGGACGTGCCACGCGAGGACTCCTCGGATGCTGCCTCGTCCGCTGAGGACGCGCCCAAGAGCGAGGAACACGCGGAGGTCGCGGCGGCTCCGGACACGGTCCGGGACTCTGCCGTCGACAGGGCGACCGAGGACCCGAAGCCCGACCCCGAAAAGTAGCGTTCCGGCGGCCTCCCAAGTGCAATGAAGGGGCCTTTCATAGCAAAATTTGCTATGAAAGGCCCCTTCATTGCACGGGCGTGAAGCGGACCACCGGACCGCCACAGGTACCGCAGGAGCCTCACCTGTCACAGCGGCCGCGCGTGAAGGCCCCCTTCCCTCGGCTCAGCGAAGGAAACGCACCCTTCACTCCTTGCCGGATCGGGCCCCATGCCGTGAAGGACTCCCTTCCCTGCTCTCAAGGTCAGGGTCCCGGCAAAGTCGCAGGGCTGCTGGTCAGCGCTGCTCTTGGTAATCCGGGCTTGGCATCGCTGGTGCCCGCAAGGGTCGAGCGGGGAGGATTCCGGACGTTGAACGTCCGGATTCTTCCCCGCTCAGGGGCTCCGCAACCGGTGTGACCTGTGACGGTGAAGGAATGGGGACATTCAACGTCCCCATTCCTTCATCGTCAGCCTCACGCAGGCGGCGAATAGCCGCCTGACCTGCAAGATCTCGACTTTGCCGGGACCCTACCCTCAAAGTGGGGAAGGAGGCCTTCACGGACCACCGAGCCACCGTCAGGGAGCGACCAGGCCCCGCCCCGTCACCAAAGGCAGGTCCAGCGCCGTCAGCAGCCCAGGCGGAGCCGCCACCACCGCCGCGATCGCGTTCACCAGCCGCATCGCGGTCGCCTTCAGCCCGGCCGTGTTGTGGTCGCCGTCGGATCCGAGCAGCCGCAGGTCCAGCACGTATTCCGGCTCGCCGGTCACCTGCACCCGGTAGCAGCCCTGCCCGGACGGCTGCGGCCAGTCCGGGCCGAGGTCGGACCGCAGGCGCGTGATGTGCTCCAGCACGCACACCGGCCGCCCGCCGCGCATACCGCGCACCTCGAACCGCAGTGCCGCCGCCGTGCCCTCCTTGATCGTCCCCGAAGCGATCTCGAACGTCTCAGGCGCCGGAAGTCGTTCGTAGACCTCCTCGACGGCATCGAGTTCGACATCCAGCCCCGCCGCGAGCTGCCGCACGACGCTGCCCCAGGCCAGCGAAAGCACACCGGGTTGCAGCAGCAGAGGCAGATCGTCCATCTCCCGCCCGAAGCCCATGATGTTGAAGAGCACCTTGCCGTTGTTATACGTCGAGTAATCGAGGATCTCCAGGCAGCGCACCTCGTCGATCCGTTCACACACGCTGGTGAGCACCAGCGGCAGCCAGTCGTTGGCGAAACCGGGGTCGACGCCGTTGACCCACAGCGACGCGCCGCCTTCACGGGCGGCCTCGCGGATCGGCTCGATCATGTCCGGTGGGACGACGCCTTCGGGGTACTGGAGGAACACCGGGCTGCTGGACACCACGTTGATCCCCGCGCGCAGGAAGCGTTTCAGGTCCTCGACAGCCTCCAGCAGCCGGTCGTCGGCCATCGCCGTGTAGACGACGCAGTCCGGCTTGAGCGCGATCAACGCGTCGGCGTCGGTGGTGGCCGCGACGCCCAGCGACCGACCGAGTCCCGCCAGCTCCCCGGCGTCGAGCCCGGCCTTGGCCTCGTTCGAGACCCAGACCCCGGCGAGTTCGAGCTCCGGCCGGGCGTCGATCCCGGCGAGGGTGTGCCTGCCGACGTTCCCGGTACTCCACTGGACCACGCGCACGGCGTTCGCCTCCTAAAGATCGGGCAGGCCCAGTTCCAGGTTCGGGGCCTGCAATCCACCGTCGACTTCGATGATCTTGCCGGTGACGTACCGGCCCGCGCGCGACGCCAGGAACACGACCGTGGCCGCGATGTCCTCGGCCTCGCCGATGCGGCGCAGGGGAGTGGCGGCCTCCATCCGGCCGCGTAGTTCGTCGTTGCCCACCACCACTTCGAGCGCGGACGTCGCCACCGAGCCGACGGAGATCGCGTTCACCCGGACCTTCGGCGCGAGGTCGGCCGCCGCGAGCCGGGTGTAGTGCGCGAGCGCGGCCTTCGCCGTCCCGTACGCGGCGAAGCCCCGTCCGGTCACGCGGCCCATGACCGACGAGATGTTGACGACCGAGCCGCCGGTCTCCAGTAAGGACGGTGCCGCCGCGACGGTCAGCGCGTGGGCGGTGGAAACGTTGAAGCGAAAGGCTTCTTCGAGGAACTCGGCGCTGGTTTCCAGCAGTGGCCGGGGATAGGTCCCGCCGACGTTGTTGACCACCAGGTCCAGCCGCCCGAACTCCGCCGTCGCGATGCGCGCCAGCTCGCCCGCGGCGGCCGGGTCGCTCAGATCGGCGGGCACCACGTGGGCGCGTCTGCCGGTGGCGGCGACCAGGGCCGCCACGTCGTCGAGCTGGGTTTCGGTACGGGACGAGATCACCACGTCGGCGCCCGCTTCGGCGAGGGCCACGGCCGTCGCCGCGCCGATCCCGCGTCCCGCGCCGGTGACCACGGCGACCTGGTCGGTGAGCCGGAAACGGTCCAGGATCATGCGCGGAACAGTAACACGTTCTAGTTGTCTGCCCCAGCGTGCGAAGTGCGCCCGGAGTGACTAGGGTCGCCTCACCGCGTCTCGTGACATCCCGGAACAGGACATATACTTAGCGGAACGAACTACCGTGACCCCATCAGGAACTATGTCGTTCCGGGCATCCAGATCGTTACCCATCAGCGGGCTTTCTCGTCCGATGAACTGATGCCCACATGTTTCCTAGGTGTTAAAGTCGCGCTAACGAACGGGCCATCGTCGTCCCGTGCGCATTCCCCCGGCCGGCCCGTCCGGCCGCTGAGCACAGACGACGAAGGAGGTCCCTTCATGATCTTCTCCGCCATTCCCGGCAAACAGGGTCTTTACGATCCCGAATCCGAACAGGACTCCTGCGGTGTGGCCATGGTGGCCGACGTCCGCGGGCGCCGCTCGCACGGCATCGTCACCGACGGTCTGGCCGCGCTGACGAACCTCGACCACCGTGGTGCCGCCGGCGCGGAGCCGACCAGCGGTGACGGTGCGGGCATCCTGTTGCAGCTGCCCGACGGGCTGCTGCGGGCCGAAGTGGAGTTCGCCCTGCCCGAGGCGGACGCGGACGGTCATCAGACCTACGCGACCGGGATCGGTTTCCTGCCCTCGGACACCGAGGAGCGCGGCAAGGCCGTCGCCCTGATCGAGCGGATCGCCACCGAAGAGGGCCTCGACGTCCTCGGCTGGCGCGAGGTCCCGGTCGACGCCGACCGCGCCGACATCGGCCCGACGGCGCGGTCGGTGGCGCCGCATTTCGCGATGCTGTTCGTCGCGGGCGCCGAGACCAACGGGCGGCGCCCCGGCGGGCTCGAACTGGATCGCCTGGCCTTCTGCCTGCGCAAGCGCGTCGAGAACGAGAGCGTGACCAGTGGGTGCGGGACGTACTTTCCAAGTCTGTCCTCGCGGACGATCGTCTACAAGGGAATGCTGACCCCCGAGCAGCTCCCGCTCTTCTTCACCGACCTGACCGACACCCGGCTCACCAGCGCCATCGCGCTCGTGCACTCCCGGTTCTCCACCAACACCTTCCCGTCGTGGCCGCTGGCGCATCCGTTCCGGTTCGTCGCGCACAACGGCGAAATCAACACCATCCGGGGCAACCGCAACCGCATGCGCGCCCGTGAGGCGCTGCTCGAATCGGACCTGATCCCCGGCGACCTCACCCGCCTGTACCCGATCTGCTCGGCCGACGCGTCGGACTCCGCCTCCTTCGACGAGGTGCTGGAGCTGCTGCACCTCGGCGGGCGGTCGCTGCCGCACGCGGTGCTGATGATGATCCCCGAGGCGTGGGAGAACCACACCGGGATGAACGCCCAGCGTCGTGCGTTCTACCAGTTCCACGCCAGCCTGATGGAACCGTGGGACGGCCCGGCCTGTGTCACCTTCACCGACGGCACGCTCGTCGGCGCGGTGCTGGACCGCAACGGCCTGCGCCCCGCCCGATGGTGGCGCACCGCCGACGACCGTGTCGTGCTGGCCAGTGAGGCCGGGGTCCTCGACGTCGCCCCCGCGGACGTCGTGGCCAAGGGACGCCTCAAGCCCGGCCGCATGTTCCTTGTGGACACCGAAGCTGGCCGGATCGTCGACGACGAAGAGGTCAAATCGGAGCTGGCCAAGGAACTCCCGTACGAGGGCTGGTTGCACGCCGGTCTCCTGCAGATCGCCGACCTGCCCGACCGCGACCACATCGTGCAGAGCCACGATTCGGTCCTGCGGCGCCAGCTTTCCTTCGGCTACACCGAAGAAGAGCTGAAGATCCTCCTCGCGCCGATGGTGGCCAAGGCGGCGGAGCCGATCGGTTCGATGGGTTCCGACAGTCCGCCCGCGGTGCTCTCGCAGCGTTCGCGGCTGCTCTACGACTACTTCAAGCAGAACTTCGCGCAGGTCACGAATCCGCCGCTGGACGCGATCCGCGAAGAGCTCGTCACCTCGATGAGCCGGATCATGGGCCCCGAGCGGAACCTGCTCGCCCCCGGCCCGGCCTCCTGCCGCCATGTGCAGCTGCCGTATCCGGTGATCGACAACGACGAACTCGCCAAGCTGATCCACATCAACGACGACGGCGACCTCCCCGGCTTCGCGTGCAGTGTCCTTTCCGGACTGTACGAAGTGGACGGTGGCGCCGACGCGCTGGCGTCCGCGATCGAACGGGTCCGGCGCGAGGCCTCCGAGGCGATCGCGGCGGGCGCGCGCACACTGGTGCTGTCCGACCGCGACTCCGACCACCGCATGGCGCCGATCCCGTCGCTGCTGCTGGTGTCCTCGGTACACCACCATCTGGTGCGCACCAAGGAAAGGCTTCGTGTCGCGCTGGTCGTCGAGACCGGTGACGCCCGCGAGGTCCACCATATCGCGCTGCTGCTGGGCTACGGCGCCGCCGCGGTGAACCCGTACCTGGCCTTCGAGACCATCGAGGACATGATCTCGACCGGTGCGATCACCGGCATCGAGCCCGCCAAGGCGATCCGCAACTACGTCAAGGCGCTCGTCAAGGGCGTCCTGAAGATCATGTCGAAGATGGGCATCTCGACCGTCGGCGCGTACACCGCCGCGCAGGTCTTCGAATCCTTCGGCCTGGCTCAGGATCTGCTCGACGAGTACTTCACCGGGACGTCGTCGAAGCTCGGCGGCGTCGGCCTGAGCGTGCTCGCCGAAGAGGTCGCCACGCGCCATCGCCGCGCGTACCCGGACAACCCGACCGACCGGGTCCACCGTGGACTCGAGACCGGCGGCGAGTACGCGTACCGCCGCGAGGGCGAACTGCACCTGTTCACCCCGGAGACCGTCTTCCTGTTGCAGCACGCGACGAAGACCGGCCGCGAAGAGGTGTACAAGCAGTACTCCGACGAGGTGCACCGCCTCTACCGTCAGGGCGGCGCGCTGCGCGGGCTGTTCGCCTTCCGCGAGGGCACCCGCGAGCCCGTCCCGCTGGACGAGGTCGAGCCCGTCGAGGCGATCTTCAAGCGCTTCAACACCGGCGCTATGTCCTATGGCTCGATTTCGGCCGAGGCACACGAAACCCTCGCCATCGCGATGAACCGCATCGGCGGCCGGTCCAACACCGGTGAGGGCGGCGAAGACCCCGAGCGCCTGTACGACCCGGAGCGGCGCAGCGCGATCAAGCAGGTCGCGAGCGGCCGATTCGGTGTCACGAGCGAATACCTGGTCAACGCCGACGACATTCAGATCAAGATGGCGCAGGGCGCGAAACCGGGCGAGGGCGGGCAGCTGCCGCCGAACAAGGTGTACCCGTGGATCGCGCGCACGCGGCACTCCACTCCGGGCGTCGGGCTCATTTCGCCGCCGCCGCACCACGATATCTACTCGATCGAGGATCTCGCCCAGCTGATCCACGACCTCAAGAACGCCAACGAGAACGCCCGCATCCACGTGAAGCTGGTGTCCTCGCTCGGCGTCGGCACGGTCGCGGCGGGCGTGTCCAAGGCGCACGCCGACGTCGTGCTGATCTCCGGCCACGACGGCGGCACCGGCGCCTCTCCGATGAACTCGCTCAAGCACGCGGGGACGCCGTGGGAGATCGGACTCGCCGAGACCCAGCAGACGTTGCTGCTCAACGGTTTGCGTGACCGGATCACCGTGCAGGTCGACGGCGCGATGAAGACCGGCAAGGACGTCGTCATCGCCGCGCTGCTCGGCGCGGAGGAGTACGGCTTCGCGACGGCGCCGCTGATCGTCGAAGGCTGCGTCATGATGCGCGTCTGTCACCTCGACACCTGCCCGGTCGGCGTCGCGACCCAGAGCCCGGATCTGCGCAAACGGTACACCGGCCAAGCCGACCACGTCGTCAACTACTTCCGGTTCGTCGCCGAAGAAGTCCGGGAAACGTTGGCGGCACTCGGTTTCCGTACCCTCGACGAGGCGATCGGCCACGCCGAGATCCTGGACACCGACAAGGCGATCGAGCACTGGAAGGCCTCCGGGCTCGACCTCTCGCCGATCTTCGAGATGCCCACCGAGACCCCGTACGGCGGGGCGAAGCGGCGCACGCGGACCCAGGACCACGGTCTGGAACACGCGCTCGACCGGACGCTGATCCAGCTCGCCGAGGCGGCGCTGGAGGACGCTCATCCGGTCCGGCTGGAACTGCCGGTGCGGAACGTGAACCGGACCGTCGGCACACTGCTCGGCTCCGAGATCACCCGCCGCTACGGTGGCGAGGGCCTGCCAGAGGACACGATCCACGTGCTGCTCACCGGTTCCGCCGGGCAGTCGCTCGGCGCGTTCCTGCCGCGCGGCATCACCCTCGACATGGTCGGCGACGCGAACGACTACGTCGGCAAGGGCCTGTCCGGCGGGCGGATCATCGTGCGCCCGCATCCGGACGCGAAGTTCGCCGCCGAAGGCCAGACCATCGCCGGGAACACGCTCGCCTATGGAGCCACCGGCGGGGAGATGTTCCTGCGCGGCCAGGTCGGCGAACGGTTCTGCGTGCGCAACTCCGGCGCGGTGGTCGTCGCCGAGGGCGTCGGTGACCACGCCTTCGAGTACATGACCGGCGGGCAGGCCGTGGTGCTCGGCCCGACCGGGCGCAACCTCGCGGCGGGTATGTCCGGCGGCGAGGCCTACGTGCTCGACCTCGACCGGAGCCGGGTCAACGAGGAGATGGTGAACCTCCTGACCCCCCGGTCCGAGGATCTCGCCTGGCTCAAGAAAACCGTGCAGAAGCACTACGACCTCACACGTTCGGCCGTGGCCGCGTCGCTGCTCGGCGACTGGCCGCGTCGCTCGGCGGCGTTCACCAAGGTGATGCCCCGCGACTACCAGCGTGTCCTTGACGCGGCGAAGGCGGCGCGTGCCGCGGGCCGCGACGTCGACGAAGCGATCATGGAGGCCGCTCGTGGCTGATCCGACGGGTTTCCTGAAGTACGAGCGCGAAGAGCCGAAGAAGAAGTCCAAAGAGGAGCGTCTCGCCAACTGGGGCGAGGTGTACGCCGACGTGGAACCCGGTGAGCGCAACGAAAAGGTGCGCAAGCAAGCCTCGCGGTGCATGGACTGCGGCATCCCGTTCTGTCACTCCAGTGGTTCCGGCTGCCCGCTGGGCAACCTGATCCCGGAGTGGAACGACCTGGTGCGCCGCGGCGACTGGGCCGCGGCGAGCGACCGGCTCCACGCGACCAACAACTTCCCCGAGTTCACCGGGAAGCTGTGCCCCGCGCCGTGCGAGGCGGGCTGCGTCCTGTCGGTCTCGCCGCTGTCCGGTGGTCCGGTGGCGATCAAACGCGTCGAGCAGACCATCGCCGACCAGTCCTGGGAAGCGGGCTACGTCCAGCCGCAGATCTCGGAGGTCTCGTCGGGCCAGCGGGTCGCGGTCGTCGGCTCCGGCCCGGCCGGTCTCGCCGCCGCGCAGCAGCTGACCCGCGCCGGCCACGAAGTGACCGTTTACGAACGGGACGACCGGCTCGGCGGCCTGCTGCGGTACGGCATCCCCGAGTTCAAGATGGAGAAGAAGGGCCTCGACCGGCGGCTCGCGCAACTCCGCAAGGAGGGCACGAAGTTCGTCACCGGCTGCGAGGTCGGCGTCGACCTGACCGTCGAGGAACTCCGGGCGGACTACGACGCGGTGGTGCTCGCCGTCGGCGCGCTGCGCGGCCGCGACGACACGACGACGCCAGGGCGCGAGCTGTCCGGGATCCATCTGGCGATGGAACATCTGGTCCCGGCCAACAAGTACGTCGAGGGCGACGGACCGTCGCCGGTCGACGCGGCGGGCAAGCACGTCGTGATCATCGGCGGCGGTGACACCGGCGCCGACTCGTACGGCACCGCGACCCGGCAGGGCGCGCTTTCGGTCACGCAGCTGGACCAGTACCCGACGCCACCGTCCACAAGGGACGATGAGCGGTCGCCGTGGCCGACCTGGCCGTACATCCTGCGCACCTACCCGGCGCACGAGGAGGCGGGCGAGCGCAAGTTCGCCGTCGCGGTCACCCGGTTCCTCGGTGACGACGACGGCAACGTGCGCGCCGTCGAACTCCGGCAGGTCCGCGTGGTCAAGGACCCCGAGACCGGCAAGCGCATGGTGACCCCGGTCAACGACGAGGTCGAGGAACTGCCCGCCGACCTCGTGCTGCTCGCGATCGGGTTCGAGGGTGTCGAGCACATGCCGCTGCTGGACGGACTCGGCCTGTCGCTGACCAAACGCGGCACGCTTTCGTGCGGCGCGGACTGGCAGACCTCCTCGCCCGGCGTGTTCGTCTGCGGCGACGCGCACCGCGGTGCCTCGCTGGTGGTGTGGGCGATCGCCGAGGGACGCTCGGTGGCCAGCGCCGTCGACGCCTATCTCACCGGTGCTTCGGACCTGCCCGCGCCGGTGCACCCGACGGCGTTGCCGCTCGCCGTCGTCTGATCCCGGCAGGGGCGTCGGCGACGTGTCGCGAAAGCCACTTTCGAGACATCTAGTGTCCCGAAAGTGGCTTTCGCGACATCCGGCGGAGATGACGAACGGCAAGGGGGAGGCTCCCGCCCAAGGTGGAGGACCGGGATCAGTCCCGGGAACGACGAGGTAGGGCCGCCGCTCCGTCAAGCTCTGCCGCATGAGGAAAACAGGGAAGAAGTCGGTGAGCCGGTCGGTGATGCGTTGAAGCGCAACCTGATCCGCGAACTGCTGAAATCCGCGACCTTGACACCGGTCGACCTCGGGTTGTTGCGGCAGGACCGCCACCGAGTCGGATAGGGCCGTTTCCGAACGCCGAGGGTGAGGATTCACGTTCTCGCCCGCGGTGTTCGCCGCGCTCGGCCGAACGGCCCATACGCGACCACTGATACGGCCGAACGGCCGCTTGTACGCCCAGTAGTGAGACAAATACTTTCAGAATGTCGTGCAAGTCATACGGCAATTCACCGGTGGCGAAAGGTGGTACGCCATGAAGAGGACGGCTTCCCGGACGGGGATCCTGGCGGCGCTCGTGGGATTGGCGGTGACGGCGCTGACGGCGGTCGCGAGTCCCGCGCAAGCGGCTCCGGCCGAGCAACAGGCGTCGGCCGACGCGGGGGTGGTCGCGGCGTACTGGACGCCCGAGCGGATGCGGTCGGCGATCCCGATCGAACAGCTGGTCAAGGCCCCGAAGCTTTCGCCCAAGGACGTCGCGAAAGGGGAGAGCACGATCATCCAGAGCATCCCCAACGGCGGCGGCGCGTGGACCGGGGCAGGCAAGGTCGTGCAGACCGCGGGCCGGGTGTTCTTCACCATGGGCGGGCGGAACGCGTCGTGCTCCGGTGACGCTGTCACCAGCGCGAACGGCAGCGTCGTCATCACCGCCGGGCACTGCGTGAAGTACCAGGGCGCCTGGCACACCAACTGGACCTTCGCGCCCGGCTACAACAACGGCAACACGCCCTACGGCACCTGGGCCGCGAAGAGCACGCTGACCACTCCGCAGTGGGAAGCGAGCGAAGACATGAACTACGACGTCGGCGCGGCCGTGGTCAACCCGCTCAACGGGCAGAAGCTGACCGACGTCGTCGGCGCACAGGGGATCGCGTTCAACCAGGCGCGCAACCAGTCGATGTACACGTTCGGTTACCCGGCGGCGGCGCCGTACGACGGCACGAAGCTGATCTATTGCAGCGGAAGCACGATCACCGACTTCCTGCTGACCAAGGATCACGGGATGAATTGCAACATGACCGGTGGCTCGAGTGGCGGACCGTGGTTCCTCAACTTCAGCGAGGCGACCGGCGCGGGTGTCCAGGCGTCGGTGAACAGTTTCGGCTACACCTTCCTGCCCGGCTACATGTTCGGTCCGTACTTCGGCGCGGACGTCCAGAACCTCTACAACAAGGCGCAGGCCGCCTGAGCACACCGTGCCGCCCGTCCACCTTTTGGGAGCTTCGTCCCGGTGGGCGGGCGGCTTTCGAGGCGGCATATCCTGGTGCCTGTGAACTGGACAGTGGACGTTCCCGTCGACACGCTCCCCGAACTGCCTCCTCTCCCTCCCGAGCTGCGCAATCGGCTCGACGACGCGCTTTCCCGGCCGGCGGCGCAGCAGCCCGAATGGCCGGACCCCGAGCTGACGAAACGCGTACGCGGCGTGCTGGAAAGCGTGCCGCCGATCACCGTCCCCGCCGAGATCGACCGGCTCTCCGACCGGCTCGCCATGGTCGCCCGCGGCGAAGCGTTCCTGCTGCAGGGCGGTGACTGCGCGGAGACGTTCGAGTCGAACACCGAACCGCATATCCGCGCCAACCTGCGCACGCTCTTGCAGATGGCCGTCGTCCTCACCTACGGCGCGAGCCTGCCGGTGGTGAAGGTCGGCCGGATCGCCGGCCAGTACGCGAAGCCGCGTTCGGCCTCCACCGACGCGCTCGGCCTGCCGGTGTACCGCGGCGACATCATCAACTCGCTCGTCGCCAAGCCCGAACTCCGCGTGCCGGACCCCGGCCGGATGATCCGCGCCTACGCCAACGCGGGCGCCGCGATGAACCTCGTCCGCGCGCTCACCGGCGCCGGGATGGCGGACCTGCACCAGGTGCACGACTGGAACAAGGACTTCGTGAAGTCCTCGCCCGCCAGCGAGCGCTACGAGGCGCTGGCCGCGGAGATCGACCGCGGCCTGCGGTTCATGTCGGCCTGCGGGGTCACCGACACCTCGCTGCAATCCACCGAGATCTTCGCCAGCCACGAGGCGCTGCTGCTGGACTACGAGCGCTCGCTGCTGCGGATGGACCGCGCGGACGCGACGAACCCGAAGCTGTACAACCTGTCCTCGCACTTCCTGTGGGTGGGCGAGCGGACCCGGCAGCTCGACGGCGCGCACATCGCCTTCGCCGAACTGCTGGCCAACCCGATCGGCCTCAAGATCGGCCCGACGACCACGCCAGAGCAGGCCGTCGAGTACGTCCGGCGGCTCGACCCGCGCAACGAGCCCGGCAGGCTGACGCTGATCGCCCGGATGGGCAACGGCAAGGTCCGCGAGGTGCTGCCCGCGATCGTCGAGAAGGTCGAGGCGTCCGGGCACAAGGTCATCTGGCAGTGCGACCCGATGCACGGCAACACGCACGAGTCGTCGACGGGTTACAAGACCCGGCACTTCGACCGCATCGTGGACGAGGTCCAGGGCTTCTTCGAGGTGCACCGCAAGCTCGGCACCTACCCCGGCGGCATCCACGTCGAGCTGACCGGCGAGGACGTCACCGAATGCCTCGGCGGCGCGCAGGAGATCTCGGATCTGGACCTCTCGGGCCGGTACGAGACCGCCTGCGACCCGCGTCTGAACACGCAGCAGTCACTGGAGCTGGCGTTCCTGGTCGCGGAGATGCTTCGCGGCTGAGCGGCCCCACGGATGTTATGAACGGACCTTTCATAACAGAATTTGTTATGAAAGGTCCGTTCATAACACGCGCTAAGCGGTGTCCAGGAGACGCGAAGCCGACTTGAGGACGCCGTCCCGCAGCGAACCCACGTCCGAGACCGCCGCCCCGTTCGCCTGTAGTCCGATGTGGACGGAATCCCGGTAGGTCGCCACCGCGATCCCGATCGCCTGCCGCGGGGCCAGCGGCACGAACGGGAACACACTCTCGATCCGCGTCCCGTCGAGGGTGAGCCGGTTCGGCGGCACCGGCACCGTGGTCACCACGAGGTCGAACAACAGCGGCGCGGCCAGTCCGGCCGCCTTGGTGCCCAGCCGGTGCAGCATCGGCGGCATCCGGTCGGCGAGCAGCGGGAACGCGCCCGCGCCCCTGGCCGGGCCCGCGGCCTTGTTCCGGCTCATCTCACGCTGGACGGCCAGCAGCCGCTCTACCGGATCGTCGAGGCCGACCGGCAGATCGCAGAGATACCCGGACAGCTTGTTGCCGCCGAGTTGCTCGGCCGATCGCCCGCGCACGCTGACCGGGATGAGCGCCCGCAGGGTCCGGTCGTCGGCGCGCTGGCCGCGGTTGATCATCCATTCGCGCAGCGCGCCGGCGAGGACCGCCAGCACGACGTCGTTGGCGGTACCGCCGTGGGTCCGGCGGATCCGCCGGATCTCGGCGGTGTCCAGCCGGACGAAGCCGAGACGGCGTTCGGTCGACGGCGGCGCGCTGATCGGGGACAGCGGGGAGCGGGTCGCGCGGACGACCGACGACGCGATCCCGGCGGACTCCCCGGCTTGGGCCAGGGTGGCACCGAGCACGTCCTTGACCGCGTCCACAGGGGACCGTGGCGCGGGCGGTTCGGCCCCGCTGTGCACGCGCCTCGCCTTGCGGGGGAGTGCGTCGAGCAGGGCCGCGGCGACGGCGTACGCGCCGGCACCGTCGGTGAGCGCGTGGTGCAGTTTCAGCAGCAGCGCGAACTCGCCGTCCGGCAGGCCGGTGACGAGATGCAAGTCCCACAAGGGTTTTCCGGTGTCGAGCGGTCGTCCCATCCACCGCGACGCGTAGGCGGAGAGCGGGTCCGGTTCGTACAGGGAACTCAAGTGGTGATGTGAAATATGTTCACTGGCAACGAAATTCGGGTCCTCCGCCCAGCTGGCGGCGCCGGGCGGGAACAGCGCGGCGCGAGGACGCTGGCGAAGCTTCGGGATCCGCGAGGCCCGCTCGGCGAGCAACGCGGTCAGCTTACGCGCGTGCACCTGCCCGTGCGGACGGAAGGTGACCACCGCGCCCATGTGCATGGGCGTCGTTTCGCTTTCCAGGCAAAGGAAAGCGACATCGAGTGCGCTCAGCTGGGGGCCTGACATCAGTGACCTTTCTCGGTACTTCGGCGATGGGCACAACTGCACCAGCCTGACATGACGGGCGGGTGGTCGTCATGTTTCGCGGGCGCTAATTACCGCCGGTTTCACTCGAACGATGGGACCCCGGTCGGACATGGACCACCGCCCTGCGGCAGATGGTGGACCGCCCGGCTCGAGAACTCGCTCGCGAACCGTCGGTGGGGCCCGGCAGACTGCACCACCATGACCGACGAACCGAAACGTCCCGAACCACCGCTCACCGGCGATGAGCGCACCCAGCTGAACGGTTTTCTCGACTTCCTCCGCGCCACCGTGGTGTGGAAGTGCTCCGGGCTCACCGACGAACAGGCCCGGCGGCCGCTCGTGCCCAGCGAGCTGACCACCGTCGCCGGTCTGCTCGGGCATCTGACCCTGGTCGAGCAGTACTGGTTCAACGTGGTGCTCGACGGCCAAGAGGACGTCTGGAAGGAGGCGCTCGAAGCCGACCCCGACGCCGAGTTCCGGGTCGCCATGCAGACCCCGGTCGAGCAGCTGATCGCCGCCTACGAGGCCGAATGCGAGCGGAGCCGCAAGATCGTCGCCAGGATGGGGCTGGACGACGAGGTCGCCTTCCGCGGCGATCGCAAGGTCAACGTGCGGTTCGTGGTCGCGCACATGATCGAGGAGACCGGCAGGCACGCCGGCCACCTCGACCTGTTGCGCGAGCTGACCGACGGCCTCACCGGGGAGTAGTACGGCGCGGGGGCAGCGGGAAGAACCCGCTGGTCCGCTCGACATACGTCGCGTATCCCGGCCGGGATCGCCGCAAACCCTTCTCCAGCAAAGGTTTTCCGGTGCCCTTGGCCAGCGTGTACGTCATCGCGATCGGCGACAGCACGGTCGCCGCCCCCACCCAGCTCGAACACGCCAGCAGGTAGAGGCCCCACCACACGCACGCGTCCCCGAAGTAGTTGGGATGCCGCGTGTAGCGCCACAGCCCGCTGTCGAGCACCTTCCCCTTGTTGCCCGGGTCGGCCTTGAAACGGCGCAGCTGCTCGTCGCCGACGGTCTCGAACCCGAAGCCGACCAGCCACACCGCGACGCCGAGCCACGCCGTCACGCCGAAGGAGTCGCCGTACATCGCGAACTGGACCGGGAGCGACACGAACCAGAGCACCACCGCCTGGAGCAGGTACACGCGGACGAACAGCTTGAGCGCCGGATTCGGGCCGGCGCGTTCCGCCATCCGCACGTAGCGGGGGTCTTCGGGCAGCTTGTGGTTGCGCAGGTGGAGGTGCACGCCGAGACGCACACCCCAGATCGCCGTCAGCGCCGCGGCGACCACGCGCAGCGCCACCGACCCGTCCCCGAGCGGGGCCGCGACCAGCGCGACGAGCGCGAAGCCCGGCCCCCAGAACGTGTCGATGGTGTCGTACCGCTTGCGCGCCAGCGCGATGCCGAACGTGAAGACGACCGCCAGCAGGGTCACCCCGGCGGTGACGAGCAGGGTCCCCCCGAGAGACATCAGGACCACTCCCGGGTGGCGGGCAGCGCGCTCGAACCCTCGTCGGACGAGCGGACCGCGAGGATCTGGTCCACGCCCATCCGGTTCTCCTCGAACGCGAGCGCGCCGCCGACCAGATAGAGCCGCCAGACCCGCGCGCCGGATTCGCCGATCAGCGCCACGACGTCGTCCCAGTTGCTCTCCAGGGTCTTCTCCCAGGCCCGGGCCGTCCACACGTAGTGCTCGCGCAGCGCGTGGACGTCGCGGATCTCGAATCCGGCGTTCTCCAGGTGCCCGAGCGTGCGGCTCAGCGGCCGCATCGTCATGTCGGGGGCGATGTAGCGCTCGATGAACGCGCCGCCGCCGGGTGCCACCGCGCCGCGGGACATCTGTTGCAGGACCAGCCGCCCGGTGGGCTTGAGCATGCGGAACAGCGTCCGCGTGTACTCGGGGTAGTTCTCCTCGCCGACGTGTTCACCCATCTCGATGGTGGCGACGGCGTCGAAGGGCTCATCCACCAGTTCGCGATAGTCCTGCCTGCGGACTTCGACGCGATCCTCCAGATCGTGCTGGGCGAGGCGGCCGCGGACGTGCTGTACCTGTTCCGCCGAAAGCGTGATGCCGACGGCGTGCACGCCGTGGTGTTTCGCCGCGTGCACCAGCAGCGAACCCCAGCCGCAGCCGACGTCGAGCAGCCGCATCCCCGGCCGCAGGTCGAGTTTGCGGCAGATCAGTTCGAGCTTGTCCCACTGGGCCTGTTCGAGGTCGTAGCCCACCTCCTCGGACGTCCAGTACGCCGACGAGTAGGCCATCGATTCGTCCATCAGCAGCTGGTAGAAGGCGTTGCTGAGGTCGTAGTGGTGCGAAATCGCGGACTTGTCGCGGAGCAGGCTGTGCAGTTTCCCCGACAGCCGCGCCTCTTCGGCTGGCGGTTTGGGCGGCGGCCCGACGACGCCGAGGCTCACCGCGAGCCGGAGCGCCTCGGCCCATTCGCGTGCGCCGAGCTTCGCGCCGCGCACGGCGCCGGACCGGGTCAGTGCCCAGATCCGGCGGAATCCGTCGGCGAGGTCGCCTTCGACATCGAGATCACCCGAGACATAGGCCCTCGCCAGTCCCAGTTCGCCGGGGGCGTAGAGGAGACGGCGCAGCGCGCGGCGGTTGCGGAGGACCACGGTCGGGGCGTCCGGCGGACCGGCGCGGACGCCGTCCCAGGTGCGGAGACCGACCGGGAGGGAACCACCGATGAGCCGCTCGACGAACGGGACTAGGCGGGACGCGGGACTGTTCGGCATAGTCGTCATTCGCTCCCGGACCGGAAAGGGATGGGTCGGATGACGCGCCGTTTCACGCGATCCAATCCTCTCGCGATCCGGCTCCGAATACCTCACGTGCACACCACGGGTCAACGCATCGGAGTCATCGGCAGCGGAGTCGCCGGCCTCACGGCCGCGTACCTGCTGCAACGCCGCTATGAAGTGCTGCTGTTCGAAGCCGAAGACAGGCTGGGCGGGCACGCGCACACCCACGACGTCCCGAGCGCGCACGGCGGCACCGTCGGCGTCGACTCCGGGTTCATCGTGCACAACGAGCGCACCTACCCGAACCTGCTCCGGCTGTTCGCCGAACTGGGCGTGGCCACCCGCGACACCGAGATGTCGATGAGCATCCGCTGCGACGGCTGCGGCCTCCAGTACGCCGGCGCGAAGGGCCTGAAGGGCCTCTTCGCCCAGCCACGCAACGCCGCACGCGGGCGCTATCTGCGGATGCTCGCCGACGTCAAACGCTTCCACCGGCACGCGAAGCGTGTGCTCGAAGCGCCCGAAGCCGGTGACGTCACCCTCGGCGCGTTCCTCGCGATCGGCGGGTACACGAAGTACTTCGTCGACCATTTCATGCTCCCGGTCGTCTCGACCGTCTGGTCGGCCGACCGGAACGACACGCTCAAGTACCCCGCGCGCTACCTGTTCGAATTCCTTCGCAATCACGGGATGCTGTCGGTCGGCGGGTCCCCGAGCTGGCGCACCGTCGTCGGCGGTTCCCGTGAGTACGTCGATCTGGCCGCCAAGCAGCTGACCGCCGTGCACCTGTCGACGCCGGTCCGTTCGGTCAGGCGCACCGCGCGCGGCATCGAGGTCCGCGACGACGCCGACACCCGGCACCGGCTCGACAAGGTCGTCCTGGCCACGCACGCGGATCAGGCGTTGGCGCTGCTCGCGTCGCCGACAGAGGCCGAGCGTGCCGTCCTCGGCTCGTTCCGGTACTCCAGCAACGAGGCGTGGCTGCACACCGACACCGGCGTGCTCCCGACGGCGGAATCGGCGCGGGCCGGCTGGAACTACGCCACGCCGTCCTGTGGTGCCGACCTCGGCGCGGTCCAGGTGTCCTACGACATGAACCGCCTGATGCGGCTCGACGAGCCGACCGGCTACGTCGTCACGCTCAACCCCGGCACCGCCCCCGACGACGGAGCGGTGCTGGCCAAGGTGAACTACGAACACCCCGTCTACACGCCGGAAGCCGTCGCTTCCCAGCGACGGCTGCCCGAACTCAACGACGACACGGTCGCTTACGCCGGGGCGTACCACGGCTGGGGGTTCCACGAGGACGGCTGCGCGTCCGGCGTCCGCGCGGCCGAGAACTTCGGGGTGCGATGGTGACCGTCATGGCCGTGCTCTACGACTCCACGGTGGCGCATGTCCGGCGCAACGATCCGCCGATCTCGTTCGCCCACCGCGTCTATCTGTGGCTCATCGACCTCGACGCGCCGCCAAAGCTTCCGAAGTGGCTTCGGCCCTTCGCCCGCTTCGACTCACGAGACCACTTCGCACCCGAGGACACCTCCAGCATCCGGTCCAAATTGGACCGCTGGCTCGCGGCGCGTGGTGTCGACCTTCAAGGCGGCCGGGTCCTGATGCTCGCGGGCGCGCGGATGCTCGGGCACAACTTCAACCCGATCACCCTCTACTGGTGCCACCGGCCCGACGGCGAACTCGAATGCGTCGTCGCCGAGGTCCACAACACCTACCGCGGCAGGCACGCGTACCTCCTGCGCCCCGACGCCGACGGGATCGCCCGCGCGGACAAGGAGTTCTACGTCTCGCCGTTCCAGTCGATGGACGGCGAGTACCGGATGGCGGTGCCGCGGCCGGAGTCGCTGCTCTCGGTCAAGATCGCACTCCGGCAGGGCGGGGAGACACCGCTGACCGCGTCGCTGCGTGGCGTGCGGCGGCCCGCCACCGCCAAATGGCTGGTGCACATGCTGATCACCCGTCCGCTCATGCCGCACCGGGTCTCCGTGCTGATCCGGCGGCACGGGGTCAAACTGTGGTTGAAGAAGGCACCGATAACCCCACGGTCCCCGCGGACACCACAGACGGCCGGAGGCACGCTTGATGGATGAATCGGCACGCCCGCGCCGGATGGCGCCCGTTCCCGGGGACGGCGAACCGGCCGGTCCGACGGCCGAGGATCTGCTCGTCCGGGTCGCGAAGGGCGACGAGCGGGCCTTCGAAACCCTGTACGACCAGATCGCCGGTCCGATCTTCGGCCTGGTGCGGCGAATCCTCCGTGACTCCGCGCAGTCGGAAGAGGTCACCCAGGAGGTCATGGTGGAGCTGTGGCGTACGGCCTCGCGCTATTCCCCACAACGGGGGAGCGCGCTGAACTGGGCCATGACGCTCGCGCACCGCCGCGCCGTCGACCGCGTCCGTTCGGCACGGGCCAGCTCGGACCGCGAGGTCAAGGCGACCTTCGAGGCCGCCCGCGCCCGGCCCTTCGACGAGGTGGCCGAGGCCGTCACGGCCCGCTGGGAGCGTTCGCAGGTGCGCCGCTGCCTGACCAGCCTGACCGAGCTGCAACGGGAATCCGTGCTGCTCGCCTATTACCAGGGCTATACCTATCGCGAGGTCGCGGAAGTGCTGCGAACCCCGCACGGGACCATCAAGACTCGACTCCGGGACGGCCTGATCAGGCTCCGGGACTGTTTGGGGGTGACGGCATGACGATGCCCGAAATGCACACGCTCACCGGCGCCTACGCCGTCGACGCACTGTCCGAAGTGGAGCGTGCCCAGTTCCAGCGGCATCTCGGCGAGTGCGCTTCGTGCGCTCAAGAGGTCCTGGAACTCCAGATGACCGCGACCCGGCTCGGCGCCGCGCTGGCCGAAGACCCGCCGCCCGAACTCAAACGCCGTGTGCTCGCGCAGGCGATGGCGACCCGGCAGCAGCCGCCGAAGACACGTTTCGAAACCGGGGAACGCGTCAAGGGCCGCCGCCGCGCCCCGCGCTGGGCGATCGCCGCGGCCGCCGCGGCGATCGTCGGGCTGGCGGGCACCGCCGTGTTCGGCGGCATCGCCTACGACAACCACTCGCAGCTGACCGCCGCGCGGGAACGGGCGGCGGAGTACGCGGACCGGTACGCGCCGGTCGCCGACGTCCTTTCGGCCGCCGATCTCCGGACCGGCCATGCCGAGGCCTCCGTCGGGGGCGGCGGAACCGTGATGATGTCGCGCTCGAAGGACCGGCTCGTCTTCATGGCCGCCCAGCTGCGGAAGAACGATCCGGGCCGGACCTACCAGGCCTGGTTCATGTACCCGGGTGCCGCGCCGAAGCCCGCCGGGCTCATTTCCGGTGGTCAGGACGGTGCGCTGCTGGTCGCAGACGGACTCGGCGGGGCCGAGAAGTTCGCGCTCAGCGTCGAACAGGCGGGTGGATCACCGACCGGATCGCCGTCGAAGGACGTCGTCATGGTCATGTCGATGCCCACCTGATCTTCGCTCTTACCAGGCCGCCGTTCGGCGCTGCGGCGGGGTCTCGCTCTTGCGCCCGGGAACATGTTGTGGCAAAACACCTTTGCGACACACGGCGTGGCTACTGGATTCGAGCCTGCCTGGTGCATACCGTCCTGCTTCAACGTCGGCAGTTGACATAACTCTCAATCTGAACTTCAGCTCGAGGGTTCGGCACAGGCTCAGCGACCGGCGGGCAGCACGAGCACACACGATCAGGAAGGCGGCTCCGATGACGCCCCCGCACAACTACCTTGCGGTGATCAAGGTCGTCGGTATCGGCGGCGGCGGAGTGAACGCCGTGAACCGCATGATCGAGGTCGGCCTCAAGGGTGTCGAGTTCATCGCGGTGAACACCGACGCTCAGGCACTGCTCATGTCCGACGCCGACGTCAAGCTCGACATCGGCCGGGAACTGACCCGCGGCCTCGGTGCCGGCGCCGCCCCCGAGGTGGGGCAGAAGGCCGCCGAGGACCACCGCGAAGAGATCGAAGAGGTCATCAAGGGCGCCGATATGGTGTTCGTGACCGCGGGTGAAGGCGGTGGCACCGGCACCGGTGGCGCGCCCGTCGTCGCCCAGATCGCCCGCAAACTCGGCGCGCTGACCATCGGCGTCGTCACCCGTCCGTTCACCTTCGAGGGCAAACGCCGCAGCAAGCAGGCCGAGGACGGCATCCAGCAGCTGCGCAACGAATGCGACACCCTGATCGTCATCCCGAACGACCGGCTGCTGCAGCTGGGCGACATCGGCGTCTCGCTGATGGACGCCTTCCGCTCGGCGGACGAGGTCCTGCTTTCGGGTGTCCAGGGCATCACCGACCTGATCACCACGCCGGGTCTGATCAACCTGGACTTCGCCGACGTCAAGAGCGTCATGTCCGGCGCGGGCTCCGCGCTGATGGGCATCGGCTCGGCACGCGGTGAGGGCCGGGCCATCCAGGCGGCGGAAAAGGCGATCAACTCGCCGCTGCTGGAAGCGTCCATGGACGGGGCGCACGGCGCGCTGCTGTCGATCGCGGGCGGGTCGGACCTCGGCCTGTTCGAGATCAACGAGGCCGCGTCGCTGGTGCAGGAGTCCGCGCACCCCGACGCGAACATCATCTTCGGGACGATCATCGACGACTCGCTCGGCGACGAGGTCCGGGTCACCGTGATCGCGGCCGGTTTCGACGCGGGCACGCCGACCCACAAGAAGCTCGACCCGTCGACGTTCGGCTCCCGGTCGAATTCGACCGCGTCCGCCCAGGCGGGCCAGGTCAACGGCGGCGGGGCGACGCCGGTGCAGAGCCCGCCCTCGGGCGCCACGCCGGTTCCGTCGACAGGTTCGAACGGCTACCCGGTCGCGCCGACGCGCACGCATTCGCCGATGCCGTCCTCGCGTAACGAGGGCAATGGCTCGCTGAGCGGCGGACTCCCGCAGCCCGGCGGCGGTTCGCGCGGCTACTCGCCGATCGGTTCGAACTCGACCCACGGCAGCCTGCCCGGTCGGGCCACCCCGGTGCACGACGACCCGTCGGACGACGAGGTCGACGTGCCGCCCTTCATGCGGCGGTAACAGCACCCGTCACTGCTTTTCGTGAAGGCCCCCTTCACTACCCTCAAGGTAGTGAAGGGGGCCTTCACTCAGGTCTAGGAGGAATGCGTGCGCGTACGGCGGGTCGTCACGACAAGGGCAGGCGGGGCTTCCCGGCCGCCTTTCGACACCTTCAACCTCGGTGATCACGTCGGTGACGACGCGGGCGACGTCTTCGCCAACCGCAAACGTCTCGCTACCGAACTCGGCCTCGCCGAGGACAAACTGGCGTGGATGGAACAGGTCCACGGCCGCACCGCCACCGTCGTCGACGGTTCCGAGACCTCCGCCGCCGAAGCGACCGACGCTCTCGTGACGGCCGAGCCCGGCGTCGCACTCGTCGTGCTCGTCGCCGATTGCGTTCCCGTCATGCTCGCCGACGTCGAAGCCGGTGTCGTCGCCGCCGTCCACGCGGGCCGCGTCGGTGCCAGGGTCGGCGTCGTCCCCGCCGCGGTCGAAGCGATGCGTTCACTCGGCGCGGAACCGGCCCGGACCGAAGCACTGCTCGGTCCCGCGATCTGCGGCGACTGCTACGAAGTCCCCGCCGACATGGCCGCCGACGTCGAAAAACATGTGCCGGGCAGTGCCTGCAAAACCCGCAAAGGCACCCCGGGGCTCGACCTGCGCGCCGGGCTCTGGCGGCAACTGGCCGACCTCGGCGTCGGCAAGATCGGCGTCGATCCGCGCTGTACCAACGAAGACAAGACGCTGTTCAGCTTCCGCCGCGACGGCACCACCGGCCGGATCGCGGGCATCACGTGGCTGGACGCCTCGTGAGTGACACCCGCAAGGAGGAACTCGCCGCCAACCTCGCCGAGGTGGAAGACCGGATCACCGCGGCTTGCAAGGCCGCCGGCCGGGAGCGCGACGAGGTCCGGCTGCTCGCGGTCACCAAGACCTTCCCGGCGCTCGACGCCGCACTCCTCGCCGACCTCGGCGCGCTCGATCTCGCCGAGAACCGTGATCAGGAGGCTGGCGCGAAGGCCGAAGAGGTCGCCGGTCTGCGTCCGGACGCCCGCATCCGCTGGCATATGGTCGGCAGTCTCCAGCGGAACAAGGCCAAATCGGTCGTCCGCTGGGCCGACGAGGTCCAGTCCGTCGACTCCGAACGTCTCGCCGACGCGCTCGCGAAGGCGACCAGGTCGGCGCTCGATTCCGGGCAACGCGATCACCCGTTGGACGTCCTCATTCAAGTAAGTCTCGATGACGATCCGAAGCGCGGGGGCGTCCGGGTGAATGAATTGGGCCAGTTGGCGGACCGAATAGCCCATGTGGGTGATATTCACCTCCGTGGGCTTATGGCGGTGGCTCCGCTGGGTACTGATCCCGCAGAGGCGTTCGAGAAGCTCGCTCGTGCGTCGGAACGTCTACGGGAAGATCACCCAAAAGCCCGTGAACTCTCCGCCGGAATGAGCAATGATCTCGAGCAGGCGATCGCGCACGGCTCGACCTGTGTGCGTGTCGGAACCGCGTTGCTCGGTGGGCGCGGTTTAGCCTCGCCCTAGGGAATACCGTCTCGTCGCTACGGGGAGTGGTGACGAGGGCGGGGGAGCACGGTGCGGGACGCGGCTAAGGCTAGGGAGAGGCATGAGCGCGCTGCAGAAGCTGAAGGCCTACTTCGGGATGGTGCCCGCGGACGAAGACGGCTATGACGTCGAAGAGGACTACCGGCGAGGCTACGCCTCAAAGGAATATGCCGACGACGAGTACGACTACGACGAGCCACCAGCCCGGTCGCGGGGTGGACGTTACCGGGACGTCGAAGACACTTATGACGAGCCCGTCGCCCGGACTCGGTCACGCTCCGTGGTCGCAGCGGAGCCGGCGGTCCACGGGGCGCTGGCGATGGATCGTCAGCCGGAACCGGTCGCCCGGCTGCGTCCGGTCACGGAGCCGGTCCGTCCGGCCGCCCGTGACCCGCTGAGCCGGATCACGACGCTGCATCCGACGAGCTACGCGGAGGCGCGGGCGATCGGCGAGCACTATCGCGAAGGCATCCCGGTGATCATGAACCTCACCGAGATGGAGAACGCGGACGCGAAGCGTCTTGTCGACTTCGCCGCGGGGCTCGCTTTCGCGTTGCGCGGGTCGATGGACAAGGTCACCAACAAGGTGTTCCTTCTCTCACCGCCCGATGTGGACGTCACCGCGGAAGACCGTCGGCGGATTGCCGAAGGCGGATTATTCCTGCGCGGCTGATCACCCGGTGACCGCTGAGCGCAGCCGGATGTGATTTTGTCGACTCATCGGCATCTCGTGCCCGTCAACTGCGTCTTTTGACGCGGGGCATGGCAGAGTGGTTACGTGAATGCTGTGTTGCTGGTCGTCTGGTACGTGCTGTTCGCTTTCTGGCTCCTCCTGACGGCACGGATCGTCGTCGAACTCGTGCGTGCTTTCGCTCGCGAGTGGCGTCCTGCCGGAGGGGTTGCGGTAACGCTCGAGACCATCTACACAGTGACCGACCCACCGGTTCGTCTGTTCAGACGAATCATCCCGACCGTACGAATCGGCGGCGTCGGACTGGACTTATCGATTATGGTGCTGCTGTTGGTTGTGTTCTTCGCGATGCAGCTGACAACGCCAGGGTGATTTTCGGGGAAGCCCGGGTGGACCTGCAGGCCATGGAGTGCGTGAGGTGATCTGATGTCGTTGACCCCCGCTGACGTGCACAACGTCGCGTTCAGCAAGCCGCCCATAGGCAAAAGGGGCTACAACGAGGACGAGGTGGACGCGTTCCTCGACCTGGTGGAGACCGAGCTTGCCCGGTTGATCGAGGACAACAACGAGCTGCGGCAGCAGGTCGAACAGCTCGACAATGAGCTTGAGACCACCCGTGGAGAGCTCGAGAACGCCAAGGCGGGAGCTGTCGGCCCGCCGCCACAGGTGCGCGACGAGCCGTCGCGTCGCCTGGCCCCGGTGCCACCGCCACAGTCGGCGATGGAGCAGACCCAGGCCCACTCGATGGTGCCGGACAACGGGGAGCCCAACGTCCAGGCAGCCAAGGTGCTCGGGCTGGCGCAGGAAATGGCCGACCGGCTCACCGCCGAGGCCAAGACCGAGTCGGACGGCATGCTCGCCGAGGCGAGGACCAAGTCCGAGCAGCTGCTCTCGGACGCACGGTCGAAGTCGGACTCGATGGTGAACGAGGCGCGTACCCGCGCCGAGACCATGCTGAACGACGCGCGAACCCGTGCCGAGACCTTGGAGCGCCAGGCGCGCGACAAGGCGACGACCATGGAGCGCGAGGCTCAGCGCAAGTACACCGAGACCATGAACAACATGAACGCGGAGAAGGGCTCGCTGGGCAAGAAGATCGAAGAGCTGCGCACGATCGAGCGGGAGTACCGCACGAGGCTGCGCGGGTTCCTCGAGTCCCAGCTGCGTGAGCTCGACGACCGCGGTTCGGCCGCTCCCGCTTCGGCGTCTTCGTCGAACTCGGGGCAGTCGGCGTCGTCCTCGGGCGGCGGACAGGGTTACTCGTTCGGTCCTCGGGCCGAAGCGGGCTGATTTCTACCCGGCATTTCTACCGGGCTTTTCTACACAGTGGAACGGCCTCGGCACTCTCCGGAGGGTCGGGGCCGTTTCGCTTGCCCGTCGTGTTGTAATTCACCGTGCTCTACATCGTCCTAGTACTGGTACTGGCGGCTCTGGGGCTGCTCGTCGCGGCGCTCATCACCGCGAACTCCCTGTGGGCCTGGATCTCCATCGGCCTCTCCGTCTTCGCCGGGTTGCTGCTCATCTTCGACTTGCTGCGCCGTCGGAAGAAGCGTTCCGCCGAGGTCGCCGCTCCCGCCGAGGAAACGGCGGACGACGAAGTCGACGAGGTGTCTGAAGCCGACGACGAACCCGAGGACGCCGAGCAGACCGTCCTGATGCCCGCCGCCGGTGAGCTGGGCGACGCTGAGGAAGCTCCGGAGCCTCAGCGCAACGGCGACCCCGATGAGGAGAAGAGCGACCCTGCCGATGTGGCGATCGTCTCGGACCTCGAAATCGAGGTCGTCGTCGTGGACGAATACCCGCGCTACCACGTGACGACATGCGCGTGGCTCGAAACCCGGGACACGATCCCGCTCGGTATCGGTGAGGCGCGTCAGCTCGGGTTCACCCCGTGCGCGCTGTGCACGCCCGACGCCGAGATCGCCGGGCAGCACCGCGACAAGACCAAAGCGGACAGCTAACAGCTCTTGAACGCCTGAGCCGCTTCGCCGACCGAAACCACATCGGCGGCGATCGTGTCGAGAACCAGGCGCTGTTCCTCGTCGGCGTCCGGCGGCACCGGGATTTCCGCCGCCTCTTCGACCCCGAGCGCGCGGGCGGCTTCGTCGACGGCGTCCGCGACCCCGGTCGATCCTGGGCGCAGCAAGAGCGACGAGGCCGTGACGGACAGGCCACGCAAGGCTTCCGCCGCTTGCTCCAGCGCGTCACGCTGTCCGGGCGCGGGTTCCTTCGTGCCCGGTTCCGCGGCGAGCAGGCCGTGCTGCGCGACGGCGGCGGCCCGGAACTCGCGGCCGAGCGTCCGCGGATCGACGTCGTCGCCGCGAAGCTTCCGCCCGACCGAGCCGAGCAGGGTGCGGGTGGCGTCGACCGCCGTGTCGAATCGCTCCGCCGGACCGGGTTTCGGTACGCCGGGGATCGCGGCGAAGCCGAACAGCAGCGCGATGGCGCCGGCGAGGACCATCAGGAGCAGGTACTCGACGAGCACGTAGCGCGGGTCGAGATGTTTGGTCGTCGCGTTCATGCCGACGGACATCAGCACCATGCAGCCGTTGAAGATCATGGGCCGCGTCCGCATGACGGAGAACCCGCCGAGCAGGGCGACGAGCCCGACCGGCAGCAGAAACCCTTGCGGCAGCAGCCAAAGGACGAGTGCGAGCACGACCGCGCCGCCGAGGGAGCCGCCGATGCGCTGCCAGGCCTTGCTGAGACTGTCACGCCATTCCGGTTGCATGATGGCGAAAGTGCCGAGCAGGAAGGACACGGTGAGCGGGTCGCCGGGCCGGAAACTCGCGACTACGAGGGCCAGCGCCACCCCGAGCCCACAGCGGAGTGCGTGCCGGAACTGCGCCGACCGCCACGAAAACGCGCCGCTCAGCTCGATCCGGCGCAGTTCCTTCCTCAGTCCTTTCGGAACGTCCACACGGGACTCGTCGCGCTCGGTGGCGGCGGCCCGGATGGACTCGAGGGAGTCCCAGAGCGCGGTGACGAGCCTTGCCGTGGCGCCGGGCAGCTCGGCGGGTTCCTTGCGTCGCACCGGTTCGACTTCGTCCGGCGCTGTCGGACTTCGAACGGCGTCGGCGAGCCTGACGGCTTCTTCCTTGGCGGCGTCGAGGGTTTCGCCGATTTCCTCGCTGTCCAGCCGTTTCCGGCGGATCTCGAGCAACCCGGTCGCCGCGCGGTACCGGAACGTGCCGCCGAGGACCCCGCCCGTCCAGCGCCGGGGCCGGTCCGCGAGCCAGAGCCTAGCCGCGTGTTCCTGTGCCCCTTCGGTGAGCGCGTCCGCCAGCGCCTCACGGGTCGGCTTGGCCGGGTCCTTGGCGCCGATCAGCACCCGCAGCAGCACAATGACCCCCACCGCGAGCGCGGGCGCGCCCAGGATCTGCCCGGCCGACGCCGTCCCCGTCAACTGGAAGCCGTAACCGAACAAGGACGCCATCCCGAGCCCCAGCCCGACCGTGACGAACCGCGGGCCGAGTACGGGCAGCAGCCCGGCGATGACCACGATCACCGCCAGCAGCGCGATCGCGGCCCACTGTGAAACCTCGCCCACCAGCCGCGGCACGCCGACCGCGAGGATCACCGCGGGCGCGAACCACGCCAACAACCGCAGATCCGCCCAGAGCGGCCCGCCGACCGCAGCGATGAGACAGAAGAGCGCGGTGAGCGCGGCGAGGACGGCCGCGTTACCCAGCCCCAGCAGGAACCCGAGCCCGCTGACGCCGCCGAGGACCACCAACAGCACGAGAAGGAATCCAGGCCCCTTCATCGGGCCCCGCAGATCGACATACCCGTCAACCTAGAGGCGATGGCTGGGACGGCAACTCGGGCCCTCTTGTCTTGACCGGTACTCGTGGACCGCAATTAGAGGACTAATTGCGGCCTATACGGGTTTCGGGGCTTCCTTCGCGTTCTTAAGGCGCTTCGCGTCCTTCGCTTTACTGGGGATCGCTACGCAAATCGTACTAGCACAGGTGTTCGAACAGGAGTATTGTTGATCCCGTGGCCAGCGAAAACAGTCCCCAGGGAGCGTGCGCCGAGTGGTGGCGTGCTGATACTGCGACGCTGCATGCCCGTAAGCAGGAAATCGAAGTTCTGAAACGTCAGTTGGATGCGGAGCAGTACGCGATCTTGGCGGAGTTGAATACGCGGGGGATTCGTGGGTGTTATGGGCATTCGACGTTGATGGGTTTGATCCTGCAGGATTTCCTGGTGTCGGAGAAGGAAGCGTCGGCTCGCGCGGAGCGGGCACTGGCTTTGCATCCCGGTGTCGCTATCGGTGGCGATGTGGTGCCGCCGTTGGCGCCTCTGACTGCTGAGGCTGCGGCGGAGGGTGTGATCGGTGGCGGTCAGATCGATGCGATCATCGGTGCTCTCGCTCGGGTCCCATCTTTTGTGTCCGAGGGGAAGGTGCGGGCTGGGGAGAGGATTCTGGTTGATCTGGCTCGGCGGGCTGGGCCGAAGGAGATCGTCGCGGCGGGGCGTCGGATGCTGGGCACGATGGATCCTGATGGCAAAGAGCCCCGGGACGAGGGGCCGAAGGGTGCTCGTCCGGAGTTGCGGTTCATCAAGCATCGTGATGGCACGCTGGGGTTCGCGGGGACGTTGGATCTGGAAACCTACGCCCGGTTGAAGTCCGACCTCGACCCGCTGGCCAAACCACGCAAGGCCGTGGACGGTGTCCGGGACTCCCGCAGCCAGGGCGAACGCTACGGGGACGCGTTCGCTGACTATGTGCGACTCAAGACCGCCAGCGCCGATCTTCCCGGTCAGGCCGGGGAGTCGACGCAGATCCTGGTGACCATGGCTTACGAGGATTTGATGAACGAGGTCGGTGACGGCGTCCTCGACTTGGTCGGCCTGATCAGCGCCACGGATGTCCGGATCCTGGCGTGCGATGCCCGGATCCGGCCTGTCGTCCTCTCCGGTGCCGGGCAGCCGCTGGATGTGGGGCGCTCCAGTCGTTCCGCCACCACGCCGCAGAAGCACGCGTTGAAGGTCCGGGATGGTGGGTGTGCGTTTCCTGGCTGCGATATGCCTGTGCAGCGCTGCACGGCGCACCACATTGTTTTCTGGCGTCATCGTGGTGAAACAAAAATCGACAATCTCGTGCTGCTCTGCACGAGGCACCATCGACTGATCCATAAAAGCGAGTGGAAAGTCCAGATCGCCCAAGACGGACTCCCCGAATTCATCGCACCCGCCTACCTCGACCCGACCGGGGAACCGAGGCGCAACACGATGCACCTACGGGTATAGGCCGATGACTGTATAGCGTCCTACACGCTGACGTATTCGACGCATTCTTCCCTCGAAGTGTTCCAGGGAAGGTGATCGGCCGCGGCAGGATCAAGAAAGGCGAGGACGGAACGGTCACCCGCTCGACCAGGCCGGTCAGCAATTCGGGAAGTGACCTTCCCGCGTTACGGAACTTGCTCTGCGGGAGGTAGAACAGACCGAACCTGTCGTCGTCCTGGTAGGTGCTGAGAAGCAGAGCGGTGTCGGTGCCCAGTCGACCTTGTAACTCGAACAAGCTGAAGGCGCGGGACGTCCGGGTCGGTGAACTGGGCGCCGTTTCCCGCCGCGTTCTCCCGCAGTGTCATCTCGACGCCCGCCCACGTCATGGCGGCAGTATAGGCGTGGCCCAACCCGGCCGTCGCCCGGATTTCGCGACCCTCCCGACCCCACCCCGACAACCCGGTTGCCCCCGCGCGCTACCCTTGAGTCACTGGCACCGATCCGGCCATCACCGGGGAGCCTCCGGAAGAACAGGGCCCGTGTCCTCAGCGGAACGAGCCCCCAGTAGAACCGGACGGGTACGGCCCGTCACAGCCGTCGAATGAGCGGCCCAGCCGGAACACCACCGGCCGGGCAAGCGGGGTGGTACCGCGGAACGCGCCGGAAACGGCCGTCTCGTCCCCGTGTGGGTGAGAACCCGTACGAGAGAGACGAACCGCGAGGAGCACCGAAGATGTATCCCAAGGCACAGATGGACGGCGAGACCGGCGTCCCGTCCCAGCCTTCGTTCCCCGAGTCGGAAAAGCGCGTCCTCGCGTACTGGGAATCCGATCGGACGTTCCAGGCCTCGATCGACGCCCGCGAAGCCGGGAGCAACGGTTCGAACGAGTACGTCTTCTACGACGGCCCGCCGTTCGCCAACGGTCTCCCGCACTACGGTCACCTTCTCACCGGGTACGTGAAGGACCTGGTGCCGCGTTACCAGACCATGAAGGGCAAGCGCGTCGAGCGCCGCTTCGGCTGGGACACGCACGGCCTGCCCGCCGAACTCGAGGCCATGCGCCAGCTCGGGATCACCGAGAAGGCCGAGATCGACGCCATGGGCATCGACGTCTTCAACGACGCGTGCCGCGAGTCGGTGCTGCGCTACACCGGCGAATGGCAGGATTACGTCACCCGCCAGGCCCGCTGGGTCGACTTCGACAACGACTACAAGACGCTCGATGTCACGTACATGGAGTCGGTGCTCTGGGCGTTCAAACAGCTGTGGGACAAGGGTCTCGTCTACGAGGGCTACCGTGTCCTGCCCTATTGCTGGCGCGACGAGACCCCGCTGTCCAACCACGAGCTGCGCATGGACGACGAGGTCTACGCCAGCCGCCAGGACCCGGCCGTCACGGTCGGTTTCCGCTTGGAGGGCAACGACAACGAACTCGACGGCACCTACCTGCTGATCTGGACGACGACGCCGTGGACGCTGCCGTCCAACCTCGCGACCGCGGTGCACCCGGACGTCCGGTACGTCGTGGTGGAGTCGGCGGAGCAGGAGGGCAAGCGGTTCCTGCTCGCCGAAGCACGCGTCGCGTCGTACGCTCGTGAACTCGGCGAAGAACCGACGGTCGTCGGGCACTACACGGGTACCGAGCTGCTCGGAACCCGTTACGCCCCACCGTTCCCGTACTTCGCCGGGCATGAGAACGCGCACCACGTGCTGTCCGCGGACTACGTCACCACCGAAGACGGCACCGGTGTCGTGCACATCGCGCCCGCCTACGGTGAAGAGGACAAGGTCGTCACCGACGCCGTCGGGATCGTCCCGGTCACGCCGGTCGACGCGCAGGGCAAGTTCGACGCCACCGTGCCGGATTACGCGGGCCAGCAGGTGTTCGACGCGAACCCGAACATCATCAAGGATCTCAAGAACGGCACCGGTTCCGCCGGTCGCCAGGGCGCGGTGCTGTTGCGCCACGAGACCTACGAACACCCGTACCCGCATTGCTGGCGCTGCCGGAACCCGCTGATCTACCGCGCCGTCTCGTCGTGGTTCGTCGCGGTGACCGAGTTCAAGGACCGGATGATCGAGCTGAACCAGCAGATCACCTGGTACCCGGAGAACGTCAAGGACGGTCAGTTCGGCAAGTGGCTGGAGAACGCCCGCGACTGGTCGATCTCCCGTAACCGCTACTGGGGTACGCCGATCCCGGTGTGGCAGTCGGACGACCCGGCGTATCCGCGCACGGACGTCTACGGCTCGCTCGACGACCTCGAGCGCGACTTCGGCGTACGACTGGAGGATCTGCACCGGCCGTTCATCGACGAGCTGACCAGGCCCAACCCGGACGACCCGACCGGGAAGTCCACCATGCGCCGGATCGAGGACGTGTTCGACGTCTGGTTCGACTCGGGCTCGATGCCGTACGCGCAGGTGCACTACCCGTTCGAGAACACCGAGTGGTTCGAGCACCACTACCCGGGCGACTTCATCGTCGAGTACATCGGGCAGACCCGCGGCTGGTTCTACCTGCTGCACGTGCTGGCGACCGCGCTGTTCGACCGGCCGGCGTTCCGCACCTGCATCTCGCACGGGATCGTGCTCGGCTCGGACGGCCAGAAGATGTCCAAGTCGCTGCGCAACTACCCGGACGTCAACGAGGTCTTCGACCGCGACGGCTCCGACGCGATGCGCTGGTACCTGATGGCGAGCCCGATCCTGCGCGGCGGGAACCTGATCGTCACCGACAAGGGCATCCGCGACGCCGTCCGCCAGGCCGTGCTTCCGCTGTGGAACTCGTACTACTTCCTCGCGCTCTACGCGAACGCCGAGGGCGTCGAGGGCCAGTGGCGCGCGGATTCCAAGCACGTCCTCGACCGCTACGTGCTGGCGAAAACGCACGAACTGGTGACCGACGTCGAGCACGCGCTCGACACCTACGACGTCGCCGGTGCCTGCGGAGGCGTCCGCGACTTCCTCGAAGTGCTGACGAACTGGTACGTGCGCCGGTCGCGCGACCGGTTCTGGGCGGGCGAACAGGACGCGATCGACACCCTGCACACCGTGCTGGAGGTGACGTCGCGGGTGGTGGCGCCGCTGCTGCCGCTGACCGCGGAGGTCGTCTGGCGTGGGCTGACCGGTGGCCGTTCGGTCCACCTGACCGACTGGCCGAACTCGCTCGACCTGCCCGCCGACGCGGCGCTGGTGACGGCGATGGATCGGGTGCGCCAGGTGGCTTCTTCGGCGCTGTCGCTGCGGAAGTCGAACAAGCTGCGGGTCCGGTTGCCGCTGGCCAAACTGGTCGTCGCCGCGGACGAGGCGGATTCGCTGCGCGAATTCACCGACATCCTGCGCGACGAGGTCAACGTCAAGTCCGTCGAGCTGACCACGGATGTCGCCGCGCACGGCGGCTTCGAGGTCGCGGTCAACGCCCGCGCCGCCGGGCCGCGCCTGGGCAAGGACGTCCAGACGGTGATCAAGGCCGTCAAGGCCGGCGAGTGGACGACGTCGGAGAGCGGAGCCGTCGTGGCCGCAGGTATCGAACTCGTCGAGGGCGAGTACGACCGGCGCCTGGTCGCCAAGGGCGGCGGCGCGGCCGCGGAACTGCCCGGCGGGGCGGGGCTGGTCCTGATCGACACCGAGGTCACCGACGAACTGGCGGCCGAGGGCCTGGCCCGTGACCTGGTCCGGGTCGTCCAGCAGGCCCGCCGGGACGCGGGTCTCGACGTCGCCGACCGCATCGCGCTCACTGTCGACGCGCCGGAGGACGTGGTCACGGCCGCGACCACGTATGAGGAGTTCATCGCTTCGGAGACCCTGGCGACTTCGGTGACCTACGGTGCCGTCGCCGACGGCTCGGCCGGAACGGTCGGGGAGGGCACCAAGGTGACCGTGGCGGTCGCCAAAGCCTGACCCACACAAATGACATGAAAGGCCCCTTCATTGCAAATTTTGCAATGAAGGGGCCTTTCATGTCATCCGGAGCGCGGTCTGGACCACCGGGATCACGAAACGGATTCGGAAACGTCGCGTTCTCGCTGGAAATCGGCCTTGCGCGGGGGAAATCGGCAGGCTGGCCCGGAGCGTGTGCAGTACGCGCCGCACTGGGGGAGAGCGAGTCCATGAGTCCTGCCCGGAAAAGAGGGGTCCTGATCGGCGCCGCGCTGGCGGTCGTCGCCGTCGTGGTGGCCGCGGTGGTGTTGCTGGTCAGGGAGGATCAGGCGCCCGCCACCGGCGGTGCGGGGGAGCCCGCCGAAGCCGCGCAGGACAGCCCGGCGCAGGTCGCCGCCCGGTTCCTGCGGCAGTTCGAGGCCGGTGACCTGAACACTGCCCCGGTCGACGACAAACCGGCGGCCACGGCCGCGTTGGCCGAAGCGCGTGGGGCGCTCAGCCCCGTCTCGGTCAAGGCGACCCTCGGCGAGGTCCCGACGACGCCGGGCGACGCGACCACCACGTCGGCCACCTTCCACGCCTCCTGGACCTTCACGGGCAACAGTGTCTGGAAATACGAAGGCAAACTGGACCTGGTCCGCAATGCCGGGAACTGGGTGATCCGCTGGGCGCTGTCGGTGATCCACCCGAAACTCGAAGCCGGTCAGCGGCTCTCCGTCGCGCCCGTTTCGGCCAAGCCGGTCGTGGCCGACCGGGACGGCAAGGCCCTCGTCGGCGGTGACGCGGCGGGCGTCGCGCCGATCCTGCAAGGGGCGCTGTCCAAGGTCGCGTCCGAGCAGAACGGCGGCAGCGGGACCCCGGCCACCGTCACCGTGTCGCGGGTCGACGCTTCCGGCAAACCCGTCGAAACGCTCTTCGGGCAGGCCAAGGACTCCGACCAACCGCTGGTTTCGACCTTGAGCGTGGCGTCCCAGAGCGCGGCGCAGAAAGCCGTCGACGGCTTCCAGGGTTCGGCGATCATCGTCGCGATGAAGACCAGCGGCGACCTACTGGCGGTCGCCCAGAACGCGGCGGCGGGCAACCAGCCGATGGCGCTCAGGGGTCAGTACGCGCCGGGTTCGGCGTTCAAGATCGCCACGGCGACCGCGGCGCTGCAACAAGGCGGGATCACCGACGACTCGCCCGTGGCCTGCCCGGGCAGTGAGCAGATCCGGACCCGCACGCTCAAGAACGAAAACGGGTTCGACCTGGGGACCGTTTCGCTGAAGACGGCGTTCGCCGCGTCGTGCAACACGACCTTCGGGCGGCTCGCCGGGCAACTGCCGCCGGATGGCCTCGCGAAGGCCGCGAGCCAGCTCGGCCTCAACGCCGACTTCGAGATCCCGGGACTGGCCACCGAGACCGGGAAGGTCGAGCCGTCGAGCAGCGCCGACGAGCAGGTCGAGGCCGGGATCGGGCAGGGGAAAGTGCAGGTCAGTCCGTTGGGCGCGGCGCTCATGGCGGCCACGGTCGCGACCGGGAAACCGGTGGTGCCGAAGCTGTGGCAGGGGCTGGAGACCACCGTCAACGCCGGCTACCAGGCCCCGCCGGCCGGGGTGCTGAACCAGGTCCGGGCGATGATGCGCGAGGTCTGCACGACGGGGACCGCGAAGGCCTTGAAGGGCAGCGGGAACGTCTTCGGCAAGACCGGGACCGCGCAGTTCGGCTCGGGTGCCGAGGCCAACGGCTGGTTCGTCGGCTACCGGGGGGATGTCGCCTTCGCCGTCATGCTCGAAGGCTCCAACGACTCAGAACCCGCGGTCCGGCTGGCGGCGAAGTTCCTGGCTGGCTGATATTTCGGTCCGCGCCGAACCGTGGGTCTTCTACGGTGAGCGCATGGAAACGATCGCCTTGGCCGAGGTCGCGGCCGTGCTCGCCGAGCCGAGCCGCGCGTCGATGTGCCTCGCGTTGCTCGACGGGCGTGCCTGGACGGTGACCGAGCTGGCCGGAGCGGCCGAGGTGGCCGTGTCGACGGCGAGCGAGCACGTGACGAAGCTGACCGAGGCCGGGTTCGTCGTCCGGGTCAAACAGGGGCGGCACAGCTACGTCCGGATCGCCGATCCCAGGGTGGCGGAGCTGATCGAGCATCTGGCGCAGCACGCCGAACATCGCCCGGTGAAGGGACTGCGGTCGTCGGTCCGGGTGAAGCGGCTCGAGTTCGCCCGGACCTGTTACGACCACCTCGCCGGGACGGTCGGGGTCGCGCTGCGGGACGGGATGCTCGCCGCCGGGCTGATCGACGAGGCCGACGGCCTGACGCTGACCGGCCGCGGCCGCGAGGTGCTCGGCACGCTCGAGGTGGAGATCGCCGACAGTCGCCGTCCGATGCTGCGCGACTGTCTGGATTGGACAGTCCGTCGTGATCATTTGGCGGGCCGCGTCCCCGCGGCGTTACTGTCTCACGGAGTGAGTGCCGGCTGGTTGTCGCGTGAGGGCAATCGCGCGGTGAAGGTCCTGCCCGCCGCGGAGAAACCCTTCGCGGAATTAGGTGTCGACCTGGTGGCCCTGCGGAGTCCGTAAAGGACAGTCTGTAACACAGTCCGTTCGGCTCGCCGTCGAGCGGTGCACGAAGGTGTGACGGTCACCGCCTCACTATTCTGAAGGCCTCACGGCGGCCGGACGGGAGGCGACATGGAGCAGCTCCCGCTCATCCTCGGTACCGGTGGCGCGGTCCTCCTCGTCGCCGTGATCGCCGTCCGGGTGTCGATCCGGGTCGGCCTTCCCTCGCTGCTGCTCTACCTGGGGATGGGGGTCCTGCTCGGCGAAGCCGGGTTCGGCATCCAGTACGAGAACCCTGAACTCACCCAGTCGCTCGGCCTCGCCGCGCTGGTGATGATCCTGTCCGAAGGTGGTCTCACCACCCGGTGGACGGCCGTGAAACCCTCGCTGGGCATCGGAATCGCACTGTCCACAGTGGCCGTCGCGGTGAGTATCGCGGTGACCGGCGCGGCCCTGCACTGGTTGCTGGGCCTCGACTGGCGGATGGCGTTGCTGTGGGGCGCGGTGCTCGCGTCGACCGACGCCGCCGCGGTCTTCTCGGTGCTGAGATCGGCGGGGATCGGGAAGCGGCTCGTCGGCGCGCTGGAGATCGAGTCGGGGATCAACGACGCCCCGGCCTACATCGCCGTCGTCGTCCTCGCCGAGGGCACGACCATCGACTGGTCGCTGCCGCTGCTGGTGGTCTACGAGCTCGCCGCCGGGCTGGTGATCGGCCTGGCCTTCGGCTGGGGCGGGGCGTTCGCGCTGCGCCGGGCGGCGCTTCCCGCCACCGGTCTGTATCCGCTGGCCACGGTCGCGGTCTGCGTCGTGGCGTACTCGAGCGGGCAGCTGGCCCACGCGTCGGGCCTCCTCGCGACCTACGTCGCCGCCCTGGTGCTGGGGAACTCGAAGCTGCCGCACCGGTCGGACACACTGTCCTTCGCCGAAGGGCTCGGCTGGCTCGCGCAGATCGGGCTGTTCGTGCTGCTCGGCCTGTTCGCCTCGCCGAGCAGGATCTTCGAAAGCCTGGTCCAAGGCCTGGTCGCGGGCGCGGTCGTGCTGCTGCTCGCCCGGCCGTTGTCGGTGGTGCTGTCGGCGCTGCCGTTCAAGATCCCCTGGCGAGAACAGGTGTTCTTATCCTGGGCAGGGTTGCGCGGGGCGGTCCCGATCGTGCTCGCGCTGATCCCGCTGTCGTCCGGGGTGCCCGGCGCACAGGAGCTGGTCGACGCGGTGTTCGTGCTGGTCATCGTGCTGACCCTGCTTCAAGGGGCGACACTGACCCCGCTCGCGCGAGTGCTCGGGCTGGCTCAGCACGCCGAAGCGCACGAGATCGACGTCGACTCCGCGCCGCTCGACGAGATGGGCGCCGAACTCCTCCAGGTCCGGATCAACTCCGGATCGAAGATGCACGGCGTCTACCTGGCCGAACTGCGGCTTCCGGCGGGGGCGACGATCAGCCTGCTCGTCCGTGACGGCACCGGCTTCACGCCCAACAAGAACACCCGGCTCCAGGAACGTGATCAGTTACTCGTCGTGACCACCTCCGACGTGCGTGACGCGGCCGAACGACGCCTGCGGGCCGTCGACCGGGCCGGTCGCCTCGCCAGGTGGAAGGGCGAATCCGGCCAGTAGGTCACGAACCGGCACCAGCTGTTCGTCGGTTGATCTCAGAAAATTCTTCCTTTTTGTACTCCGTTTGGATTACTTTCCCCGCAACCTCCTCAGTCGAATGGGTGAGTGTCACGGGGTAAGGAGTACGCAAGGTGACGAAACTTCCTGCACGGTTCGCCGGTCTGGGGGCCGCGGCCGCACTCGTCGGAGTGGTTCTGTCCGCCCCGGTGGCCTCCGCGGCCGGTGCCTTCCCGGCGTTCGGCTTGCCGTTCGACACGGGCCAGTCTGTCTACTCGGCGGGGATCTACTCGGACAACGGGAACTCCGGCGTGAAGAACGCCATCGACTTCAGCCCTGGCGACGAGATCGTTCGTGCCACGCTGGCGGGCACGGTCCGGATCCAGCACTGCGACGGCGGCGACTGGGTGACCATCGACCACACGGACGGCTGGCGGACCGGGTACTACCACCTGGAGGGCATTTCGGTCACCGACGGCCAGCGGGTCGCTCCGGGCGACGCCCTCGGCCGGACCGGCAACGCGCTGCCCTGCGGCGGCAGCAGCACCGGCGCCCACGTGCACTTCACCCTGTGGACGTTGCCCGCGGCCGCGGCCAACGGCGGCGACTCGCGTGACTTCGGCGTCGGCGCGGGCAACTGGAACGGCGTGTCCTACGACGAGCTCTCGACCAAGGTCGCCGACGCACACGGCGAGGCTGTCGATGGCAAGACCTTCGGCGGCTGGCAGTTCACCGCGGGCACCGATCAGTACTCGGGTACGGCCACCGAGGTCTCGTCCCGCGCGACCATCCCCCTGCCCGGCCGATTCCGCGCCTGACCTCCCGCAATTCGGCACCTCATTGCGAAGGTTCGCGACCCGGACCATCGCAACCAGGTGCCGAATTGCGTGGGTTCTCTTCGGTTGCGTAATGCGTGACCGGCGTCTCAACATGTGGGCAAGGGGTGGCTCGATCGCCGGTGTATCGGCTAACTTCGTTCGTAGGTCACGAGTGTCAGCGTCAAGCCCCGGCTAGCTGACCGGCAACCCTCCTTCCGCGGTGGGGTGCCCCGGGTGAGGACCTGGCTCGTCGCGCGGTGCGACGGGCAAGCGCGGGATCCTCGTCGGGTCCCCTGGCCCGGAGGATGACGATGACTCTCGCTCTCGAACGCACCAGCACCCCCGCCACTGTCGCGGAAACCGTTGTCACACACGAAATCCCGACGGTCGCGTGCGCCGATCTGCGGGTTCCGCTGGTCACCGGCGGCGACATCGCGTACGCCAACCTCGATCACGCGGCGAGCGCCCCCTGTCTGGACAAGGTGCGCGACGCGGTCGACGAATTCCTGCCCTGGTACGCCAGCGTCCACCGCGGCGCCGGATTCGCTTCGCAGGTCTCCACCAAACTTTACGAGCGCACGCGGGGAATCCTGCGGAACTTCGTCGACGCGCGGTCGACCGACACCGTCGTGTTCACCCGCAACACCACCGATTCCTTCAACCTTCTCGCGCGCAGCCTGCCGAAACACACGTCGGTCGTCGTGTTCGACACCGACCACCACGCCGCGCTGCTGCCGTGGAAGGGCCCGAACGTCCGCCGGATCCAGACACCTCGCACGCGCCTCGCCGCGGTGTCCGCTGTGGACGAAGCGCTCGCCGACTGCCCGCAGGGCACCCGGCTGGTCGTCATCACCGGCGCGTCCAACGTGACCGGGGAACTGTTGCCGGTCAAGGAGATCGCCGCCGTCGCGCGACGGCACGGCGCCCGGATCGCCCTCGACGCCGCGCAACTCGCGCCGCACCGCAAGATCTCCGTGCGCAAACTGGACGTCGACTACATCGCGCTGTCGGGCCACAAGTTGTACGCCCCCTTCGGTGCCGGCGCGCTGATCGGCCGCGCCGACTGGCTGCGCGCCGCCCAGCCGTACCTCGCCGGTGGCGGCGCGACGAAGCTCGTCACCCGCGACTCCGAAGACCTCGGCGTGGTCTGGAACGCCGGTGCGGAGCGGCACGAAGCCGGTTCCCCCAACACCGTCGGCGTCTACGCGCTCGGTGTCGCCTGCGAGACGCTGGCCGGGAACTGGGACGCCATCGTCGCCCACGAGGACGAACTGCTGGCGCGGCTGCGTCGCGGGCTCGCCGGCATCCCCGGTTTCGCCGAACTGCGGCTGTTCGACGCGCCGGTCGACCGGGTCGGCACGCTCAGCTTCGTCGTCGACGGCTTCGAGCCCGGCTGGCTCGCCGCGGTCCTGTCCGCGGAGTACGGCATCGGCGTGCGGGACGGCGCGTTCTGCGCGCATATCGCCACCAAACGGCTCATCTCCGCCGCCGGTTCGACCGGCCAGCAGGCCGTCCGGGTCAGCCTCGGCCTCGGTAGCACCACCGAGCACGTGGACCGGGTCGTCCTGGCACTGCGCCAGATCGTCGCCCGCGGCGCCCGCTGGCAGTACGAGAAGCCGGAGGGCCGCTGGGTGCCGGAGAACGATCCGCGGGAACTTCCCCCGTTCTGCGCCTGACCCACTACCCTCACCCCGCATGGGGAACGAGCGACCGCGTTACTGGTTTCCGCTGGCGTTGCTGGGATTCGCTCAGCTAGTCGTGGTGGCTTTGGCCGTGGGCGCGCGCCGCTCCGAGGGGTGGGTCGGCTACTCGCCTAACAACACGATCGTGAACATCACGGTCTCCGGCGTGGGCAGGAACGACAACTGGCTGTCCGCCGTGCTCGCGGTCTACCTCGGCACGGTGCTGTTCTATGCCTTCCGGGCGAAGCCCGTGCGGTGGTGGAAGGTCGCCGCGATCGCCCTCGGCGGCCTGGTCGCCATCGTGCTGGCGGACCTGGTCGGCTACTGGGAACTCGAGATGGACGGCGACACGCGGAGCGCGGTCCTGCTGACACTGGGCCTGCTCCTGCTCGCCTGGCTGGACCGCAGCGTGCTGGTGCTGGTCGTGGCCGCGGTGTTCGTGCTCTGCGCGGTCGTGCTCGCCCAAGGACAGCTCGCGCTGGTGCTGTCGTCGCTGGTCGCGCTGGCCGGGGCGTTCACGGCGCTGCTGAGCAGGCCGAAGACGGCCGCCGAGGAGACCTGAGCACGCTCAGTGGACAATGGGGGAGTGAGTACAGAGCCCGAAACCGCGCCACCGTCGCCGCCGCTGCCCAAGAAGCGCGTCGCCGTGGTGTTCGTCGTCGCCGCGGTGCTGTGGGGGATCGACCTCCTCACCAAGCAGATCGCCGTGTCCACGCTGGAGGGCAAGCAGCCGGTCGAGTTCCTCGGCGGGCTGGTGTACTTCCAGCTCGTGCGCAACCCCGGCGCCGCCTTCTCGATGGCGACCGGGCTGACCTGGGTGCTCGCGCTGGTCGCGGCCGCGGTCGTGGTCGCCATCGTCTGGCTGGCGCGGCGGCTGCGTTCGGTCGGCTGGGCGATCGGTCTCGGTCTCGTGCTGGCGGGCGCGCTCGGCAACCTGACCGACCGGATCTTCCGCGCGCCGGGCCCGCTGCAGGGCCACGTCGTCGACATGATCTCCGCGTTCGCGCCGAACGGGCAGGGCTGGGCGATCTTCAACGTCGCCGACTCCGCGATCTGCGTCGGCGGGGTGCTCATCGTGATCCTTTCCTTGCTGGGCAAGGACTACGACGGATCGTCTACAAAGGACAAGAAGAAAGCGGCAACCGAATGAGCGCGCGTATGCTGCCCGTTCCCGACGGGCTCGACGGAATGCGCGTCGACGCGGGACTGGCGAAACTACTGGGACTTTCCCGCACGGTCGTGGCGGAACTGGCCGAATCCGGCGAGATCCTGCTCGACGGCAGGCCCGCCGGGAAGTCGGACCGGCTGGCCGCCGGTGGACTGCTCGAAGTGACCCTTCCCGATCCGGCCTCACCCCTCGAGGTTGTCGCGGAACACGTCGACGGCATGAGGATCCTGCACGACGACGACGACATCGTGGTGATCTCGAAGCCGGTCGGCGTCGCCGTGCACCCGAGCCCCGGCTGGACCGGGCCGACCGTCGTCGCCGGGCTCGCCGCCGCCGGGCTGCGGATCGCGACTTCGGGCGCGGCCGAACGCCAGGGCGTCGTGCACCGGCTGGACGCCGGCACCACCGGCGTGATGGTGGTGGCCAAGAGCGAGCACGCGTACACCGTGCTGAAGCGGGCGTTCAAGGAACGCACCGTCGACAAGGGCTACCACGCCATCGTCCAGGGCCATCCGGATCCGACGCGCGGCACCATCGACGCGCCGATCGACCGGCATCCCCGGCACGACTACAGGTTCGCCGTCGTACAGGGCGGACGGCCCAGTGTCACGCACTACGAGGTCGTCGAGGCCTTCCGTGCCGCGTCGCTGACCCAGATCAAGTTGGAGACCGGCCGCACGCACCAGATCCGCGTGCACTTCTCGGCGCTCAAGCACCCGTGCGTCGGTGACCTGACCTACGGCGCGGACCCGGTCTTGGCGCGCAAGCTCGGGCTTTCCCGGCAGTGGCTGCACGCGAAGACGCTCGGCTTCGCGCACCCGTCCGACGGGCGCTGGGTCGAGTTCGAGTCGGAGTACCCGGACGACCTCGCCAACGCGCTGCGGATCCTCCAGGACGAGAACTAGTCGTCGATCGACCAGGTCAGCGTGCGCTCGTCCGGTTCCGGCCGGGGCGACCAGCGCACGGCGACCACGCGGGTGGCGTCCGGCAGCACGTAGACGGTGTGGCCGCCGAGGGTCTCGCCCGGCCGGACGCCGATCTTGTGCGGCGGTCGCGAGGTCAGGGAGACCGGCGCCTTCGCGATCGGTTTGCCGTCCGCGGTGAGCAGTTCGAGGTAGTTGTCCGGCAGCGAGACGAACGGGGTGTTCCCGCGGTTGGTGATCTCGGTGTGCACCACGACCGACCGCTCCCCGGCCTCCAGTGAGTAGCCCGCCGCGCTGAACAGGTAGTCCGCCGGGTCCTGGACCTCGAGCAACTGGACGGCGAGTTGCTCGCCCTCCAGGCCCTGGGTCTCCATGACGTCGCCGGTCCGGCCCTTCTTGCCCTCCGGGACCTGCCGCGGCGTGACCTGCTGTTCGTCGCCGCGGGCCCAGGACGAGGTCTGCGGGACGCCCCAGGTGCTCATCACCGGGTCGGCGGGTGCCATCGGCGGCGCGAACTGCTGCTGCGGTGGGGCGGGCGGCCGCTGCTGGGGCGGCGGTGCCATCGGCTGGCGTACCGGCGCGGACGGCGGGCCGGGGTAGCGGCCCGAAGGCGTCCCGTGCACGTTGTACGCGCCCGACGGCGTCCCCTGGACGTTGTACGGCCCTGATGGGGTGCCCTGGACGTTGTGCGGTCCGGACCCCTGAGGAGCAGGCGGGCGCTGCTGCTGTGCCCAGGAAGGGGGCGAGGCGGCGATGGCGGCGCGTAGCCCGTTCGGGTCGCTTTCCACGCCCACGAGCAGCGGCAATCCGCTTCCCGAGAGGGCGACCAACCGGTAGGCGACCTCACGCGGGTCCATGCCGACCTTCGCCGCGAGTTCGTGTACTGCCGCCTTGCCCAGGTCCGCGAGGGCGGCGAGCAGGCGGGTATCCACGGGATCGGTCACGGCCACGTCCGGGAACGCTACCGTCTCGGCCCCGGCGCCGCGGGAGAGGCCGTCCGGGTGCCGCAAAACCCGGCTTCGGTAGGTCGTGCTCTCCATTAGGGTCGGGGATACCGCCTCCGCCGATCACTGGGGAAGAAACATGAGCGAAGTCTCCGCCCTCGCCGACGAGTTCGTCGAAGCCCTCTTCGACTTCGAGCCGGTCACGCCCGCTTTGCAGGGCTTTCGTCCGGAATCGACCGGGCTCACCGATCTCAGCGAGGCCGCGGGAGACGCCTTCCGCGTGAAGCTGTCCGGTTTCGCCGAGCGGGCCGAGGCCATCGGCACCGACGGTTTGAGCGCGGAGGAGAAGACCACCCGTGACGTCCTGATCGCGATAGCGCGGGCGAGGATCGCGCTGCTGGACTCGCGGTTCGTCGAGTTCACCGTCAGCGACCTGTTCATCTCGCCCGCCGCCGAGGTGCTCACCGTGCTGCCGATGATGTCGGTCGGCACGGGCGCGCAGGCGGAGGCGCATCTCGGGCGGATCGCCGCCATCCCCGAGTACCTGCGGCAGGCCGCCCAGCGCCATCGTGACGGTGTCGCCCGCGGCCTGGTCCCGGTCGCCTACCTGGTCGACGCCACTGTCGCGTACCTCGACCGGCACCTCGCCGAGCCGTCGGCCGACCCGCTGCTGCGCCAGCCCGCGCCCGACGACGACTTCGAGACCCGCCGCGCCGCCTTGCTGACCGACGTCGTCCGGCCGGCGATCGCCGAGTACCGCGAGGTGCTCGCGAAGGAGATCGCGCCGCACGGCCGTCCCGAGGACAAGCCCGGCGTCTGCTGGCTGCCCGACGGCGAGCGCATCTACGCCCTGCTCGCCGAGATGCACACCACGACCGTCCGCACCCCGCGTGAGCTGCACCAGACCGGGCTCGACGTGATCGCGAACCTCGCCGCCGAGTACCGCGAACACGGCTCCCGCGTGTTCGGCACCACCGACCTCGCCGAGATCTTCACCAAACTCCGCACCGACCCGGACCTGCGCTGGTCGAGCGCCGACGAAATGCTCGACTCCGCCCGTGCGGCCATCACCAGGGCCGAAGCCGAGGCGCCGAAGTGGTTCGGCCGGATCCCGCCGCAGCCGTGGAAGGTCGAGGCGGTTCCCGCCGAATCCGCGCCGGGGGCGCCCGCCGCGTACTACATGTGGCCCGCGGTCGACGGTTCCCGGCCGGGGATCTACTTCGCCAACACCCACAAGGCGGAGGAGCGGTTCCGGCACGCGGCCGAGGCGACGGCGTTCCACGAGGCCATCCCCGGTCACCACTTCCAGTTGAGCCTCGCGCAGGGACTCACCGAGCTTCCGGTGCTGCGCCGCATCGGCGACTTCACCGCGTACGCCGAGGGCTGGGGTCTCTACACCGAGCGCCTCGCCGACGAGATGGGGCTGTACTCCGACGACGTCGCGAAACTCGGCATGCTGACGATGGATTCGATGCGCGCCGGACGGTTGGTCGTCGACACCGGGCTCCACGCGCTGGGCTGGAGCCGCCGCCAGGCCATCGACTTCCTCACCGAGAACACGCCGATGGCGCTGGTCGAGATCGAGTCCGAAGTGGACCGTTACATCGCCTTCCCCGGCCAGGCGCTGTCGTACATGGTGGGACGACTGGAGATCCAGCGCATCCGCGAAAAGGCGGAGCTGACACTGGGCGGCCGGTTCGACATCAAGGCCTTCCACGACGTCGTGCTCGGCGGGGGATCGCTGCCGCTTTCGGTGCTGGACGGCGTGGTCCGCGACTGGGTCGCCGGTCACGGCGACACCCCGAACAGCCTCGCCGACGAGCTGATGGAGCTCAAGTTCGAGGAATTCCCGCTGTGGCGGTCCTTGCTCGGGCTGCCCGGTCACGACGGCTCACTGCCCGACCCGAGCACCGAGGCCGTGGCGGCCCAGCGCGCGTCGGCGGCCGCCATCGCCGAGCGGGCCGAAGCCCTCGCCGTCGAAGGACTTTCCGCGACCGAGGCGGTCACCCGCGAGGTCGTGATCCAGCAGGCGAAGGCGATGATCGACGTCGCCGACTCCCGCTTCGCGGACATCTCGGTCAGCGACGGGCTGGCCTCGCCCGCGTTGTCAGTCCTCAACGAACTCGCGATGCTGGCGCTGACCGACGAGGAACGGGTCCGGGGTTATCTCGAACGGCTGGAAGGACTCGGGTCCTATTTGGACGCGTTGATCGTGCGCCAGCGCGCGGCGGCGGCCGAAGGACTGGTGCCGCCCGGCTTCCTCGTTGAGAGCGGTGTCGCTTACGTGGAGCGGTATCTCGGTGACGAGGCGGGTGACCCGCTGGCGCTCACCGCGTCCGTTTCCGTGGAGGGCTACGAAACCGAGCGCGACCGGCTGCTCGCCGAGGTGGTCCGGCCCGCGTACCGGCGGTACCGCGACTTCCTCGCCACCGAGCTGCGTCCCCTCGCGAAGCCCGAGGAGGAGCCGGGACTGTGCGCGCTGCCGGGCGGGCAGGAGAAGTACGCCGCGCTGATCCGGGCGCACACCTCCACCGAACGTACCGCGCAGGACCTGCACGACACCGGCCTCGACATGATCGCGAAACTGGCCGACCAGTATCGCGAGCTGGGTGAGAAGATCTTCGGCACCAAGGATCTCGGCGAGATCTTCGAGCGGCTCCGTACCGACCCGGCCCTGCGCTGGCGAGACGGCGACGAACTGCTCGACGCCGCGCGTGCCGCCATCGCCCGTGCCGAAGCCGTCGCACCCCAGTGGTTCTCGACCATTCCCGAGGAAAAGTGCCAGGTGGAGCCGGTGCCGCCCGCGGAGGCGCCGGGCGGCACGCTCGCGTACTACCTGGAGGCCGCGCTCGACGGCTCCCGTCCGGGCACGTACTACGCGAACACCTACGAAGCGGATCAGCGACCCAAGCACACCAGCGAGGCGATCGCGTTCCACGAAGCCGTTCCGGGGCACCATTTCCAGATCTGCATCGCGCACCACCTCAAGGGGCTGCCGATGCTGCGGAGCCACGCCGACGTCAACGCCTACGTCGAAGGCTGGGGTCTCTACTCGGAGCGGCTCGCCGACGAGATGGGCCTGTACTCCAGCGAGCTGACCCGTTTCGGCATGCTCACGCAGGACTCGATGCGGGCCGGCCGCCTGGTCGTCGACACCGGGATGCACGCGCTCGGGTGGAGCCGTCAGCGGGCGGTGGACTACCTGGTCGAGAACACGCCGATGGCGCGCGTGGAGATCGAGGCCGAGATCGACCGGTACGCCGCGTATCCGGGCCAGGCGCTGTCGTACATGGTGGGCAGGCTGGAGATCGAGCGGATCCGTGCCGAGGCCGAGGCCGCGCTCGGCGACCGGTTCGACATCAAGGGCTTCCACGAGGTCGTGCTGAGCAACGGGATCCTGCCGCTGCGGGTGCTGGACGACGTCGTCAAGGAGTGGGTGTCCGCACACAAATAGCGGTATCTCGGCGCCGGAGGCCGTAAATACCCTCGCCCGATGGTGACCACAGCGCAGGCGAAGGCGAAGTACGACCAGCTCGTGGACCGCTACGAGGACATCTTCTTCTACGTCGCCGACGTGGGGAAGGACCTCGTCGCCTTCGCGGACCCGGCCCCCGGCGTCCGAGTACTGGACGTCGGGGCCGGACGCGGGGCGGTCGCGCGGGCGGCGCTCGCCAAGGGCTGTGCCGTCACCGCCATCGACGCGTCACCGCTGATGATGCGGCGGCTGGCCGAAGAACACCCCGAGATCTCCGCGAGCGAGGGAGACCTCTATCGGATGGAGTTCGCGGACGGGTCGTTCGATCTGGTCACCGCCGGTTTCGTGATGCAGGTGCTCGACGACCCGCTGGCCGCGCTGACCGAATTCCGGCGGGTACTGGCGCCGGGCGGCACGGTCGCGTTGTCCCTCGAACGGCAGTCAGTCGGCCGCTTGGCCTGGTTCCAGGACCTGAGCCTGGAGTTCTTCGCTCCCGGCGGGGCCGCCGAGCCGAAGGCCGCGCAGCCCGGTCCGATGACGTTCGACCAGCTCGACGCCCTGCTCGTCGAGGCCGGGTTCGAAGACCTGACGAGGGAAACCGTCGAGCTGCCCAAACCGCTGGCCGGCCCGGACGCCCTGTTGGACTGGATGATGCCGCGGGGCCTGGCCGAGATGATCTCGGCGCTGCCGCCTGAACGCGGTGAGGAGTTCCGCCGCCGGTTCCTCGAGGGTGCGCGGCGGATGCACGACGACGGCGGCATCGTCCTCGAGTTCGCGGCGACCCTGCACCGGGCATACTATCGCTAAGCGAACGCTCAGTAACTTGTGAGGAGATGCGGATGAGGATCGGGACCGCGATCAACTACGCCGGTGGCTTCGCCGAGAGCGTGGCGGACATCGTCGAGCTGGAGAAGGCCGGGCTGGACATCGTCTTCGTCCCCGAGGCCTACTCGTTCGACGCGGTCAGCCAGCTCGGCTACGTCGCGGCGAAGACCGAGCGGGTCCAGATCGCCTCCGGCATCTTCCAGATCTACACGCGGACGCCGACGCTGACCGCGATGACCGCCGCCGGGCTCGACTTCGTCTCCGACGGCCGGTTCACCCTCGGCATCGGCGCGTCCGGTCCGCAGGTCATCGAGGGTTTCCACGGGGTGAAGTACGACGCGCCGCTCGGCAGGACCCGCGAGATCATCGACATCTGCCGTCAGGTGTGGCGGCGGGAGAAGGTCGTGCACTCCGGCACGCACTACACCATCCCGCTGCCGCCGGAGCAGGGCACGGGCCTCGGCAAGCCGCTGAAGCTGATCAACCATCCGGTGCGTGAGCGCATCCCGATCCTGCTGGCCTCGATCGGCCCGAAGAACGTCGCGCTCACCGCCGAACTCGCCGAGGGCTGGGAGCCGATCTTCTTCCACCCCGAGAAGGCCGCCGAGGTCTGGGGCGCTTCGCTGGCCGAGGGCAAGGCGAAGCGCGACCCGTCGCTGGGCGAGCTGGACACCTTCGTCGGAACCGCGCTGGCGATCGGCGACGACGTCGACGGGCTGCTGGACCACCTGCGCGGCATGCTGGCGCTGTACATCGGTGGCATGGGCGCCCGTGGCAAGAACTTCTACAACAGTCTCGCGCAGCGTTACGGCTATGAGGCCGAAGCCAAGCTCATCCAGGACCTGTACCTGGACGGCAAGAAGGACGAGGCCGCCGCAGCGGTGCCGAAGGACCTGATCAGGGCGATCTCGCTGATCGGACCCGAGGGCTACGTCAAGGAACGGCTGGCCGCTTTCCGTGAGGCCGGCGCCACCACGCTGGTGGTCAATCCGCTGCTGCCGGGGCGCGAAGCCAGGGTCGCGCAGGTCTCGAAGTTGCGCGAACTGGTCGACTAGTTCGTTCGAAGGACACGACGCTCGGAGGAGTCAAACCTCTCACCTGTATCGTTACGGTATCCTCCACCTGCACCGATGTGGTCAAAAAGCGGCATTTCGGTGGAAAAAGAACGTAAAGCACACCTGAACGGCAAGGAAATCGGCCATTATCAGGAGTGAAACGGGAATCTCGGGGGAATACGTTCGCGACGAAGGTGAGGTGCCTCGCGTGCGCAAGCAGATCGAGGAACCGTCCGCCGCGGTCCTGGACGTCGGGTCGTTCAGTGCGCGGCTGGTGGTTCTGGCCAAGGGCGGTTCACCGCTCGACCCCGCGCTGAGCCACCAGACGCGCCTGCGGCTGGACCGGGAACTCGATGAGGAAGGGAACCTGAGCCGTCGCGGCATCGACGCGGTCTCCTGCGCCGTCGAGGCCGGAATGACGACAGCGGCCAAGCACGGCGTCGAGAATGTGTATCCGCTCGCGACCTCATCGATCCGCGACGCGGCCAACGTGAAGCAGGTCGTCTGCGACGTCGCGAAGGCCACCGGAGTCACCCTTCGGTTCCTCACCGGCCGCCGCGAGGCGGAACTGGCCTACGTCGGCGCACGCCGGTGGTACGGCGCTTCCGCGGGCGCGCTGCTGGTGCTCGACATCGGGGGCGGGACCGTCGAACTCGCCGCGGGCGACGCCGAGGAAGCCGCCTTCGCGCACTCGCTGCCGCTGGGTGCCCGGTCGCTCACGCGGGACTGGTTCGCCACCGAATGCCCGTCGCCCAAGGCCGTGCGGGCCATGCGTGACCACGTCCTCGACGAGGTCCGCGACGCGATGCAGGACGTGCTGCCGGAGATCCGCGATCACCGCGCCGTCGGCTGCTCCAAGGTGCTGCGGCAACTCGCCCGGCTCGCCGGCGACAGACCGTCCCGCGCACGGGAACTGCACCTCGAAGACCTCCGCGCGTGGATCCCGCGGCTCGCGAAACTGCCGGCGAAACGCCGCGCCGAACTGCCGGGCATCTCGCGGCAACGCTCCCACCAGGCGCTCGCGGGCGCGATCGTCGCCGAGGCGCTGCTGACGCTTTCCGGCGGCCAGGTCGCCATCTGCCCGTGGTCCACCAGGGACGGCCTGCTGCTCGGCCTGCTCGACGGCCTGGTCACCCTCGACGGGAAACCGGCGAAAGCCGCCTGACAAATCCACCTAAAACCTGGCGTATCCGGTCGAGAGCGGGTACCCCGGACACATGAGGGAAAGCAAGAAGAGCTTCGGACAGGACGACGACGAAGACCTCGAAGACCTCCGCAAGACCCAGCCGAAGACCGACGTGCCGAGCGCGCCCAACCGCGACATCGGCCCGCACGGCACCGAGGAGGTCGACGACGTGCCGGGCAGCGGCGAAGTGCCGATCGAACCCCCGGACTGAGTGCTCACACGTCCTTCGGTCGCCTCCGTACCGGTGCGCGGCCGGCGGGCTGCACCGGCGCCGGCCCCGGATCGAGCGCCGGGATCGGCAGCCGCACCGGCTCCGAGTTCACGGTGAACGTCTGGCCGTGGTGCGCCAGCTCGAGCGGCTCCCCGGTGATCACGTGATACGTCGCGCCCCCGCCGTCGATCTCCACCTGGAACCGGGTGCCGCGGAACGTCAGCCGGAACGCGATGCGCTGCAACTGCGGAGGCAGTCGCGGCGCGAAGGTGAGCCGGCCGCCGTAGTCGCGTAGCCCGCCGAATCCCGCGACGGTGCCTTGCCACGCGCCTGCCAGCGAAGCCAGGTGCAGGCCGTTGCGGACGTTGTTGTGCACGTCGTGCAGGTCGGTGAGCGCGGCCTCGGCGAGATAGTCGTAGGCCAGTTCGAGATGCCCGACCTCGGCCGCCACCACGGCCTGCGTTCCCGCCGACAGCGAGGAATCCCGCACCGTCCGCGCCTCGTAGTAGGCGAAGTCGCGCGCCTTTTCCTCCGGGGTGAAGGAATCCCCGCACAGGTGCAGCGCGAGCACCAGGTCCGCCTGCTTGACCACCTGCTTGCGGTACAGGTCGAAGTACGGGAAGTTCAGCAGCAGCGGGTAGAAATCCTCGTCCGTGGCCTCGAAATCCCACTCGTCGTGCTCCAAGAACCCTTCGGACTGCGGGTGGACGCCGAGGTCCTCGTCATACGGCACCAGCATCGCGTCGGCCGCCTTGCGCCACGACTCGACCTCGTCCGCCTGGACGTTGAAAGCGGTCGCGACGTCCGCGTGCTGTCCGCAGATTTCGGCGGCGTAGAACAGGTTCCGGCGTGCCATCAGGTTCGTGTAGACGTTGTTGTCCGCCACCGCGGAGTACTCGTCCGGCCCGGTGACACCGTCGATCCGGAACCGGCCCTGGCGGTCGAAATGGCCGAGTGACAACCACATCCGCGCGGTTTCGAGGAGCAGTTCCGCGCCGCAGGTCCGCATGAACTCACTGTCGCCGGTGGCGTTGAGGTAGCGCACGACGGCGTCGGAGATGTCCGCGCTGACGTGGAACGCCGCCGTGCCCGCCGGCCAGTACGCCGAGCATTCCGCGCCGTTGATGGATCGCCAGGGGAACGCCGCGCCGCGTAAACCCAGCTGTGTTGCCCTTTCCCGGGCTTTGTCCAAAGTGGAGTGACGCCAGCGCAGGGCGTCGCGGGCGGCGTCCGGCATGCTGTAGGTGAGTGCGGGCAGGACGAAGGTCTCGGTGTCCCAGAACGCGTGCCCGTCGTAGCCCGGGCCGGTCAAACCCTTGCCCGCCAAGGCTCTCGCCTCGCCGCGGGCCCCGGCTTGCAGGAGATGGAAGAGTGCGAACCGCACCGCCTGCTGAAGTTCCGGATCGCCGTCGATCTCGATGTCCGACGTCTCCCAGAAGTCGTCGAGGAACGCCTTCTGCTCGGCGAGCAGTCCTTTCCAGCCGGTCTGCCGCGCGCCTGCCAGCGCGGCGTCGACCTGGGCGCGCAAGGCGGGTACCGAGCGTTGCGCGGACCAGCCGTAGGCGAGGAACTTGGTGATCCGCAGCCGTCCGCCCTTCGGCACGTCGACGGCGATGGTGAGTCGCGCCAGGTCCTCTTCGGCCTGGATGTGCGTGCGGACGCCGTCGGTGACGTCGATCTTGTGGTCCATCGCCGCGGCCATCCGCAGTCCGGACTTGCGGGTCTGGTGTACCAGCACGGCGTGATAGGCCTCGGAATGGTGGAACTCCGCGACCAGCGGCGACTCCAGCGCCGCCGCGACCCGCGGATCACGTGTGTCGGACTCGATCGGCTCGTTGGCCAGCAGATCCGACTGCGCCACCAGCTGGAGTTCGTCGTCGAGCGGTTCGACCTCGTACCGGATCGCGGCGACGGCCCGCTGGGTGAAGGAGACCAGGCGTTCGGTCTTCACCCGGACCCGGCGCCCGGTCGGCGAGGACCACACGGTGTCGCGCGCGAGCGTGCCCTTCCGGAAGTCGAGGACGCGGTCGTGGTCGGTTGCCTGGCCGTACCGCATGTCGAGCGGTTCGTCCTCGACCAGCAGCCGGATGATCTTGCCGTCGGTCACGTTGACGACGGTCTGTCCCTCTTCCGGGTAGCCGTAACCGGTTTCCGCGTACGGAAGATCGTGCTGCTCGTAGAACCCGTTCAAGTACGTGCCCGGCAGGCCGCGGGGCTCGGCCTCCTCCAGCGTGCCGCGCAGGCCGATGTGCCCGTTGGACACCGCGAACGCCGATTCGGTGCGTTGCAGGGCGTCGACGTCCATGCCGTGCCAGCGCAGCTCCCATGGTGAGACCTCGTAGCCGCGGAGAAGCGATTCGGTCACTTGCGGTCCTCCAGGAGTTCGGCGAGGTCGTCCACCACGACGTTGGCGCCGTGTTCGAGCAGTTCGCCCGCCTGGTGCGCGCGGTTCACCCCGACGACGTAACCGAAACCGCCGTCTTTCCCGGCTTGGACGCCCGCGAGCGCGTCCTCGAAGACGGCGGCGTTCTCCGGTGCGACACCGAACGCCTCGGCACCGGCGAGGAACGAATCGGGGGCGGGTTTGCCGCGCAGGCCCTTTTCGGCGAGCACGATCCCGTCGATCCGCACTTCGACGAACTTGGTCAGGTCGGCGGCGTCGAGCACCTTCGCGCCGTTGGCCGACGAGGTGACGACGCCGATGCGCAATCCGGCCGCCTTCGCCGCCTCCAGGTACCGCACGGAACCCGGGTACGGGGTGACGCCCTCCTCGTCGATGATCTTCAGGACGAGTTCGTTCTTGCGATTCCCGACGCCATTGACGGTGGCGGCGTCGACGGCGTCGTCCGGCTTGCCCTCGGGCAGTTCGATCCCGCGCGAGGTGAGGAAGGTGCGGACGCCGTCCGCCCTTGGCCTTCCGTCGACGTAGGCCGCGTAGTCGGCGTCGGTGAAGGGAGAGAACGCGTCACCGTCGCGGGTGCGCAGGAATTCGTCGAACGTGCGTTTCCACGCTTCGCGGTGCTGGACCGCGGTTCCGGTCAGCACGCCGTCGAGGTCGAAGAGACAGGCCGTGATGGTGTCGGGCAGACCGATCATGCCTTCGCACGCTACCCGCGCCGGCCGGTGCTCGCTCAGCTTCGTCAGGGAGCGCGGACCACGAGCGCGACGTGCCGCGCGGCCCGTTCGAGCGGTTCCGGCGACCGGCGGACCCGGCTCACCAGCAGTGCGCCTTCGAGGTTGTTCATGATGGCCGTGGCGACGTCTTCGGGATCCTTGACATCGCTGAGCAGTTCGACGAGCAGCACGTGCCAGGCGGCGAACGCTTCCTGGCACGCCTTGGTGATCGCGGGGGAGGCGTGCGCCATCTCCAGCGTGATCGTGGCGAGCGGGCAGCCGCCGCGGTAGTCGTCGGCGGCCAGCGCCTCGGCCGCTTTCCGGTACCACCAGCTCACGGCGTCCTCGACGGTCTCGTTGCGCTCGAAGGCGCGGCGGACCGTCTTCGCCACGACGGCGGTGCCGAGTTCGATCGCGGCGACCGCGAGTTGTTCCTTGCCGCCGGGGAAGTGGTGGTACGCCGAGCCCCACGGGGTCCCGGCCTGCTCGACCAGCCGTCGCCACGAGGTCGCCTGGTAGCCCTCGCGGCGGAAGAGCGTCATCGCGGTCGAGATCATCCGCTCGCGGGTGGTGGTATCGGACACGTCGACAGCATAGCCCTTGACTAGGACGACCGTCTTAGGAAAGCCTAGGACGATCGTCTTAGGAGGCAGTCATGACCGTCGACGTCACCGGCCAGACCCGGCAGAAGACCGTGACCTGGCAGGATCCGCTGCCCACCGCCAAGCTCGGGCTGGAACTGTCCGGGCTGGAGTACCTGACCGGCATCGCCGAAGGGCGGATCCCGCCGCCGCCGATCTCGGCGCATTTCGGTATGCGCTGGGTGAGCGTGGCCGTGGGCGACGTCGTGCTCGCCGCGACGCCGGACGAGTCGCTGTACAACCCGATCGGGACCGTGCACGGCGGTGTCGCGGCGACCCTGCTGGACTCGGCGGTCGGGTGCGCGGTGCACTCGACGCTGCCCGCCGGGGTCGGGTACACCTCGGTGGAGCTGAAGGTGAACTACCTGCGCGCCATTTCCGGCTCGGTGGGGGAGATCCGCGCGCACGGATGGGTCGTGAAGGCCGGTTCGCGCGTCGCGTTCGCCGAGGGCGACATCCGCGACGCGCAGGGCAAGGTGCTCGCGACCGCGTCGAGCACCTGCCTGATCATCAAGCCTTAGAACCTTTAGGCGGCGCCGACCTTCCGTTCGAAGACGAGCCCCTCGGCGGCGCGCAGGCCGACGCTGATCGCTCCGGTCAGCACGCCGTCGTCGCCCAGTTCGCCCTGCACGACCGACGGGACGAGGGGGGTGAAGGAACGCAGGGCGCGGTCGATCGGGTCGAGCAGGAGATCGGCCGCGGTGCCGATACCGCCGCCGAGCACGATCAGTTCGGGGTCGATCACCGCGGCCACCGACGCCACGGTGTAGGCGAGCCTGTCTGCTTCGGCCTCGACGGCGCGCATGGCGAGTTCGTCGCCGTCGCGGGCGAGGCGGAAGACCTCACGTGCCGATTTCGCCGTGCCCAGGCCGAGTTCGCGTGCACCGCGGACCACGGACTGCGCCGCTGTCGCCTCTTCGAGGTGGCCGCGGACCGGCGGCGCGTCTTCGCCGTCGCTCGCCGCGTGCGATTGGCCGTAGGGCAGGTAGCCGATTTCGCCGGCCGCGCCCGTCGCGCCGCGGAAGACCTCGCCGTTGACCATCACGCCCATGCCGACGCCGGTGCCGATGGTGATGCAGCCGAATACGGACGCGCCGCGAGCGGCACCGCGTTCCCATTCGCCGACAGCGGTGAGGTTCGCGTCGTTCTCGACCATGAGATCCGGGCCGAGGACGCCTTCGAGTTCGTCGAGCAGCCCGGCCTTGCCCCAGCCGGGAAGATTCGGCGCGTGCCGGAAGCAGCGCTTGGCCGGGTCCGCGACGCCGGGCGAACCGAGGACGCGCACGACGATGTCGGCCTGGCTCAGTCCCGCTTCGCGTACCGTCGCGGCCGCGAGGGCGCCCACGGCGCTGACGAGCGCGGTGCCCGAACGCGAGGTGTTCCGCTCGTCACGGCGGGCGACCACGGTGTGGCCGAGATCCGAGACGGCGACACGGAGATGTTCGCGTCCGATGTCGACACCGAGGACGTACCCGGCCGTGGGATCCGCTTCGTAGAGGACCGCGGACCGGCCGGTTCCGGTCGAGGTGTGCCCGGTCGCCCTGGCGAGACCCGCCGCTTCGAGCGCCAGTAATGCTTGGCTCACCGTGGGTTTCGAAAGACCGGTGTCCTTGGCGACTTGCGGCCGCGTGGCGGGGCCGCTGCGGCGCAGGAGGTCCAGCACGGCGCGCTGATTGATCTTCCGCATCCCGGCGGGGGTGCCGACGGGCGGACTTTCTGCGCCAACCACGAGCTTCGCCTCCTGTCGAACCAAGGTGTTCCCACCAAAGTTATCCGGGTCCGGCCCGAAAAGGGCAAGAAGGTTTACATTCGGTGGTTCTTGGCGACGATAAACGTGTCCGGGCCGCGAACCGCGCACGCCGCGCGCGAAAATCCGGTGATTCACCCGGTGTCCGGACGCGTGCTCCCAGTGACCGGTAATGGTCTAGACCAGGCGGGTCAAGCGACGTGACGGCTCGCCGGACGCCGGAATCCCCTGTGCTGGCGGGGTCGTTCGGGGGCTTCGCCGGTTTCATGGTCCGATTCCGTGGAGAAGGAATCCGACGTGTCGGCCGTCGTCGCCGGGCTGGGACGATTGCGGAGGCGGTGTTGGCGATTCACCACGAACAGCAGTACCAGGCCGAGGACGACCAGTCCGTGGGTGAGCACACGTCCGGCGGTGACCTGTCCCGTGACGAGGTCGCCCGCCGACAACGCCAGCAGCAGCGCGACGAAACCGGTCAACGCCGGCAGCTGCCCGGATGCCGCCTTCGTGCGGACGGCCGCCCAGCCGAGTCCGACACCGACGGCGAGGTTCCACGCGCTGCTCTCGTGCGAAAGGTGCCCGACCAGGGATTCCGTGCCGTGTCCGGCGGCGTGGTCTTCGACACCCAGCAGCTGGGCGAAGGCGAGAGCGAGCTGCGCGACCGCGACCAGGGCGAGCGCGATCCTGGCCGCCCAGCCCTCGCTCGGCGGGGCGGGGGTGCGCTCCAGGATGACGGCGGTGAGGTCCGGGACCGGGGGAGCGGGCCGGAGCAGCATCGTCCGGTGCAGCCGCTCGGCGCGGGCGAGCCACGACCGGCAGGCGGCACAACCGGCCACATGCCGGTCGATCACCTCGGGCGGGGCGGGTTCGGTTTCGCCGTCGAGCCGGGCCGACAGGGCCTCGCGGCAGGTCTCGCACTTCACGTCTCACTTGTCGGGCGCGGGCCTGCCCCGGTTCCCGGGACGCTGCTACGTTTCTCGTATGGCCGGGCCGCGCAACCACGACGACGAGCGGGTGACCGCGCTCGCACTCGACGCGGCGCGTGGTGACCGGCGCGCACTGGAGGACTGGGTGCGGGCCACCCAGGCCGACGTCTGGCGCTTCGTCGCGCACCTCGCCGACGTCAGCGCCGCCGACGATCTCACCCAGGAGACGTACCTGCGCGCGTTCGGCAGCCTGCGCCGTTTCGCCGGCCGGTCCTCCTCGCGGACCTGGCTCCTGTCGATCGCCCGGCGCGTGGTCGTCGACCGCATCCGGGCGGCTTCGGCGCGCCCGAAGCTGGCCGACGTCGACTGGGAAGCCACCGCCGAGCGTCGCGGCGCTCGACAGGCGGAGGGTGCCGCGGGCTTCGAGGACCTGGTCGAGCTGCGGATGCTGCTCGACGGGCTCGACCCGGAGCGACGCGAGGTCCTCGTCCTCACCCAGGTACTGGGGCTTTCGTACGCCGAGGCCGCCGAGATCTGCGGCTGCCCGGTCGGCACCGTCCGTTCACGTATCGCGCGTGCCCGCGAAGACCTGCTCGAAGCGGGCCGGGAGCGCGACTCCATCTAAGGGCTGCACTGTGGCGCGGCACACATTTGGGCCTCTTCGCTGTCATCTCGTCACACAGATGGGCTGACACGACTACTCCGCGTTGACTAGGCCGAATGCCGATGCCTAGCGTGTCGCCATCCGACCCCAGGCCGCGCGAGGGTCCCCGCCTTCTCCGCGCGCTCTCGAAGGGATCTTCCCGATGGCCAGTCCCACCACTGGAACCCAAGACCAGGACCCCGGCGGCCTCGGCCGCCGCCGGTTCCTGACCTTCCTCGTCGCGGCGCCCACCCTCACGATCGCCACGAAGATCGGTATCGACACCGTCGCGCCCGAAGAGGCCGAAGCCGTCATCCCGACCCTGCCCGGCCCGGCCGAGATCCTCGACCTCGGCGACGTCCTGATCCTTTCGAACGCCCCCACCGCTGGCCTGCTCGTGCTCGAAGTCCGTGAAGACGGCCGCGTGCGGCTGGAACTGCCGCGGACCGAGGTCGGCCAGGGCATCACCACGGCGAACGCGATGCTGGTCGCCGAAGAGATGGACCTGCCGCTCGACCGCGTCGACGTCGTGCTTTCCGACGCCCGCCCGGAACTGCTGTTCAACCAGCTGACCGGCGGCTCCAACACGATGCGTTCGCTGTACACCCCGGTGCGGACCGCGGCGGCCGCCGCCCGCGCCAGGCTGGTCGCGACAGCCGCGCAACAGTGGGGTGCCAAGGCCGACCGGCTGTCCACAAGGGACGGTTCGGTGATCGCACCCGACGGCCGCCGGATGGGGTACGGCGCGCTGTCCAAGCCCGCCGCCCGCGCGGATCTGGGGAAGCTCGCGGTGACCCCGAAGGCCGAGTCCGCGCACAAGCTGGTCGGCACGCCGCAGTCGCGCAAGGACGCCCGCGCGATGGTCACCGGGCAGCTGAAGTACACGCTCGACCTGGACATCCCCGGCGCGAAGCCGGCCATGGTCCGCCGCCCGCCGACGATCAACGGCACGGTCAAGAAGGTCAACAACGAGGCCGCCGTCCGCGCGATGCCGGGAATCATCGACATCGCCGTCATCAAGACCGGGGTCGCGGTGCTGGCCGAGACCTTCGGCCAGGCGCTTGACGGCAAGAACGCCCTCGACGTCACCTGGAACGGTGGCACCGTCGACGGCGAGAACAACGCGACGATCAAGAAGAAGCTGAAGGCCGCGGCGCTGCCGTTCGTCGTGCCGCCGCTGCTGACCCAGTACGTCGACGGTGAATTCGACTTCGCCTTCGCCAGTCACGCGCCGCTGGAGACCAACTCGGCGGTCGCCGACGTCCGCGAGGACAGCGCGACCATCTGGTCCGGCATGAAGGTCCCGATCCTCGCGAAGCAGAACATCGCGGCGGAACTCGGCCTCCCCGCGAACAAGGTCACCGTGCACGTCCAGCAGGCTGGCGGTTCGTTCGGCCGCAGGCTGTTCTCCGATGGCGCGATCGAGGCCGCGCGGATCTCGAAGGCGATGAAGCGGCCGGTGCGGCTGATGTGGAGCCGCATCGACGACATGCGCCACGGCCGCGCCCGCGCCGCGAGCCACCACAAGATCCGCGCGACTTTCGCGCTCGGCCAGGTGCTCACCTTCGAACATCGCGTCGCCAGTGTGGAGACCGACTGGGGTCACGGGCTCGGCGAGGTTCTCACCGCGTTCGCCGCGCAGCTTCCGGTCGGTGGGAACCTGAGCTTCGCGCAGACGGTGTTCCTGCTGACGGTGAAGTCGCCGTACAACTTCGGCGTCACTACGCAGTTGCTCAACGAGGTCCCGCATGCCTTCCACACCGGCGCCTGGCGGTCGGTGTACTCGGCGAGCACGCGCGGCGCGGAAGAGATCATGGTCGACGAGATCGCCGCGAAACTCGGCAAGGACCCCGTCGCGTTCCGGCGCGAGTTCATCAAGAACGAGCGGCAGCGCGCGGTGCTGGACAAGGTCGCCGAACTCGGCGAGTGGGGCAAGAAGATGCCCAAGGGCTTCGCGCAGGGCGTCGCCGTACACGGCGAGTACAAGTCGTACACCGCTTGCCTCGTCGAACTCGACGGCCGCGACCCGAAGAACCCGCGCGTCACCAAGGCGACCATCGCGGTCGACGTCGGCAAGCCGATCAACCCGCGCGGGATCGAGGCGCAGATGCTCGGCGGCCTGACCGACGGCATCTCCACGACGCTGACCGCCGGGCTGCACATCGACAAGGGCCTGCCGCTGGAGGGCAGCTACTCGCAGTTCCACTACGCGCGGCAAAAGAACTCGCCGACGGACGTCAAGGTGTTCGTCATGCCGGAGACAGGCGAGATCGGCGGTGCCGGCGAACTCGGCGTACCCGCCCCGGTCGGTGCCATCGGGAACGCCTACGCGCGGGCCACCGGGATCAAACCGCGCAGCTTCCCGATCAACTTCCCGGTCGACTTCGAGCCCTTCCCCCGCTGACTTTCCTTCCCCGCCAAGGAGTTCCGATGCCCAACTACACCTTCACGGTGAACGGGAAGACCGTCACCGTCGACGCGCCCGCGGATCTGCCCATGCTGTGGGCGCTGCGGGACAAGCTCGGTGTCCGCGGTCCGAAGTACGGCTGCGGGATCAACGTCTGCAAGGCCTGCACCAGTCACCTCGACGGCGAGGCGTTCAACCCGTGCGTGACGCCGGTGTCCGAGTGCTCGGGCAAGGACGTCACCACGATCGAAGGCCTCGCCGACGGCGATGACCTGCACCCGGTGCAGGAGGCCTGGCTGGAGCAGGACGTCGCGCAGTGCGGCTACTGTCAGCCGGGGCAGATCATGGCCGCGGTGGCGTTGCTGAAGAAGACGAAGAACCCGACGGACGCCGAGATCGACGCGATCCAGAACGTCTGCCGGTGCGGTACCTACTTCCGGATCCGCGAGGCCATCAAGAGCGCGGCCGCGAAACTGTGAAAATTCCGCTGGTGCGGTGGAAATCCCGATTTTTCGCCGCACCAGCGGGGTCCTTTGGCTTCGGCAGGCCACTTCCGGAGATGTCGTGTTAGATGACCTCCCCAGGGGCTCGACGAGGAGTCCCTGCCCCGGAGGACGTCCATGCACTATCGAACTGTGCTCCGCGAAGGTTCGGCGGCCGTCGTCGCCGAACTGGCCGTCGAGGTCGAACGGCAACTGCCCGCGCTGATCGAGACCACGGTCGAGCAGATCCGTGCCGAGATGCCGGTGTACCACGACGCGCAGTTCGTGTCCCTCGCCGAACTGCGGACCTCGGTGCGGAACAACCTCGAGTACGTCATGCGGACCCTGCGCGGCACGGAGGAACCCGACCTCGCGCAGGCACGGGCGACCGGGCGCGCACGGGCGTTGCAGGGCGCGCCGCTGCCGGAACTCCTGCGGGCGTACCGGATCGGGCTCACCGAGGTGTGGAACCGGTTCGTCGAACTGACCGCTTCGGGCGAGCACCAGGACCTCCGCGGCCTCGTCGCCGCGACGTCGGCGATCTGGGCACTGGTCGACGACTATGCCGAGGCCTTGACGACGACCTACCGCGACACCACTGCCGAAGTCATGCTGGCGCACCAAAGCCGGCGCTCCGCGTTGGTCGAGGCGTTGTTCGCCGGTGGCGCCGCGACCGAGGGCACGCTGTGGGACATCGCGCGCGTACTGGAACTCTCGCTGGACGGAACCTATGTGGTCGTCGCGGCGGAGACCCCGCGCGTCGGGCACGAACCGTTGCCACAGATAGAAAACCGGCTCCGCGACCGGCATCACGCGTCCGCCTGGCGGCTCACCCCGGACCTTCAGGTCGGCGTCGTGTCGATGCGGGATCCATCGGCGCCGCAGGTGATCATCGAGCTGCTGCGGGAGAACTCGATCGGCCGCATCGGTGTCAGCCCGGTGTTCACCGGCCTCGGGAACACCTCCCGCGCGCTGCACCTGGCGCGGGTCGCGCTCTCCAGCATGACGCCGGGGACGACGGGAATGGTGCAGTTCAACGAATCCCCGCTCGCCGGTCTCGTCGCCAGCGCGCCGGAGGCGTCGGTCCAGCTCGCCCACCACGTACTGCGGCCGATCCTTGACCTGCCCGGCGACGACCGGAACGTGCTGCTGCTGACGTTGCGGGCGTGGTTCGAATGCCAGGGCTCCACGAAACTGACGTCGGAGCGGATGTTCTGCCACCCCAACACGATCCGGCACCGCCTGAAGCGGATCACCGAGGAACTCGGCCGTTCGCTGACCGACCCGGCCGACATCGCCGAACTCGGCGCCGCCTTGCGCGCGCTCCACATGTTCCCGGATACTTCGCATCTGCCTTCGCCGCGGGATCCGCTGCGCTAGGTTCCACCCATGAACGAGTTCGCCATCGGCGGAGACCTGCCCGTACACCGTCTCGGTTTCGGCGCCATGCGCCTGCCGACCGAAGCCGGGCCCGCGCGCGAGGACGCGATCGCGGTCGCCCGGCGGGCGGTCGACCTGGGTATCACGCTGATCGACACCGCGCATCTGTACGGCTGGGGAGCCAACGAGGAATTGCTCGCCGAGGCGCTGTATCCGTACCCGGACGACTTGGTGGTCACCACCAAGGTCGGCGTCGTGCGGATCGGGGACGACTGGAAGTACGACGGGCGGCCGGACTCCCTGCGCGTGCAGGTGGAGGAGGGGCTGCGACGGCTGCGCGTCGAGCGGATCGAGTTGCTGCAACTGCACCGCATCGACCCGGAAACCACGCTGGCCGACCAACTCGGCGCGCTGCGGGACCTGCGTGACGAGGGCAAGATCGGCCGGATCGGGCTGTCCGAGGTCACCGTGGACGAACTCGCGCGGGCGCGGGAGATCGTGGACATCGCGAGTGTGCAGAACCGCTACAGCCTGGTGGATCGGGAGTACGAAGCGGTGCTGAACGCGTGTGAGGCGGCGGGGATCGCTTTCCTGCCTTGGCGTCCGGTGCTCGGCGCCGCGTCGAACGCCACCGCCGAGATCGCCACCGTCGCGGGCGAACTCGGGGTGACGACGGCGCAGGTCGGGCTCGCGTGGCTGCTCGCGCGGTCGCCGGTGATCCTGCCGATCCCAGGGACGGCGAAGATCACGCACCTGGAGGAGAACTTCGCCGCCGCGGAGGTCACACTGACGGCTGAGCAGCTGGAGCGTTTGGGCTCGTGAGGGTAAGGCGAAGGTGGCGTGGGTCGCGGGACCTTCGTGACCGCACCACGCGCATCCGGGCATGTCGCGAAAGCCACTTTCGGGACACCAGATGTCCCGAAAGTGGCTTTCGCGACACTCATGAGGCGAACAGTTCCCGGGTTCGCGCTTGCTCGCCGGGCGTCCCCACCGGCATCAGGATCAGTTCCGTCGCACCGGCCTCTTCGAGCTCGCGGATCCGCGCCCGGACGAACTCCTCGTCACCGGCGATCACCGTCCCGCCAGGACCGTCGACCCGGTCACGGGTGAAAATCGCTTGGTACGCCGGGATGTTCGCCGCCATGCCGTAGTTCTCGGCGACCCAGTCCCGTGGTCCGTCGGGGTTGTCGGTGACGGAGATCAGCTGCCCGGTGATGACGCGCGGTGCCGCACGCCCTGCCTCTGTGGCCGCTTTCGTCAGCGTCGGGACGATGTACTCCTCCAGCGAGCGTGGCCCGGCCCAGGTGGACACCACACCGTCGGAGTAAGCGCCGCTGACCTTCAGTGACAGTGGGCTCATCGCGCCGACCACGACCGAAGGCGGCTCGGCACCGGGTGCCTCGACGGTGCCGACAGCGGTCAGCGTCTCGCCGTGCACGTCGGCCTTTTCGTGGTGCAGCAACGGGTAGAGCGCCTGAAGGTACTCGCGCAGGTGCCGGACAGGGCGGTCGAAGGAATAGCCGTACTGGTCTTCGATGATCGGCCGATGGCTCAGCCCGACGCCGAGTGAGACCGGTGCGCCCGTGGCGGCTTGTAGCGTCAAAGCCTGCGCTGCCAAGGAAATCGGGTGCCTCGGGTAGGTGGGGATCACCGAAGTGCCCAGTGCGAGACCGGGAGCGGCCGCGCCCAGCGCCGTCAGCGCGGTGAGGGCGTCCCAGCCGCCGCGCTGTGCGAGCCAGATCGCGTCGTAGCCCAGCCGGGCGGCTTCTTTCGCTTGCGCGACGACGTCGCCGAAGGGGACACCGATTTCGTCGAGGAGGATTCCGGTCCGCATGCGCGGCTCCCGTCAGTAGGCGCGCCGGAGGTTGGCGCGGTCGATTTCCGCGGTCGCGCGGAAGAGGGCGATGGCACCCGGTGCCGCCGCGCGCACCTTCGCGGCGGGAGGAGTGGCTGTCGGCTGGAAGGCATGGGCGACGGTGTCGGCCAGCAGGTCGGCGGCGGCTTCGGGATCCTCCGCCGGGGCGAGCAGGAAACCGTGCAGGACGGCTTGATAGGCCTTCGCCAGGTCTTCGACCTCGATGTCGGTGCGGATCAGGCCGTGCTCGGCTTGCAGTTTCAAGTACTCCAGGAACGCCTCGTGATGCCGGGGATCCTGGTTTTCGTGGAGCTTCGCCGCGAGCTTGCCCAGCACACCGGAGTCGGCGAGGTAAGGCGCGTGGAGCAGGGGCCTGCGCACGACGTTGAGGAACTGGGTGCGGGTCATCCGGTGCAGCAGGGTGAGGTCGGGATCGTCCTCGATCGCCTGTGCCAGGTTCTCGATGGACCGCGCCGCCTCCCGCAGCATGACCGCGAGGAACAGCTGTTCGCGGGTTTTCCAGTGCAGGTAAAGGGTTCCCTTGCCGACATTGGCGTGCTCGGCGACGTCCTCCACGGTCACCCGCCGGTAGCCGTGCCGCAGGAGCAGGTCCGCGGCGGCGTCGAGAATACGTTCGGCGCGTTCCTGCCTGTCCTCGGTCACGCCGCTAGTTTATGACTGATTTTGAAATTTGGTCAAGCGATGGACTTGGCGGCCTCCACGAGCACCCGCCGGGAGTGCGCGACGAACTTCCCGTCGGTCTCGATCATCCGATGGAGTTCCGCGAGCTTGTCGCGGTACTTCGCCACCTCGAAGCCCGGCACGATCCAGATCACCTTCCGCAGGAAGTGGACGACCGCGGCGAGGTCGAAGAACTCCATCCGCAGTTTCGCCGGTTCCAGCCGCTCCACCCGCAGTCCGACGGCTTCCGCCTCGGTGCGCAGTACCTCGGGGGTCCAGCCGCCGTAGTCCTGCGGGCCGAGGAAGAACTCCTTCAGTTCCCGGACGGTCCCGGCGCCGATCTGTTGCGACAGAAAGGTTCCGCCCGGTCGCAGCACCCGCGCGATTTCCCGCCACGGGTTCTCGATCGGATGGCGGCTGCTCACCACGTCGAAGGATTCGTCGGGGAAGGGCAACGGCGCGTCGAATTCCGCCTCGACCACCTGGCCGCCGAGTGGCGCGAGGGTTTTCCTGGCGACCTCGACGTTCGGCGGCCAGCCTTCCGTCGCGGCGAGGACCGGCGGCGGTTTCGGGATGCCCGCGAGCACCTCGCCGCCGCCGGTCTGCAGGTCCAGCCCGGCGGAAGCCGCCGCCATCCGCTCGCCGAGCAGCCGCGAGTACCCCCACGGCGGCCGTTCCTCGGTGGCCCGGCCTTCGAACCACGAGAAGTCCCAGCCTTCGACCGGGACGGCTTCTCCTTTGGCGAGCAGATCTTCGAACGTCATGTCCGCAGTCTCGGTCCCTCCGCCCGCCGGGGCAACGCGTTTTCGGGACCTGTCCCCGAACGTGGCGGCCACACTGGGCGGATGAACCGAGACACCGAACCGAAACCCGTGTGGACACCGGCCAGTGTGCTCGGCTGGGTGGTCGGAACGACGCTCATCCTGATCGTCGGCACCTTGATCCTCGGTGTCATCCTCGGGATGTTCCTCGAGAACCCGACACTCTCCTACGTGTTCGGATTCATCCTTTCGGCGCTCTACGCCGGCGTTCTCGTCGCGCGGGCGATCAAGATCCGTCGGTAGACCGCTTCCACAGGTTGATGTCGGCCTCGGTGGCGTAGCGGTCGATCTCGGCCAGCTCTTCGTTGGTGAAGTGCAGGTTCTTCAGCGCGCCGACGTTGTCCTCCAACTGGGCGACGCTGCTCGCGCCGATCAGCACCGACGTCATCCGCGGGTCGCGCAGGCCCCACGCGAGGGCGAGCTGCGCCAGCGTCTGGCCGCGACGCCGCGCGATCTCGTTCAGCGCCCGGATCTTGCCGAGCGTGCTCTCGGTGATCGTATCCGGGTTCAGCGACTTTCCTTGCGCGGCGCGGGAGTTCTCCGGGATACCGTCGAGGTAGCGGCTCGTCAGCATGCCCTGCGCCAGCGGTGAGAAAGCGATGCAGCCCGCGCCTTCGGTTTCGAGGGTGTCGAGCAGCTTGTCGCCTTCGAGCCAGCGGTTGAACATCGAGTACGACGGCTGGTGGATCAGCAGCGGCGTGCCCAGTTCCCGCAGGAGCCGCGCGGCTTCGGCGGTCTTCTCCGACGAGTACGACGAAATGCCGACGTACAGCGCGCGCCCGGAGCGGACGGCGGTGTCGAGTGCGCCGACGGTCTCTTCGAGCGGCATCTCGGGGTCGAATCGGTGCGAGTAGAAGATGTCGACGTAGTCCAGGCCCATCCGGCCGAGCGACTGGTCCAAAGAGGACAGCAGGTACTTGCGTGAGCCCCACTCGCCGTACGGGCCGGGCCACATGTCGTAGCCCGCCTTGGTCGAGACGACCAGTTCGTCGCGGTACGGCTTGAAGTCCGAGGCCAGCAGCCTGCCGAAGTTCTCCTCCGCCGAGCCGTAGGGCGGGCCGTAGTTGTTGGCGAGGTCGAAATGGGTGATGCCCAGGTCGAACGCCCGCCGCGCGATGTCCCGCTGGGTGCCCAGCGGCTTGTCGTGCCCGAAGTTGTGCCACAGGCCCAGCGAGATCGCGGGCAGCTTCAGTCCGCTGCGCCCCGTGCGGCGGTAGGGGATGCTCTCGTATCGGCCCTCGGCCGCGACATAGGTGCTCACGGGCCCGATGCTAGCCGCCGGAGGCGCGGGAGAAGAGGCTGGCGACGGTGCCGAGGTGATCTTTGAACGCCGAAGGGCTCTCGACCTCGAAGGGCGCGCCGATGGCGGCGAGGATCAGCACGGGCCAGTCGAAGGTGTCGACGTTCATCGTCAGGCGGCAGGACTCCTCGTCGATCGCCTCGAGCGCACCGCCGAGATACCGCACCGCCGCCTCGACCTGGGCTTTCGGCGCCTCGACCCGGACGACCAGCGTATGCGTGGTCGGCCTTGCCTTGATCTGGGCTTCGACGAACTTGACGGCGTCGCCGCCCGGGATCTCCCGCGGCCGGAAGCGGGCTCCGGTGGCGCGCGGCTCGGTGAGCCTGTCGACGCGGAAAGTGCGCCAGTCCACCCGGTCGAGATCCCACGCCACCAGGTACCACCGGCGGCCGAGTGAGACGAGCCGATGCGGCTCGACCAGCCGCGCGGACTCCTCGCCGCCGCGTGCCGCGTAGTCGAACTTGAGCCTTTCGTCGTCCCGGCAGGCCTGCGCGATCACCGTCAGGCTGGCCGCGTTGACCCGGGGACCGGTGACCGCCGCCGGCGTCGTGTACGCCTGAAGCGCGTCGACGCGCCTGCGCAGCCGTGGCGGCATCACCTGGACGACCTTCGTCAGCGCCCGGACCGACGTCTCCTCGATGCCCTCGACCGACCCGCTCGCCGCCGTCCGCAGGCCGACCGCGATCGCCACGGCCTCCTCGTCGTCCAGCAACAGCGGCGGCATGACCGTGCCCGACCGCAGCTGGTAGCCGCCCGCGACGCCGCGGCTCGCGTTGACCGGATAGCCCAGCTCGCGCAGCCTTTCGACGTCGCGCCGCAAGGTCCGCTCGCTCACCTCGAGCTTGTCGCTCAGTTCGATCCCCGACCAGAAGCGGTGTGTTTGCAGCAGGGACAGCAGCCGCAGCATCCGCGCACTCGTATTCGCCATGAATCCAGATTCGCCCCGATTCCGGTCAGAAAGTGGCCGGAATTGACTTTAGCGTTGTTCCCATGACGATGACACTGGACACCCCGAGCGGTCTGACCACGGAGAACGTGGAGAAGCCGTACCGCTGGCGCTGGCCCGCGCTGTTCGTGATCCTGACCGGCTCGGTGATGGAACTGCTCGACATGACGGTCACGAGCATCGCGGGGCCGGTCATGCGGGCCTCGCTCGGCGGCGGCACGGCGATGATCCAGTGGCTCGGCGTCGCGTACACCCTCGCGATGGTCTCCGGTCTGCTTACCGGCGGGCGGCTCGGCGACATCTTCGGTCGCAAGCGCATGTTCCTGATCGGCGCGATCGGCTTCGTCGTCGGCTCGCTGTTCTGCGCGATCGCGGTGAGCCCCGAGATGATCATCGCCGCGCGGGTGGTGCAGGGCCTGTTCGGCGCCGCGATGATCCCGCAGGGCCTCGGCATGATGAAGGAGATGTTCTCCGGCAAGGAACTGCAGTCCGCGTTCGGCATGTTCGGCCCGGTCATGGGCCTCGCCGCGGTCGGCGGGCCGATCCTGGCAGGCTGGCTCGTCGACGCCGATCTGTTCGGCACCGGCTGGCGGATGATCTTCCTGATCAACCTCCCGATCGGCGCGCTGGCCGTGCTGGCCGCGGTGAAGTTCCTGCCTGCCAACCGGCCCGGCGCCTCGCTCAAACTCGACATCCCCGGCGCACTGCTCGCCACGACCGGTGCGCTGCTGATCGTCTTCCCGCTGGTGCAGGGCCGCGAGTACGGCTGGCCGCTGTGGACGTTCGCGATGATGGCCGCCGCTGTCGTGGTGTTCGGCGTCTTCGCGTGGTTCGAGAAGCGTAAGAGCCTTCGCGGCGGCGCCCCGCTGGTGGAGCCCAGCCTGTTCCGCAAGCGCAGCTTCCTCGCCGGGATGGCGACCGGGACGATCTATTTCGCGGCCTTCTCCGGCTTCGGCCTCGTGTTCACGCTGTACCTGCAGCTCGGGCTCGGATTCTCGCCGCTCAAGGCCGGTCTGACCGGGGTGCCGATGTCACTCGGGATGATCGTCGGGATGGGTCTGGTGCAGGTGGTCCGCAAGCACGGCCGCAAGGTGCTGCACACCGGTGCGCTGATCATGGCCGCGGGCGTGGTCGCCCTGCTGCTGCTCCTCGGCCCGGAGACCGGTCCGTGGCTGATCGCGCCCGCGCTGCTGGTGGTCGGGATCGGATCGGGCCTGATCATGGGGCCGTACTTCGAGATCGCACTGTCCGGAGTGGAACCGTCGGAGGCCGGATCGGCTTCGGGCGCGCTGACGTCGCTTCAGCAGGTCGGCGGCGCGCTGGGCATGGCGTTGCTGGGCACGGTGTTCTTCGACGCCGGGACCGCCGACCCGACCGACGCGGCCCAGCGGACGTTCTGGGTGGTCGCGGTGATGGTGATGCTCACCTTCGCGGTCGGGTTCCTGCTGCCCAAGCGGATCCGCGACGTAGAGTCGGCCGGGTAGGCGATCGAAGCTGGGAGGCCGCGTGGCTGGGACCGGGTACTTCACATCCGTCGAAGACGTGACGGCGAAGCTCGCCGACACCGGCTACCTGGCCTCCGCGGCCGTCGCCACCACGGTGTTCCTCGCGGACGCCCTCGGCAAGCCGTTGCTGATCGAGGGCCCCGCCGGGGTCGGCAAGACCGAACTGGCGAAGGCCGTCGCGGAGGCCAGCGGGTCTCGGCTCGTGCGGCTTCAGTGCTACGAAGGCGTCGACGAGTCCCGCGCGCTGTACGAGTGGAACCACGCGAAGCAGCTTCTCCGGATCACCGCAGGCAAAGACGAGACGTGGGACGAAGCCCGCAACGACATCTTCGGCGAAGAGTTCCTGCTGGCCCGGCCGCTGCTGACGGCCATCAAGGGCGACGAGCCGACCGTCCTGCTCATCGACGAGACCGACAAGGCCGACGTCGAGATCGAGGGGCTGCTGCTGGAGGTCCTCGGCGACTTCCAGATCACCGTCCCGGAACTCGGCACGATCACCGCTGGGCGTAAACCGTTCGTGGTGCTGACCTCGAACGCGACACGAGAACTGTCCGAGGCGCTGCGGCGGCGGTGTCTGTTCCTGCACATCGATTTCCCCGACGCCGCACTGGAACAGCGCATCGTGCGGCTCAAGGTGCCGGGTGTCGATGACGCGCTCGCCGCGTCCGTGATCAAGGTGATCACCGCGCTGCGGGCGATGGAACTGCGGAAGGCGCCGTCGGTCGCCGAAACCATCGACTGGGCCCGCACTCTGCTGGCGCTCGGCGCCGACAGCCTCGGCGAGGACGTCGTCCGCGCGAGTCTCGGCGTCATCCTCAAACACCAGGACGACATCGTGAAGGCGGACGCGCGACTGGAACTCGGCAAGGTCCTCGACTCGTGAGCGGCGTGCCGGGCAGGCTCGTCGAGTTCGTGGAAGCGTTGCGGGAACACGGGATCCCGGCGGGTCCCAGTGAGACGGTCGACGCCGCCGCGGCACTCGAAGTGCTGGGACTGGCCTCACGCGAGCAGATGCGGGAAGGTCTCGCGGCGGCGCTCGTCCGGCGCGGCGGCCAGCGCGCGGTGTTCGACGCGACCTTCGACATCTACTTCCCGCTCGGAATCGGCGCACCCTCTCAGGACCCCGTCGACGACCTGGCGGCACTGCGCGATCGGCTCGCTTCGGCGCTCGCGGCCAACGACCAGACGGAACTGACACAACTCGCCGGGCTCGCCGTCGACATGCTGGGGGAGTACGGCGGCACGGCGGGCGCGGGTGGCTGGTCGGCCCACCAGACACTGGAACGCCTTCAGCCGCAGACACTCGTGGTCCGGGTGCTCGAAGCGATCCGCGCGGGCGCTTTGAACGACTTCACTGACAGACTGGACCGTGACGACGTCCGCCGTCGGGTCGAAGGATTCCGCGGGCTCGTCCGCACCGAAGCACGCCGCCGGGTAGCGGAAGTCCGTGGCAGGGAACGGGTTTCGCGCCACGCCGTGCCACCCGCCGCCGACCGCGTCGACTTCCTGCTCGCCAGCCGTGCGCAACTCGCCGAACTCCGCCGGGTCGTACAGCCACTGTCGCGCAAACTCGCCACCCGGCTGGCCGCCCGCCGCCGACGGCACGCGCGCGGGCAGATCGACCTGCGCCGGACGTTGCGGCGTTCGCTGTCCACCGGCGGTGTCCCGATGCGGCCGTCGTACCGGCGGCACCGGCCGGGGCGGCCGGAAATCGTGCTGCTGTGCGACATGTCGGGCTCGGTGGCCGGATTCGCGAACTTCACGATGCTGCTCGTGCAGGCCTTGCGCGATCAGTTCAGCAAGGTGCGGGTGTTCGCGTTCATCGACGCCTGCGACGAGATCACCCACCTCGTCGACACGGGTGCGGCCGACCCCGAAGACCTCGGCGCCCGCATCCTCGCCGACGCCGAACTCACCCGGTGGGACGGCCGCAGCGATTACGGGAACGCGCTCGGCGAGTTCGCCGAGCGCTACGCGGACGCCGTGGGGCCCAGGACGTCCATGTTGATCCTCGGCGACGCCAGGACCAACGGCGGCGACCCGAATCTGGCCGCGGTACGCGGAATCGCCGCCAAGGCGAGGCATACGTACTGGCTCAATCCCGAGCGGACCGCGCTGTGGTCCACCGGGGACTCCGAGGCGCACGCCTACGCGGAGGTCGTCGAGATGTACGAATGCCGGAACGTGCACCAGTTGACGTGGCTGGTGACAAGGCTCCTGCCCGCCTAATGTCCTGAGTCAGAAGTTCGTGTCGCGAGTGATCCGGGTCGTTCTATCGAGGAGACGGGCAAAGGTGCCGTCGGTCGCGGGACCTTCGTGACCACACCACACGCACCCTGGCATGTCGCGAAAGCCACTTTCGGGACATCAGATGTCCCGAAAGTGGCTTTCGCGACACCCAGATCAACACCCGGGCGAGTACGTGAGATGCCACCTTCGCCCTACCCCTCAATAACCAGCCCAGATCACTCACGACGCTAGGGCTTCAGAGCCGCCTTGCCGTAGGCGTCGGCGTTGCTGAACACTTCCTGCCCGTACGTGGCGGAGTTGTTGTAGGTCAGCACCGCGCTCCACCAGCCGGTGGGCTTGCCGAGGTCGCCGCCCTTCGCGCACATGTAGCGTGCCGTCGTCATCGCGGCGTCGTCGATGTTCTGCGGATCCGGCGTGGCGCCGTCACCGCTCGCGCGGACGCCGTACCGCTTCCAGGTGGCGGGCAGGAACTGCATCGGCCCGACCGCGCGATCCCACTTCGGGTCGCCGTCGAGGGCGCCCTTGTCGGTGTCGACGACCGCCAGCACGCCGGGGGAGCCGTCGAGCGGGATGCCGATGATCGGCGGCGTCACGATGCCGTCCTCACCGGCACGGGAGCCGTCGTGCCGGGCGTGCTGGGACTCGGTCCGGCCGATTCCGGCGATGGTCGCCCAGGTGATGCCGCAGCGAGCCGGGGCCTTTGCGGCCGCGTTCACGTACGCACGCAGCGCGCGCGAAGGGATGTCCGTGTTCTCCGACACCTTCGCGATCCAGGCGTCCTTCGCGGGCTCCGCGGGCAGCGGTCCGGCGTCACCGGGGATCGCCGAACGCGGCGCGGGCTTGAGCGCGGGGACGGTGAACACCGGTTTGACCGGCACCGGCTCGCGGTCGCCGAGGCTGACCACCACCCACACCGCGCCGGCCACCAGTGCGCCCACGACCAGCAGCGTGAGCATCACGCAGCCGCGCGGGCCGCGCCTCTTGGGCGGGGGTTGCCACTGGTCCATCAGGTCCAGGGTCGAAGGGGACGAAGCGGTCACCGGCTCCACGGTACGTGACGGATGTGGAGAAGTTGTGTGGCCACCCGTCAGCCTAGCCATTCGTCAGCCGAGCCAGGCGTCGATCTCGGAGTGGATCGTGCGCTTGAGCTCGGCGGGCGCGAAGGAAGCGTCGACGGAGGCCCGGGCGAGACCGGCGAGCGTGAGGTCGTCGTAGGCGAACGCCTCCCGGGCGCGCAGGAACTCGTCGGTCAGCGTGGTCCCGGTGACGGAGGGGACGTCGGTGCTGAGGGTGACCACGAGCCCGGCGTCGACCAGCCGGGGGAGCGGGTGCTCTTCGAAGGACGGCACGAGCCCGAGCGTCACGTTCGAGGACGGGCAGACCTCCAGCGCGATGCCGCGTTCCCGCACCTCGGCGACCAGCGCGACGTCCTCCAGGATCCGGATCCCGTGGCCGATCCGTTCGCTGTGCCCGAGGTCGAGCGCCTCACGGATGCTGTCCGGGCCCGCGTCCTCCCCGGCGTGGTGGATCAGGTGCAGACCGGCCTCCTCGGCCTCGTCGCAGATCCCCGCGAAGGGCGCGAGCGGGTACGTCTCCTCCCCGGCGAGGCCGATCGCGAACACCCCGTCCCTGGCGTAGCGGCGGGCGAGGTCGAGGGTGAGCCTGGCGCGTTCGACCGACCGGCGGCGGGAGTGGTCCAGGATCACCCGCGAGGTGAGCCCGTGTTCGGCCGCGCCGACCGAGAGTCCTTTGAGGACGGATGCCAGCGGCATGTCCGGCTCGCCGAGCCGCTCGCCGTGCGACCCCGCGGTGAAGGTGACTTCGGCGTAGCGGACGCCGTCCGCGACCTGGTCCTCGCAGAACTCCCTCGCCACCCGTTCGAAGTCCTCCGGTCGCCGCAGACAGGACCGCAGCAGCCCGTTGTAGTCACCGAACGCGCGGAATCCGTCGAACACGGGTTGCTCGGCGGGTACGGCGATACCGTTCGCCTCGCCGAGGTCACGGAGCGTGTCCGGCCGGATGGTGCTTTCGAGGTGGACGTGCAGATGAGCCTTGGGCAGCTGCGAAAGATCCCGCATGAGCCCGAACTTAGTGGCAGGCGCCGTGCTTCGCGCCTGGTTTTCACGGTGCCTGAGCAGCACGGATATCCGAAATGAGTGATTTGGCGCGCTACGGGGAACCCAGTGGGCACCACCGGTCGTTGAGCAGGACAACAGACGACCCCTAGGAAAGGGATCCATCGTGGCTCTACTGCGGAAGTTGACCGCCCTGGCCGGCACCGCCGGGGCCGTGCGCGCCTACGTGCGGAAAAATCCCGAGAAGGTCACCAAGGCCGTGAACAAGGCCGCGACCTTCGTCGATCACAAGACCAAGGGTAAGTACCACAACCAGATCGACGGCGCGGTGCGCAAGGTCGACGGGATGACCGGACGGCCCCCTCGTCGACCCTACGACCACTGAGACTAGTTCTCGGCTGAGAGCGTCTCGAGGATCTGCTCGCCGTACTTCGCGAGCTTGTTCTCGCCGACGCCGCTGACCGTACCCAGCTCCTGCAGCGTGGCGGGCCGTTTGGTGGCGATCTGGCGCAGGGTCGCGTCGTGGAAGATCACGTACGCGGGCACCCCCTGCTCCTTCGCCGCCGCGGCTCGCCACGAACGCAGCAGTTCGAACACCGGCGCCGCTTCGGCAGGCATGTCGGCGGCCGCCGCCTTCTTCGCGCTCGACCGGGCCGCCGCCTTGGCCGCCCGCTCCGGCTCACGCCGCAGCTGGACCTTCCGCTGCCCGCCGAGCACCTCGGCGCTGCCCTCGGTCAGCACGAGCGAGCCGTAGTCACCCTCGACCGCGGCGAGCCCCTGCGCTAGCAGTTGCCGGACCACCGCCCGCCACTCGGGCTCCTTCAGTTCCGTGCCGATCCCGAAGACCTTCAGGGAATCGTGCCGGTGCTGGGTCACCTTCGGCGTCGATTTGCCGAGCAGGATGTCGATGATCTGACCGGCGCCGAACTTCTGCCGCCGCTCGTTCTGGAGCCGGACGATGGTGGAGAGGAGTTTCTGCGCCGGGATCGTGCCGTCCCAGGTCTCCGGCGGCGCCAGGCAGGTGTCGCAGTTGCCGCACGGCTCACTCTTCTGCCCGAAGTAGCTCAGCACCTGCACGCGACGGCATTCGACCGTCTCGCACAGCGCCAGCATCGCGTTGAGATGGGCGCTCTGCGACCGCTTGTGCGCCTCGGATCCCTCCGACATGTCGATCATCTTGCGCTGCTGCACGACGTCTTGGAGGCCGTACGCCAGCCAGGCTGTCGACGGCAGCCCGTCCCGGCCCGCGCGGCCGGTCTCCTGGTAGTAGCCCTCGACGGACTTCGGCAGGTCCAGATGCGCGACGAACCGCACGTCCGGTTTGTCGATGCCCATGCCGAACGCGATCGTCGCGACGACGGTCAGCCCGTCCTCGCGCAGGAACCGCGACTGGTGTTTCGCGCGGGTCCGCGCGTCCAGCCCGGCGTGATAGGGCACCGCCGGAATCCCGTTCTCCACCAGGAAATCCGCAGTCTTCTCCACCGAGTTCCTCGACAGGCAGTAGACGATCCCCGCGTCGCCCTTGTGCTCGGTGCGCAGCAGTTCCAGCAATTGGCGCTGCGGCGAGTTCTTGCCGATGATCCGGTACTGGATGTTCGGCCGGTCGAAGCTAGCGACGAAGTGCCGCGCGTCGTCGAGGTTGAGCCGGGACGCGATCTCGGCGTGCGTCGTCTTGGTCGCGGTGGCGGTGAGCGCGATCCTCGGCACGTCCGGCCAGCGCTCGTGCACCGCGGACAGCATCAGGTAGTCGGGCCGGAAATCGTGACCCCACTGGGAGACACAGTGCGCCTCGTCGATGGCGAACAGCGAGATCTTGCCGCGGTCGAGCAGCCGCACGGTCGCTTCGACCGAAAGCCGTTCCGGCGCCAGGTACAGCAGGTCCAGCTCACCCGAGAGGAACGCGGCCTCGACCCGGTTGCGCTCGGCGTAGTCCTGCGTCGAGTTGAGGAAACCCGCGCGCACGCCGAGGTTGCGCAGCGCGTCGACCTGATCCTGCATCAACGCGATCAGCGGCGAGATCACCACGCCGACACCGGGCCGGACCAGCGCCGGGATCTGGTAACACAGCGACTTCCCGCCGCCGGTGGGCATGAGAACGAGCGCGTCACCGCCTGAGATGACGTGTTCGACGATGGCTTGCTGGTCGCCGCGGAAGTTGTCGTAGCCGAAAACGCGGTTCAGCGTTTCGACGGCTTCCGAGGTACCGATGTCGGGGGCTGCCACCCGGACGATTCTAGGGGCGGGGTCCGACAGTCGATGCCTGCCGGTGTCAGTCGCTCTCCTCCGTGGCCTTCCGGCGTTCGCGACGGCCGCGCGCGATCTCGGTGGCGAGCGCGTCGAGCGGCCCCGTCCAGAACCGCCGGTACTGCTCCAGCCAGCCGTCGATCTCCTTGAGCGGTCCCGGATCCACCGAGTACAGGCGACGCGCACCCTCGGCGCGGACGGTGGTGAAGCCGTTTTCGCGCAGGACGCGCAGATGCTGGGAGACGGCGGGCTGCGAGATCCCGAATTCGCCGCGGACCACCGTGGTCACGTCGCCGGAACTCAGTTCCCCGTCCGCCAGCAGCTCCAGGATCCGGCGGCGCACCGGATCCCCCAGGACGTCGAACGCGTGCATCCGGCAACTATCACGGCCTGGGCTTATATAAGTCAAGGATGCAAGGTTGGGGATCACCTCGTGGTGGCATCGTTCGGGGGAGACGAAGCTTCGGAAGGGGATTCGATGAAACTGGCCGAGGTGGTGGCCGACGGGTTCGGCCGCGTCCAGGAGGTCGTGCACGAGGCCGTCGAGGGTCTCAGCGCCGAACAGCTGGTCGCGAGCCCGGCACCGGGCGCGAACACGATCGCCTGGCTGGTCTGGCATCTGGCCAGGGTGCAGGACGACCACATCGCCGGCCTCATGGGCACCGAGCAGATCTGGACCGCGCAGGGCTGGCTGGACCGGTTCGGGCTGCCGTTCCCGGCGGCCGACATCGGGTACGGACATCGCCCCGAAGACGTCGACGCGGTCCGGGTCGACTCCGCCGACCTGCTCACCGGGTACTACGACGCGGTGCACGAGGCGACGACGGCTTGGGCCGCCGATCTCGACGAAGCCGCCCTCGACCGTATCGTCGACGACGCGTGGGATCCGCCCGTGACCCTCGGGGTACGCCTGGTCAGCGTGCTGTCCGACGATCTCCAGCACGCCGGGCAGACCGCCTACCTCCGGGGGCTCGTACTCCGCGATACGTAGGCGAGGTGTCGCTCCACGCCGGACGACAGCAGTGCCGCCCGCGGAAACACTGGGCGCATGAGTACTTCCACAGTGCGGCGATCGCCGATGACGCTCACCCCGCGGTGGCGGAAACTCGCCCTCGTCGTCCATGTCGTCTCGTCACTCGGCTGGCTCGGGATCACCATGGTGAACACGGTCCTGACCTTCACCTCCGTGTTCACCGACGATCCCCGCCGCCAGCACGCGGCCATCCTGATGATGGACCAGGTCGGCGGCTACCTGCTGCTGCCGGTCAGCCTGACCGCGCTGGTCAGCGGGATCGTGCTCAGCATCGGCACGAAATGGGGGCTGGTCCGGTACAAGTGGGTCGCGATCAAACTGGTGCTGACCCTGATCGCGGTCGGGTTGACGTTGTTCTCCCTGCTGCCGGGGATCAGGGAGCTGGCGGCGGCGGCCGAGTCCACTATGGACGGCGCGTTCGTCGAAATGGGCCGTCGCGTTGACGGGTTCTACCCGATCATCGTGTCCACGACGATGTACGTGACCATGACGGTGCTGTCGGTGTACAAGCCGGGTGGGAAGACGGCTTACGGACGTCGGGTGACCGCGGTCCGGGTCCGTGTAAGCCAGCCCGCTTAAAACTGCTCGAGGGCCTCGTCGATCCGCTCGGCTTCGGTGGCCAGGTCGGCCAAGGTGGTCTGGGCGGCGGCGGTCTCACCGTTCGCCGCCTCCTCCTCGAGTTCGGCGTCGGCGAGCCGCCGCCGGAGATCGTTCGCCTTCTCCGTGGCCTTCTCCGCCCGGCGTTCGGCGCGGGAGAGTTCGATTTCGGCCTGCTTGCGGGCCTTCGCGAGATCGGCCGCCTCGCGCCGGAGCCGATTGAACTCCGCCAGCCGCTTCTGTTCGCGCTCGGCCTCTTCGCGAGCCTTGGCCGTCCGATCCTGCTCGGCCTTCTCGGCGGCCTTCCGTTTCGCCTTCCGCCGGTCGTCCAAATGCGACACGGTGGCGGGCTTTTCCCGCTCCGGGGCGGGTTCCCGGGTCGGGCGCGGGGTGAACCCACTGATCAGCCACTGATCGGCCGCGCTGTCCGCGCCGGTGCTCAGCCGCCCGGCCAGCGCGAGCGCCGCCACCTCGGGATCGGCCACGACGGCTTCGAGGGTCGCTTCGACCTCGCGCGCGACCGGCTCGCTCATCGAGCGTTCGTCCTGCAAGATCCGGTTCACCAGTTCCTGACGCTGCCGGGTGAGCTTGCGCAGGTCCGCGCCCGCCAGCGCCGAATGCGCCTTCCGCAGATCTTCGCCCAACCTGGCCAGTTCCTCCAGCTCGCGGGAACCGGCCCGGCGGTTGAGGATGGTGGCCGCGCGCGTGGGTTTCCGGAGCGCGCGAATGCGTTCGGCCAGTGCGGGGTCACCCGCCGCCTTGGCCTCTTTCGCCCGCTGGTTGCGCACCGAGACGAACTCGGCCGGATCGCCGGCGTAGAGCTCGTCCGCGACCTCGTCGAAGTCCATCGTCCTCCGCAGGGTCAGTGGTCAGGCCTGGCTCGAGGTTCTCATCCGGACCACGATCCCACGAGACTCCGGGGTTTTCATCTTTTCGGGGCATCCACGCGGCCGCCGTAGCGTATTCGCTCGTTCGGTGGCACCCGCCGGACCGGTGAATCCGGGATTGCCGGGAGCCGGCCGGACCAAGGGCGGATCGGCACTTTGGAGGTGGCGTGCGCCCACCGCCGGAACAACGATGAGCAGCGGGGATCCCGCCATCTGCCGCTGGAGGCACGAATGTCCGTCACCGAACGCGCTCCCGTTTCTCCGCAACCGAACTTCCTCGGCTCCGGACCGTATCCGGAACGCCGGTGGCGGGTGGTCCTTTGGTCCGTCCTCGCCGGTTTCGCGCTGACGGTGATCTGGTCGGCGCCTTTTGTGGACAGTGTGATCGGCGACAGCGTCGCGAACACCCTGCTGGGACACAACGCCAAAGAGACCCCGATCGGCGGTGTGCTCGCCGGGACGTTCTTCGCGTTCGTTTCGGGGCTCGCCGGGACGTTCACCGCGTGCAACATCGCCGCCTTCGGTGCCGTCGCCCCGCTTGTCGGCGGAGGGACCGCCGGACGGCCGAAGTTCGTCAACACCTTGAAGCCGCTGGCCTGGATCTCGGCGGGCATGCTGACCGTTTCCGTCGTGTACGGCGTCATCGTCGCGCTCGTCGGCACGCGGATGCCGCAGTTCTCGACGGCCTCTTCGCCGGGCGGGCTCACGCCGCGGAACATCCAGTCGATGATCGTCTACGGCGTGATCGGGATCGTGTTCATCGTGCTGGGCCTGGCTTCCGTCGGTGTCGTCCGCAACCCGATCGCCGGTCTGACCCGCCGGTTCCCGCCCGCGCCGCTCGTCCTGATGGGCGCGCTCATCGGCGGGTTCCTGATCGGCCGGCCGTTCCCGCTGTTCCGGGTGATGTTCCGCAGCGCGGCCGAAAGCCACAACGTCTTCTACGGCGCCGCGGCGTTCGCCCTGCAATCGGTCGGCAACATCCTGGTGATGGCGCTGTTGTTCCTCCTGCTGACGCACGGTACGGGTGGCAGGCTCCAGCGGTGGATGCTCGCGAAGCCCACCAGGATCGCCGTGGTGACCGGTGCCGCGCTGCTGGTCGCCGGCACGTTCACGCTGCTGTACTGGGATCTGCGGGTGCTCGGCCGGACCGGCGTCATCTGGTACCCGACCATCAAGTGGTGAAGATCCGCGCCAACACCTGTTCGACCGAATTCTGCAGGCACCTCGCCGCGTCCTCCCGGCCGGCGAGGTACCTCAGCAGACCTTGCTGGAACAGGCCGTCGAAGAGCGCATACGTCGTCGACGGCGCCAGATCCAGCGGCTTGTCCAGTAGTTCCGCGTAGCGGGCGACGATCCGCCAGATCATCAGTTCCAGTGTCTCGTCGATGGCGAGGACGTCGGCCCGGAACACTTTCTCGAACAGGCTCTGGTTGCGCAGGTCGTACCAGAGCCGATGCAGCCGGGCGTCCTCGCGCAGGGTGGTCGCCATCGCGGCGCTGAAGGCCTGCCGCAGTTCTTCAGCCGTTTCCGTGATCTCGACCAGCTTGTCGTACCGGGTGACGCATTCGGTCTTGTACTGCTTGACGCAGTAGGTGATCAGCTCGGCCTTGTTCCGGAAGTAATAGTGCAGGACCCCGTGGGAGAACTCGGAGTTCTGCGCGATCTCCCGCAGGCTCGTGCGGGCATAGCCCAGTTCGGACAAGGTGAGCAGCGCCGACCTCGCCAGCTGCGCACGTCGCTGATCGAATCTGTCCACCCGGCGGGTCTCGTCACCGCTGCGGTCCGCTACGTCGGTCACAGTTCCCGGTTCCCGTCGCTTCGGGTGCCCGCCGACCACGAGCACGTCGTCGGATTCTAGCCCGGGAAAGGGTTTTCTTACCTCCGACAGAATCTATTCGAGCCACTCGGTGATGAAATGGTCGCTTTCGTGGATGTGGACGGCTTCGTAGTCCCGATGGTGAACCGGGCCCTGCCGCTGACGATGACGAACGTTTCGCGGTACGGGTGCTGATGCAGCCTCGGTCCGGAACCGTCGACGTCGGTCCGTTCACGGATGATCGAGATCCCGGCCCCGATGTCGCGGCCTTCGACGTTTTCCGGGGCTTCGGTGGTCATTTCGCCACTTTAGGCCGTGTCCCACACGCCGTGGGTCTATTCGCCGCGGTCGACCACGAACGCCGATAGGCCGGTCAGCAGTGCTCTGGCCGGGCTGTCGGGGAGGCCGAGCGCGAGGTCCCGGGCCTTGGCGGCGTATCCGTGGGCTTCGGCCAGGGCACGATCGACGCCGGCGGAGTCACGCAAGAGCCCGAGCGCTTCATCGCGCAGCGCCGGGTCGGTGACCGGGCCGTGGCCGATGATCTCGCGCAAGCGCGCGGCCCCGGGTCCTTCGTCGTCGAGGGCGTGGAGCATCGGCAGGGTGACGACGCCTTCGCGGAGATCGGTGCCCGCGGATTTGCCCAGATCGGTGGTGGACGCGGAGATGTCGAGGACGTCATCGGAGATCTGGAACGCGACACCGATCAGTTCGCCGTACTGGCCCAACGTTTCGATGATCCGCTCATCCGCCCCCGAGACCTGGGCGCCGAGCCGCCCCGCCATCGCGATCAGCGACGCGGACTTGTCGGCCATCACCTGGATGTGGTGCTCGTAGGGCGCATGACGGCCGCAGTCTTCGAACGGCCCGGTCGCTTCGAGGAACTGGCCGCGGACGAGCCTGCCGAACGTCTTCGCTTGCAGCCGTAACGCGTAGTCGCCGAGTCCGGCGCCGACCCGTGCCGCGCAGGCGAGCACGTAGTCGCCGATCAAGACGGCTTTCTTGTTTCCCCACAAGGAATTCGCACTCGTCACCCCATGCCGCATCGGCGCCTCGTCCATGACGTCGTCGTGGTAGAGCGTCGCGACGTGGACGAGTTCGACGATCACGGCCGCCGAGATCGCCTCGTCCCGTCCACCGCCGAACGCCGCTCCGGTCAACGCCATCAACGGCCGGAGCCGTTTCCCGCCCGCGCGGACGAGATGGGTGGCGGCCTCGGTGAGATCCGGATATCCGGGGCTGCGCAACACCTCCTGAAGTCTGTCTTCGACCAGGGCCAGCCCGGTGCGGAGTTCGGCGGCGAACTCCGCGTGCCGCTCGTCGGCCGGGTCCAGTCCGAGTTCCGTGACGATCGTGGTCGTGTTCACGACCTCCAGCATCCGAGCCGGAGGCCCGTGACCGCATGGCGCGGGAGGGGGAGATCGGTCCCTCCCAAGAGGGAACCGCCGGATCAGAAAGGCGGCTCCGGGCTACCGGCGGCCACCGGCGTTCGCTCCCAGGCGCCGTCCGACGGCGTGCCGCCCGAACTGCGGCCCGCCTTGTTCACCTTCGCCGTGGCATAACGCAAGGATGGCCCGATCTCGTCGACGTCGAGTTCCACCACCGTCCGTTTCTCGCCTTCCTTCGTTTCGAACGAGCGCTGTTTCAACCTGCCCTGCACGATCACCCTGGTGCCGCGGGTGAGTGATTCGGTCAGGTTCTCCGCCGCCTGCTTCCAGAGTGCGCAGCGCAGGAACAGCGGGTCTCCGTCACGCCATTCCCCGCTCGCGCGGTCCAGCACGCGCGGCGTCGACGCGACCGTGAAGTTCGCGACCGCCGCACCCGACGGGGTGAACCGCAGCTCCGGATCGGTCGTCAGGTTGCCGATCACCGTGAGCACCGTTTCTCCGGCCATGGGACTTTCCTCCTCGCTTCCGCGCGCGGGCCCCGACCGGGCCCGCTGTCGCCTGGGAAGAGGAGACCACCGGGGTACGACAGTTTCGGCCGGTCCGTGGTGCTCGGATGTCATGAAAGGGGCTTTCAAGACGGAAAGTGTCTTGAAAGCCCCTTTCATGACACCCTGGCGGCCGAAAAACGCGTTCGAGACGACAACGTCCACAGTGACCGTCGCATGTGGAGCGACTGGCGCGCACAGGTCACAGCGGTTTGATCTTGAGGACGGCGGCACCATCGCCCACGCCGAGCAGGGTGATCGAAAGGTCGTTGTAGCTCAGGCCGCTGCCCGTCCATAGCTTGGCTTTGAAATCCTTGCCCGTGCCCCACGCCTCGCATTTGCCGGAACAGGCTCCGCCCTGCCGGGTCCCGATACCCCGGGCGATCAGCACGACGGTGTCGGCGTCGACGGACTGCACGGTCACGAACTCGACGTTGGTCTTTTCAGGGAGCTTCATCTTCGCCCCCGCCGGCGCGCTCACCTCGCAGATGCCGTCGGCGCAGGCGGCGAGATCGGCGCTGTCCGCGGGCTTCGGGGTCTCGACGGGTGAGTCCGAACCACAGCCCGCCACGAGAGCGAGTGCGGCGAGTGACAGGAGCAGGCGTCGGATCATGTCGCGGAGGGTAGGGACGTCTACTCGGGACTGGTCCCGGAATCAGCCATCGAGTGCCTGGCGGAAGTGCTCGGCGAGGTCGAGTCCGGCGGCTTCTTCCCGGGTGTACCAGGTGAAGGCGTCGTGTTCCTCGGGATCGAGCACGACTTCGCCCGGTTCGTCTTCGGCGAGCGCGTACACCGTGGCGTGGATCCGCAGCGGCCTGCCCTCGACGTCGTCCCAGCTGTGCCTACCGCGTTCGTGGGTGACCCGCACGGTCAGCCCGGTCTCCTCGGCGAACTCGCGGACCACGGTCTCCGCTGTCGTCTCACCCGGCTCGACAGTCCCGCCCGGCAGTTCCCAGTGACCGCCGAGGAAGGAGCCCGGCCGCCGTCGGATGAACAGGATCTTCCCGTCGCGGATGAGCCTGCCGTAGGCCAAGTACTTGTCCGTCACCAGCGCATCTTCCCGTATCCGGAGAGGCTTCACGATTGAGGACCGAACCTGTCCGCAATCGCCCGTAGCGTACGCATTATGGAAAACACCGAGATCCGCCCCTTCCGCCTCGACGTCCCCCAGGAGCAGCTCGACGAACTGCACGCGAAGCTCGATAGCGCGCGCTGGCCCGCTCCGCTTCCTGGCGACGATTGGGACACCGGAGTGCCGGTGGCGTGGTTGCGCGGGCTCGCCGAGTACTGGCGCGACGGCTACGACTGGCGTGCCGTCGAAGCAAGGATCAACCGCTTCCCGCAGTTCACCACGGTCATCGACGGACAGCGGATTCATTTCCTGCACGTCCGCTCGCCCGAAGCCGACGCGACCCCGCTGGTGCTCACGCACGGCTGGCCGGGATCGGTGGTGGAGTTCCTGGACGTCATCGGTCCGCTGACCGATCCGAAAGCGCATGCTGGGGACCCAGCCGACGCCTTCCACGTCGTGATCCCGTCGCTGCCCGGCTTCGGTTTCTCGGGCCCGGTCTCGGATTCCGGCTGGACGATGCCGAGGATCGGCCGTGCCTGGGCCGAGCTGATGCGCCGTCTCGGCTACGAACGCTACGGCGTGCAGGGCGGCGACCTCGGTGCTTCGGTGTCGCCGGAGGTCGGCCGGGTCGCGCCGGACAAGGTGATCGGCGTGCACGTCAACGGCGGGCTGACGCCGATGCCCCCGATGTCGCTGTCCGAGGAGGAACTGGCTTCGCTCACCGACATCGAGCGCGATCGCGTCCAGCGGATCGGCGCCTTCATGCAGGAGGAGTTCGGGTACATCTCGATCCAGTCGACCCGGCCGCAGACGCTCGGCTACGGGCTGGTGGATTCGCCGGTCGCGCAGCTGGCCTGGATCATGGACAAGTTCCGCGAGTGGACGCATCCGCGCCCGACGCTCCCGGACGAGATCATCGACCGCGACACGCTGCTCACCAACGTCATGTTCACCTGGCTCACCGGAACGGCGGCATCGTCGGCGTACGTCGGCTACGCGCAGGCGGAAACCTGGGGCGCGGTGGAGAAGAACTCCGGGGTGCCGACGGCGGCGCTGATCTTCGCGCACGATGTCGGGATCCGGCGGTACTCGGAGGACGCGCACACGATCGTGCGGTGGACCGATGTGGATCGCGGCGGGCATTTCGCGGCGTTGGAGGAGCCCGAGATCCTGATCGCGGACGTGCGGGAATTCTTCCGGTCCCTCAAATGACGATTACGGCCGCTTCCCCGAGGAAGCGGCCGTAATCGTCCACTTCGGACTCCAGACCGGTGATGGCGGACCGCGAAAGCGCGGCGAAGGATTCGACGACGACCTTCGTCTGCTTCGCGGTCCGCTTGGTGTGCCAGACGCCCGCGATCCGGCCGTCCACCAGCACGGTGGGCGCGATCATCCCGCCACCCGAGTTGACGCGCTTCGCCTCGGCCGGGTCGAGGAACAGATCGCGGTCGCGGTAACCCAGCAGATAGGTGTCGAAGGCGCCGAGCAGACGAGGCGGACAGGCAGGCGCGGAGAGATCGGTTTCCCTGAGGGCGAAGCCGTTGCTCGCCGGGGTGAGTTCCAGTGCGTCGAAGGCCTTGCGGCAGACGCCGAGCGGGAGGCCGGACCAGGCGCTGAAGTCCTCGGCCGTCGCGATGCCGTACGCGGTCAGGTAACGGCGGGCGAGTTCCGCGTGCGGGTCGTCCGGGGTGTCGTCCTCGGTGATCCACTCGTCGAGGAGAACGTACGTCGGCTCCGTTCCGTCGTCCGGGCCTCGGCAGAGCAACCCGCGATTGGCCGCGTACGCCAGGAGGTGGGCGGGTGCCTGAGACTTCGCGTCGAGTGCGATCCCGTTGCCTGCCAGGCCGTCCAGGATCTCCTGCCGGGTGAGTGCCTTGCCCGGCAAGAGATCCTGGAGGTGGTTCAAGGCTCGTTCGCAGAGTTCGTCGGTGAGGTCGAGTTGCCTGCGGCGTCCTTGGCCCGCTTGGGCGTTGCGTGGCCCGAACAGGCGATTCAGCCAGCGGAGATCGGCCGCCGGGACCAGGTGGAGCGTCTTGCGCATCAGCCAGGTGCGTGCCACCACGCGGGACGCGTCGACGTCCGACGCGGTCAATCCCTGGCTGCGGGCGCGGACCGCGAGCCTGGCGGCGGGGCTCGACTGCGCCTGGATCGCGGCGACGGACCGGGCCACGGCCAGCACGTCCGAGGCCGGGGCGCTGAGCAGTTGCGCACGGGCGCGGACCGCGCGGATGTCGTTTTCGGACAGCGTCACCCCTTGACGATCTCATGGGACCGCGCGGCTACGGTGGAGCCGTGACCCAGTCCTCGTACCCGGCCGCCCTGCGGTGGCTGTTGTTGTGCGTGGTGGCGCTGGGGCTGGTCGGCATGCATCACGTCATCGCCGAGACCGGCCACGGCGCGGGGCACGAGACCTCGGTAGTCGCGATGGTGGACCCGTGTTGTCCAGACACTCCTTCGCACGACGACGGCGGACACAGTGGACTGCATCTGTGTCTCGCGGTGCTCGCCGCGGCTGTCCTGCTGATCGTCACCTGGCTGCTCGTCCGGAGCGGACGGACCGTGGTGACGTGGAAGTCGCGGCGGGGCGGTGGTTCGGCGTCGGGTCGTGATCCGCCGCGCTGGAGACCGGTTCCGGAACGACTGTCCTTCCTTTGCGTGTTGCGGGTGTGACAGGCGGGCACGTCCCGCCATACCCGAAACCGATCTGAGGAAGAACCATGACCAGCAGGAAACTGGTCGGGGCGGCGCTCGCCGCCCTGGCCTCCTTCGCCGTGCTCACCGGATGCGCGAGTTCCGACACCGCTTCCAGCGGGCACGACATGTCCACGATGAACGTGCCGGAGCCCCAGCAGGCCGGGCACAACCAGGCCGACGTCACTTTCGCGCAAGGGATGATCCCGCACCACGAGCAGGCGCTCGCGATGGCGAAACTCGTCGACGGCCGCACTCGCAACGCGAAGGTCGTCGATCTCGCCGCGCGGATCCAGCGGGCGCAGGACCCGGAAATCCAGCAGCTGACCGGATTGCTGAAAGGCTGGGGAGTGGCGCCGTCCGGCGAACACTCCGCGCACGGCATGATGACCGAGGACGACCTCGCGAAACTCGGCCGGGCCAACGGCACCGCCTTCGACAAGCAGTGGCTGGAGATGATGGTCAAGCATCACGAAGGCGCGCTCGCGATGGCGAAGACCGCGTTGCAGCAGGGCAGCAACGCCGAGGTGAAAGCCTTGGCGCAGAAGGTGATCGACGGTCAGCAGGCCGAGATCACCGAGATGCGCACCCTGCTCGGCTGAGTCGGGAAGGTCGCGCGGGCCGGGATCAGCCGGCCCGCGCGACCGCCTCCCGGAAGTGCGCGCACTGGGTGAAGTCGTCGTGCTCGCACCCGAGAGCACAGTGGCTGATCAGGTTGGTTGTGTTGCTGTGCCGCAGTTTTGGCTTGTGGGGTGGTTTGAGGTGGTGTTGCCGGAAATCGGGAATGGCCGACAGCGCCGCAAGATCCAAAAGTGTCGGTGGTCGGTTGTACGGTTTGTCCGTGGATACACACAACGCCACTGTGGCGCTTCTCGAGGACCTAACCGACTCGAGTTTCTTGGAGGATATCAATACTTCTGTGTGCTCCCTGGATGACAGGGATTCCGTCGCTGTCGCGCAAGCCGCGTCCGAGGGCATCGCACGCTTGGAGGCGATCCGGTTCCGTGCCCTGGCCCAACTGAATCGCCACCGCGACGGCGCGAGAAGCGTGACGCAGGAAGTCGCCTTCGCTCTGTCCTTTATGGACAATCATGCCGCCGCGATGGTCGCCGTCGCCGACGCGTTGACCACCCGCCTGCCCTGCACCCTGGGCCTGATGGATCGGGGGCTGGTGAGTGGTTTCGGGGCGATGAAGGTCGCCGCGGCCACAGCGTGGCTGTCGGACGAGGATGCCCTGGCCGCGGATGCCCTGCTGGAAGAGCGCCTGCCCGGGAAAAACCCCGACCAGATCCGGAAAGCGGCGAGTTATACGGCGACGACGGTCGACCGTGAGGGTGCGGACAAACGGACTGAGCACCATCGCGAAGGCCGCCGTCTCACCCTGCGGCAGGGCGAGACAGGGGTGGCGTCGATCGAGATCGAAGACGGCCCTGTCGAAAAGTCAACGCCGCCTACCGTCGGATCGACCGTGAAGCGCGGGCGCTCAAGGCCGGCGACCGAAACCCGCACCCTGGACCAACTGCGTGCCGACGTCGCCCTCGACCTCCTCCTCGGTGGCCAGGGCGGGGTGAGTGAACGTACGGAGGTGTTCCTCTACATGGACCTGTTCACCTATCTCGGCCTCAACAACAACCCCGCGGAACTTGCCGGGCACGGCCACATCCCGGCGTCACTCGCCCGGCACATCGCGACCGGCCCGAACGCCGTCCTGCGCCGCATCATCACCGACCCACTTTCGGGACAGGTCAAGGACCTCGGCCGAGGCCGCTACCGGCCCACCGCGGGCGTCGACGAATACGTCCGGGTCCGTGATCGTGAATGCCGAAGACCTGGCTGCCACCGCCTCGCCCAGGCCTGCGACCTCGACCATTCCGTGCCGTGGCAGTCCGGCGGCCACACCGACGCCGACGACCTCGTCAGCTTCTGCCGCCGAGACCATCGACTCAAAGACGAGCCTGACTGGAGCTACCGGCTCGCACCCGACGGCACTCACCGTCACCACCCCTACCGGACAGACCTACGACAGCACGCCTCCGCCGCTCCATGAACCCCGCACGAAGCCACTCCTGAGGGATATGCCGCCACCGTTCTGATGCTGTTGCCGAAGAACGGCAACGGCTCCGTCGCCAGGGTGTCCACCTGTAAGCCCTGTCAGCCAAGCACTACCGCACCAGCTCGTTACCGAAAAATGGCCACGTTCGCCGCCCCGGCCCGAGTGGCGTCGAACCGACGACCGCGCACCGTCGAGACCTTGTCGACAAGCTGACGCAGCCTCGAGTCGTTACCGAAAACCGGCGAAGGCTCCATTCGCGGGAGCAGACCTCGGCACGGGACTCCAACGATGGCACCCACCGTCGGCGTGGCATAACGGACCTGACGCAGTTGGCGCTCCTCACACGCGAGTGCCGAGTACCGACATGCCGAGCACCAGTTCGTTCGCCGGGTCGCAGCCGAGGAGGTCTTCGACCAGTTCGTCGCGGAGCGCCGCGGTGAACGTGACGTTCAGTCCGAGTGCCGTCGCCAGCAGGTAGACGGTCTGGCTGAGATGCCCGACGTCCATCAGCAGCACCCGGTACGTTCGGCTCACCGGATATTTCCACTGGTTCCGTTCGATGACGCTGGTGTAGATCAGCAGTGCGCCGGCGTTCCCGGTCCAGTGCTGATCGCCGGCGAGCGCAATCAGTTCGTCGTCGTCGATCTTGCCGTCCAGTGGCGTGAGACCGTGCCGGAATCCGTCGTAGCGGTAGATCCCGCGATCCAGTTCCTCGACGTTCCGCGCGTATACGTACACCTCTGTCGGATGCCGGGCCCCGCCCGACGGGCTCGTCTTGAAGACGTTCCCGGTGGCCGGGATGTCCGAGTGCGTCTCCGGCCTCGTCGGCCGGGCTGCCGTGAGGAGCGCGCTCAAATCGCGCAGCCGTAAGGGTTCTTCGCCGAACTCGCGGGTGCTTCTGCGCTGGTTCAGCGCGTCGCCGAGCCCGATCGCGTTCAGCGGTTCCGGCGACGGTTCGGGCAGCGGTATCGCGTCGTACTCGGCCGAGGGCCTCACCGGAGAAGGCGGAGGGCTGGCCTTCGCCTTCTCCAGCAAGGTTTTCGACGTCATTTCGCTGGTCGTGAACTCGGTCTCACGCAAGGATCGGGTGCCGAAGTGAAACGCCCGCGCGGACGTCCCCCAAGGCCCCCAATCCCGAAGGATCCCTTCTTCCCGCCGCTGACGGGAAGAACCTTTGACCACCAGCACGTCGTACCGGATCATCGCTCGCGCGATACGGACGAGTCTTTCCCCTGTCTCGGGATTGTCGTCCGCCGCACGGATCGATTCCGGTTCTCGCCAAGAACTGAACCATCGCAGGACGCGTTCGGTTCCATCGGCGAGTTTGAGCTGGCGATGCCCGAGGTGATCGTCCCAGACGACGTCACCATCGGACCAGTAGAGCGTTCCACAAGAGGAAACCCTTACCAGCATCGAATGTCTTGCGCCCCAGTCCCCAGTAATACTTTCCGAATACTTCAGGTCATTCAGTGGCGTGAGCGGAAAGGAGGAGCGCCGGTCGGTGGCGGCTCGAACCCGCCCCAGGTGCTCTGCGCCTTGTACTCCGCTTCGAGCTCCAGTAAGAACTCGTCGTCGTCATCATCGTGCATGTCGCCGATCCTCTCCGTGAGCGGTTACTCCGGTCAAGCGAATATACCTACGCCAACAGAGTACCGGAGCAGAACGACAAATTACGCCGAGTAATCACTCAGGAGCTGTTTGAGTTCGCGAACCTCAGTGGAGTCCGAAACGCCCAAGGCGGTGTATAAGCGCAAGGCGAAGCGGCGATGACTGTCCGCTTTCGGTTGCTCACCGAGAATGTCGAACGCGATCGCCATCTCCTTGTGGGCGATGGGCAGCATGCTGCGATTCCCGGTCGATTCCAGCACTTCCAGTGCGGTGGTGAACTGGGTGATCGCCAGTGCGGCATCGCCGGTTTCCCGCGAATTCATGCCGAGGGCCAGAAAGCATTCCGCCTCGAGATCGGGAGATTCGTTCTCGTGGGCCAGTCGTAGTGCCTGGTCGAGTTCCTCGGCGGCTTCGGGATACCGCCGGTTCTCGGTGTGGATCAGCCCGATCCGGTGCCTGGCGCGGGCCTCGATGAGCACGCTGCCATGGGCGTGGGCGGTCTCGCGTACCCAGCCGAGGTGTTCGATCGCCTCGTCCGACTCGCCCCTGAGCCAGTGGGTGACGGCCGAATTGCCCCTTGCCCGGCACTGCATCCGCACGTCGCCGGTGGTCGCGGCCAGTTCGAACACCTCGTTGAACAGCCGGTTCGCCTCGGTGAACTCGTTGAGCCGCCACAGGGTCAGCGCGTACATGTGCAGGGCCTGGTACTCGAGGACCACGTTCCCCGTGACCCGTGCGGCGGACAGGGCGAGGGTCTCCAGCTCCCTGGCCTGGCGGTAGTAGCCGCGGTTGTCGAAGTAGCGCCAGACCGACGAGCAGAACGGCACGAGGTCCGAATACTGCTGGTGGTTGTTCATCGCGACGGCCACCGGCAGGACGTTCTGCCAATGCGCGTCCATCCAGTGCGCGGCCTGATCGTAGTCGGCGAAGGACTGTCCGTACTCGCTCTTCGGGACTTCGAGGCCGCCAGGCTCCTCTTCGGAATCCGGGTCGATGAACTCCATCGCGGCCGCGACCGTGCTGCGGTAGTAGTCGAACAGCCGCCGCATCATCGCTTCGCGCTGGTGTTCGGGCTCCTCCGCGAGCAGGAGTTCGCGGCCGTAGCTGCGGAGGAGGTCATGCATCTCGTAGCGGTCCATCGACGGCTGCCGCAAGAGGTTCACGTCGACGAGGCGTTCGGCCAGGCGACGGGCTTCACCGAGGTCCACTTCCGCCAAGGCCGCCGTCGAATGAAGGTCGAACGCGGCACCGGGGTGATGACTCAAGCGCCGGAACACCCGGCGTTCGGCTTCGGTCAAGTTCAGATAGGACACTCGGAACGCGCCCGCGACGTCGCGTTCCCCGGCGGTGAGTTCGCCGAAACGGTTCCGCTCGTCCCGCAGCTGCCTGGCGACGAAGTCGAGCGTCCAGGACGCCCGCGCCCGCAGCCGGCTCGCCGTGACGGCCAGCGCGAGCGGGAGATCGCCGCAGAGGCTCGCGACCCGGTCGGCCGCGTCGGGGGACTCCCGCTTCAGCCTGGACGGCCCGACGATCCGGCCGAGCAGGTCCACCGCGTCCGCTCGGCTGAACGGTTCCAGGGAGAGCAGTTCGGCGCCGTCGAGGTCCACGAGCCGGGTTCGGCTGGTGATCAGCACGCAGCAGCTCGCCGAGCCGGGCAGCAGCGGGCTCACCTGAGCTGCCCCGATGGCGTTGTCCAGCACCAGGAGCACGCGTTTGCCGGCGAGGCAACTGCGGAACAACGCCGCCCGCTGCCCCGTCCCGGCGGGAATGTCCGAACCTTGGATACCGAGCGACCGCAGCAGTGCCTCGAGAGCCGCGGCCGGGTCGACAGGGTCGCCCGCGGGCGAGAATCCTTCGAGGTTCACGAAGAGCTGTCCGTCGGAGAACAGTGGGGCGAGCCGGTGCGCGGCGTGGACGGCCAACGCGGTCTTGCCGACACCGGGCATACCGTCGATCGCGATCAGGCGCGGCCCCGTCGAGGACTCGTCCTGGCCGATATCGAGGACCGTCCGCAGCTCCGTGGCGCGACCGCCGAACGCGGGGAGGTCCGCGGGAAGCTGCGCGGGGCGGGGGAAGAGCGCCTTCTGCGCGTCCGCGTCCTCGCGGCGCCCGCCGGTGTCCATCCCGGCCCGGAGCCCGCCGACGCCGTAGCGGACGAGGGCGCCGTCCTCCAGCAGTTCGGCGTCGGCGCGGAGGATCTGCTGGTAGAGCGCACACAGTTCGGCGCTCGGGTCGACACCGAGTTCCTCGGCGAGCGCGTTCCTGGTCCGGTCGAACGTCCTGAGCGCGTCGGCGCCGCGGCCCGCCCGGTACAGCGCCAGCATGGTGAGGCATTGGAGCGTCTCGCGGGTGGGATGCCAGGCGGCGAGGTCGAAGGCCTCGCGGGCCGCCACGTCGGTCTCGCCGAGCCGGAGCCTGGCGCCGATCAGGAGTTCGCAGGCGGCGAGGCGTTCTTCGTCGAGTCGTCGCGCCGTCTGCTCGATGGCGTCGCCTTCGAGACCGTCGAAGGCCGGGCCGCGCCAGAGCGCGAGCGCTTCGGCGAGCTTGCCCGCCGCCTGGGAGAGCAGCCCGGCGGCCAGGAGTTCGGCGCCCTGGTTGTAGTCCGCTTCGAAGCGGACCGAGTCGAGCGAGGCGCTGCTGATGACGACGCGGTACGCGGAGCCGGTGGTGACCACGGCGGACCGCGCCGCGCCGAGATCGTGCCGCAGCCGCGCGATCGCGTTGCTGACCTGGCGGACCGCCGTCTTCGGCGGCCGGTCCGGCCACATCGTGCTGATCAGGTAGGACGCCGGGACCAGCCTGCCCGCGTTGATCAGCAGAGAAGCGAGGAGGCGCTGTTCACGGCGTCCGCCGAGCCGGACGGGGACGCCGTCGACCTCGGCTTCGAGCGGGCCGAGGACGGAAAAGCGGAGCTGGGAGGGTTGGCCGGTGAGCTGCGGATCGCCGGGGGTGCGGGGCGATCCTGCCGATTCAGGTAAACGCTCGGCGGTCATATGCGACTATGTCGTCCGAGACCGTGAGAGTGCTCAGCACTACCTCCCAGTCGTCCGCTCGCCCGGTGTTCGGCACCCTAACCCACCGCTTCGCCCTCCAGCCAGATCGACGTGGGGGTACGCCGTGTGGCATTCGGCCTAACGGGCGGGCCCGCGCCTGCCTTTGGAACCGGTCCGATTCTACCTCCGGCGGCCCGTGAGCTGCTCGGATGTCAGCCGGTGGAGAGCCGATGTAATTCCGATGCAGGGCCTTGGAAAGCTGAAGATGTCAGCTGGGCGGGTTCGGCGCGACGGGGCAGCGTGCCGAACCGCGGTAGGGGCTCCGCGGCGGTTGGCCTTCGAACTGGGGGTGGCCAACCGCCCTGGTAGCCCCTTTTCCGGTCACAGGCTGCTCCCAGCAAAGCACGGCACACTGGAGCGAAGAGGAGTGTGCCGTCATGAGTGCTCTTGGTGATCTGCTGGGCTTCCTGCTCACCCTGTTCCTGATCGTGCTCGTCGCCAGGATGGTGCTGGACTGGACCGTCAGCCTCGCCGCCCGGCCGCCTTCCTGGTCGTTCCGGGCACGCGGGATCAGCCACCGGCTGACCGAGCCCGTGCTGGCGCCGGTCCGCCGCGTGGTCCGGGCGGTTCGGGCCGGTGGCGTGGCGTTCGACCTCGCTTTCACCCTCGTGTTCCTCGCGATCGTCCTCCTGCAGTCCCTCGCGTTCAGCCTCTGACCGGGTGTGATCCGCCGCGATTCCGGGTACCAGGGCGGTGGAGGAGAGGAGTGCCCATGCGCCCGGTCTGGAGCGGTTCGCTTTCACTCGGTCTGGTGACGGTGCCGGTCCGGTTGTACAGCGCGGTCGAGGACCACACGGTGCACTTCCGCCAGTTCCAGCGCGGGACCGAGGACCGCATCCGGTACCGGCGGGTGAACGAGCGCACCGGCAAGGAAGTCGACTACGACGACATCGTCAAGGGTTACGAGCTCGACAGCGGCGAGTACGTGGTCGTCGAACCGGAGGAACTCGACGAGATCGCCCCCGGCCGGTCGAAGTCGCTCGATATCGAGAGTTTCGTCGAGCTTGACGCCATCGACCCCATGTTCTTCGACAAGACGTATTGGCTCGCGCCCGCGAAAGAGGAATTCGAGCGTCCGTACGCGCTGCTGCTCGAGGCGATGCGTTCGTCGGGCAGGGCCGGGATCGCGAAGTTCGTCATGCGCGGCCGCGAGTACCTGGCGCTGGTCCGTTCGGGGGACGGCGTCATGGTGCTCAACACCCTGCATTTCGCCGCCGACCTGCGCGACCCCGCCGAGCAGCTGCCGGATCTGCCCGGCAAGGCCAAGGCGCGCGGCAAGGAACTCGACATGGCCGTCAACCTGATCGACGCGATGAGCGACGACTGGCGGCCCGAGGAGTACAGCGACACCTACACCGATCGCGTGCGGAAGCTGATCAAGGCGAAGAAGAAGGGCAAGACCATCACGCCCGCCACCGAACCCGGTGAGCCGACGAAGGTCGTCGACCTGTTCGAGGCCCTTTCGAAGAGTGTCGAGAGTGGGAAGTCCAAGAAGAAGGCCAAGCCCTCGAAGGACCTGTCCTCGCTGTCGAAGGCGGACTTGGAGAAGCTGGCGCGGGAGCGCGACATCAAGGGACGGTCGAAGATGACGCGTGCTGGACTGGAGAAGGCGCTCAAGGCTTCGTGAACCCCGCCAGTTCACCCGCGATGGCCTCGATCAGCAGCCGGACGTCCTCGGCGGCCGTCGCGTGCAGCCCTTCCGAAACGATCAGCACGTCGGACGTCGTGGCGGAGACCGCGGAGTGCCCGCTCTGCCGGTTCGTCCAGCGCCGCGCGTGGGCTTGGCCGTCTTCGTCGGCGAAGATCACTTCGCCCGGGTTCGGGTTCTCGACCGTGCCCGCGAAGGTCACGTATTTCTCGTCGCCTCGTGCGTGGCGGACTTCGAGCGAGCCGCTGATCTTCGCGACGTCGAGCACCGCGACGGGGATGGCGTAGGCGACCGAAACCGCGTTGCAGAGGTCGATCACCGGATGGATCCGGGGGAGCGTGCTCTCCTTCCGCAGTCGGCGCAGCAGCGATTCCGACGCGCAGCGGTACTGCGTCGGCTTCAGTCCCATCTTGGCGAACGCCCGGCGCCAGGCCTGGATCTCGGGGAACTCCGATTCCGGCCCGTCCGCGAGCCGTCGCGTCGCCCGCGCGACGAACTTTTCGAGATCGACAGGCATTTCGGCGGTGATGCCGGTGGCCTGGAGGGTGCCGACGGCGAGGCCGGGGTGATCGGCGCGGACGTCGGGGTGGTGCTGGAGTCGCATACGAGACCTGTCTATTGGGTGGTGAACGCGAGTTTGGCGCCGAGTGCGGCGAAGGAACCGGCGAAGATCCGCCGCATCCAGGCGAGCACGCGAGGCCGGGAGAGGACGTGGTGGCGCACGCCGGCGGCGAGGACGCCGTACACGCTGAACACGACGAACGTCGCCAGCATGAACACCCCGCTCAGCACCAGCATCCGAGGGATGGAGCCGGGTTCGCCTGCTGGGACGAACTGGGGCAGGAACGCGAAGAAGAACAGCGTCAGCTTCGGGTTCAGGACGTTGATCAGCACACCGGAGGTGATCGTCCGCAGCGCCGACTTCGGTTCGGGCTCCCCGGCCACGACGATCGCGTCCCGGTCCTTCAGCGTCGCCCACGCCATGTAGAGAAGATAAGCGACACCAAGGTATTTGATGATTTCGAAGGCCACCGCGCTCGCGTGCAGCAGCGCCGCGAGGCCGGTGATCGCGGCGACCATGTGCGGGACGATCCCGAGGGTGCAGGCGGTCGCGGCGAGGACGCTCGCGCGTCTCCCGCGGGCCAGTCCGGCGGACAAGGTGTAGACCACGCCGGTGCCGGGCGTGACGACCACGACCAGGGTGGTGATCAGGAAGGCGATGCTCACGCCGATCACTCTGCGCCCTCTTTGGTCTGACGAACAGAGCCAAAGTGGCGCTACTCCACTGGACCAAAGGCCTGCATGAGGCGGCCTGCGGGCGTCACCGGATGGAGTGGCATGATGCACGCTCGCACGTCGACGAGGAAGGCCTTGGTTTGAGCGCGCGCACCTCCCAGGTGGACGACCTCCGGCTGGTGGCACAACCGAATGCCATGTTGTGCACCGAGCTCTTCGTCCGTCTCATCTTGTCGGATTGGTCCTTGCGGCCGTTGCTCGATCAGGCGAAAACCGCCGCCGCCAGACTCGTGGGCGCACTCGTCGACGCCGCCGATCCGAAGGCGCCACCGTTCCTGACGCTGAGATTGCGGCTGCAATCGGATGTTCTGGTCATCGAGGTCGACCACGAGCTGGCCGGTCTGCCCGCGCCGACACCCGCGCCCGGCGAGCGGACCGGGGTGGCCCCGGGCGAGACCGGCGGCGTGACCACCTGGTGCGAGCTGCCGCTGCCCGGCGGTATGTCCGCCGGACAGGTGCAGCTGCCGCGGCGGGGCGACCGCCGGACCCTGGTGGACGAACCCGTCTCCGGTGCGCCCGTCGGCGCCGATCCCGAAGTCCTGGAACGACTTTTGTCGCGGCTGAGCGGCTGGTCCGGCTGATCCTCTGTGGCTTCCCTGCTTCAGTGAGCGTGATCACCCGTCCGTGCGCATGACGAATCCGGATCTTGAGTTGTCCTTCCTGAGTACGGCGCACGATCCGGGCGCCACGGACGGAGGAGGACCCGATGTCGTTGGGCGACAAGATCAGCAACAAGGCCGAAGAGTTCGGCGGTAAGGCCAAGGAAGCCGCCGGCGACGCCACCGGCAACGAGGAACTGCGTGCCGAAGGCCAGACGGACCAGGCGAAGGCCGGCCTCAAGGGCGCCGTCGAGAACGTGAAGGACGCCGTCGGCGACGCGGCGGACAAGATCCGCGGCACCTTCAAGAAGTAGCGGTTCCTTCCGGGCCGGGGCAGCGGATTCCGCGCCCCGGCCCGTTCTCAACCGTGTAAGAGCACCGGCAAGCTGGTGAGCCGCGTGCCTTGGATGCCGCCGAGGAACGTCTGCCGGAGTTCGGCATACGGCACGGCGAGCCGGGCTTGGGGGAAGTCCGTGCGCAGAACCGTCGCCACCGCCCGCAGTTCGAGCTGCGCGAGCTGGGCGCCGACGCAGAAGTGCGGTCCCGCGCCGAAAGTCAGATCCGGGCCCGGTTTCCTGGCCGGGTCGGTGTTGATGCCCTGGATGTCGACGAGTACCGGGGCCCCCGCGGGGAGCCGGATCCCGGCGAGGTCGAGCTCCGTGGTGGTGAACCGCCAGAGAGTGAACGGCGCGGGCGGATGCACCCGGAGGGTTTCGCGGACCAGATGGCTCTCGGGGGACGTGTCGCCGTCGAGAAGCCGCGCGACCAGGAAGCCGATTGACGCGTCGGTGGTCAGCTGCCCGGCGAAGATCAACGCGAACAGGTGATACCGCAGATCGTTCTCGGACGTCCCGGGCGGAAGGTTGTCGCGCAGTTCCGTCGCGAGCCCGTTCCGGTTCGGGGTCAGTCCCGCGGCGGCGAGGTCCGCGATCGCCGCGATGGCCTTGCCCTGGGCGCCCGGCTCGGGATCGGACATGCGGCGGCAGGCGTCGACGGCGGCGTCGAGCAGGTGGAGCGGGATGCCGAGCAGGTCGAGCAGGACGGTGAGCGGGAAGCGGGTGGAGAAGCCGTCCATGAGGTCGACGGTTCCGTCGCCGAGTTCCGTCAGCAGGACGCGCGCGATGTGGTGGATCCGGTCCGACTGCGCCTGGATCCGTTTGGCGCTCAGCAGCGGAGCGTGCGCTCGCCGCAATTCGGTGTGGTCCGGGCCGTCCAGCGTGGTGAGCGACGGCTGTTCGGCGGCGGTCTGTTCGAGTCCGGTCCAGTTTTCGGGGGCCAGTGCGGGATCTTTGGCGATACGCGGGTCCGACAGGACCTCACGGGCCAGCTTCTCCTCGGTCACGATCCACGCCTTGCCGCCCGACGGCGCGGCCACTTCGACGAGGGGACCGGCGGCGCGCAGCGCGGGGCGGACGGGGTCGGGCTCGGTGATGCCGCGGGTCGTCGCGGCGAACGGGTCGGGGAGCAAGACAAACTCCTTCATGAGAAAGTAGCTTCACCATGAAGGTATATTCGTGGCCGGTAGGTTGTCAAAGCACTTACTCGAGGAGGTTCAGTGGAGGATCGGGTCACGTCGTTGCTGGACGGCCTCCGGAGCTTCGGCGCGAACTACACCGAGTTCACCCGTCGCTTCGCGAACTGGCTCGGCCTGCACGCGACCGACGCCGCCGCGCTGGTGGAGATCCTCTACGCCGAGGACACCGGCTCGCCACTCTCCCCGGCCCGGCTCGGTGAACGTGTCTCGCTGACCTCGGGGGCGACCACGAACCTGCTGAACCGGCTGGAGAACCTCGGTTATGTGGTGCGGACCAGGGAGAGCACCGACCGGCGGGTGGTGACCTTGCGCAGCGGCCCCGACATCCAGGGACCCGCGCGCGAGTTCTTCGGCCCGTTCAGCGCGGGGCTCGCGGCGCTGGTGGCGGAGTATCCGGCGGAGGAAATCGAACGGTTCGAGGCCTTTCTGCGGAATCTGCGGTCCACAATGGACAAGGTGCTCGACCAGCAGGGGTAGGGGCTCCCGCCCCGTTCGAGTGTTCTCACCCACTTGACCAGTCCGCGCCGCCTCCGGCGCCGAATTCCTTCCAGACGCCATGGAAACCGCGTAGCCGGGCGTCGGGTGAGGTGGAGGCAGCTTGATGGTCGAGGGTGTGCGGACGAGTCCGCGCAAAAACGGCGGCACCGGAGCGGAGCCGGCCGAAGCGAGCCTGATGCAACGGGTCGCGGCCGGCGACGAACAAGCGTTCGCCGACCTGTACGACGTCGTGGCGGGACCGGTGTGGGGAGTGGTGAACAGGGTCGTCCGCAACGGCACGTTCGCCGAGGAAGTGACCCAGGAGGTACTGGTGGAGGTGTGGCGGACGGCGGCGCGGTTCAAACCGGGCAAGGGGACCACGCTGGCCTGGGTGCTCACCATCGCGCACCGGCGGGCCGTGGACCGGGTGCGTTCGCATCAGGCCGCGCTCGACCGGGACGACCGCGCGGGCAGACTCGATTTCCGGCGCCCGTTCGACGAGGTCGCCGAGTCCACGATCAGCAATCTGGAGCAGCAGCGGGTGCGGCAGTGCCTGTCCGCGCTGACCGAACTGCAACGGGAATCGGTCGTGCTGGCCTATTACAACGGGTACACCTACCCGGAGGTCGCGGAAGTGCTCAAGACCGCGCCCGGCACGGTGAAGACCCGCATCCGCGACGGCCTGATCAGGTTGCGTGACTGTTTGGGGGTGGGGCAATGACGGCGGAACTGCACACACTGACCGGGGCGTACGCCGTGGACGCCGTCCCGGAGGAGGAGGCCGCGGCGTTCAAGCGGCACCTGCGGGGTTGTCCCGCGTGCGGCCAGGAGGTCCGGGAACTGCGGGAGACCGCGGCACGACTGGGGGCGTCACTCGCCGTCGTACCACCGCCGAGGCTGCGGGAAGCGACGCTCACGCAGGTCTCCCAGATCCGCCAGTGGCCCCCGCTGGTCGCGGCCGTGCGGCGTGCCCAGCCCGCGAAGAAGCCGCCTGCCCGGGTCGCGCTCTGGGGTGCCGCGGCGGCCGCCGTCGGAGCGCTGGTGTTCGGACTGGTCACCACGAACACCGAACCGGGAGCCGACCCCGCACAGCAGCAACTCGCCTCGGTGAATTCGGTGCTCACCGCGCCCGACGCCTCGACTGTGAAGGGCACCGAGCCAGGCACGACCACAGTGGTGACTTCGCGGAGCCAGGGCAAGGTCGTCGTGCTGGCGGGTGATCTTCCGCCGCTGGCGCCCGGCAAGGCGTATCAGGTCTGGCTCATCGGGGCGAGCGGCGTGCATTCGGCCGGATTGCTCGCTTCGGACGGTCCACATCGGACTCGCCCGGTCCTCGCAGACCTGCCGGGAGGGATCGACCGGGTCGGCATCACCGCCGAACCGGCCGGGGGTTCGCGGACCCCGTCCATCCCGGCCGTCGCGATGATCTCCCTGGCCTAAAGACCGGTCAGCCGCTCGCAGGCCTGCCAGAGTTCTTGGCGCTGCGCGGCGGTTTCCCGGGTCTTGCCGAAGTAGTGCGTCGGACGCTGGACGCGGTCGTGCCAGAACATCCCGTTGTAGCGGGCGGGTTCCTCGGCCGCGGCGAGCCAGACGAAGGTGTCGGCGCCCTGCTCCGGGTTCCGCAGGATCGGCCGCGTCAGCTTCTGGAAAGTCGGCAGTGAGGCCGCGACGCCGGGAGTGTCGGCCCAGCCGGGGTGGGCGCTGTGCACCGTGACTCCGGAGCCGTCCAGCTCATCCGCCCAGAGTTCGGCGAGCACCACCTGCATCCGTTTGGTGCGCGCGTATCCGGCGGCAGGCTGGTAGTCGCCCCGCAGATACTGGAGGTCGTCGGTGCGCAGCGGCCGGCTGTACATCCCGCCGGAACTGACCCAGATCACCCGCGCGCCGTCAGCCAGTTTCGGGCGGAGCGACGAGGTGAGGAGATGCGGGCCGAGTACGTGCGTGGCGAGCATGACTTCGTTGCCCTCGGCCGTTTCCGTGCGCTCGGCGGGCATCACGCCGGCGTTGTGCACGAGGATGTCCACCTGGCCGTCGAGGTCCTTGGCGTAGTCGCGCACGGACGAAATCAGGCTGACGTCGCACTGGTCGACGATGATCCGCCCGGAGCCCGCGGCGCGCTCGATCTCGGCGCGGGCGGCGTCGCCGTCACCGCGGACCGCGATCCGGACGGTCGCGCCCAGTTTCGCCAGCCCGATGGCGGTCGCCTTGCCGAGACCCGCTTTCGCACCGGTCACCACCGCGACCTTGCCCGCGAGCGCGTCCGGCGCGGGGTCCTCCGGCCACCACCGGCGTCGCAGGAAATGCCCGACGCTGCTGTAACCGAGCAGGGTCCGATCGAGTACGGTGTCGGCGGCTCGAGTCACGCTGGACATGCGGGTACTCCTCATCGCTCGTGACGCGTCTGCGCGGGAAATCAGTACCCGAACCGCATTCCCGGTCCGCTCGCCCCGGAAACCCTATTGGATGCGGGAACCCGTCTTCGCGGAGAAGCGGAACTCGATGGTCGTGGGAAGGTCTTCGAGGTCCAGCGCCCGGCGCAACCGCGGCAGGCCCTCCTCGGTGACCCGTTCGCGGATGGCGGCCAGGTCGCCGTCCTGCTCGGCGCTCAGCACCACGGCCAGCACCGGCGCGTCCTGGGTGCCGCCCAGCGTGGCGTGCGCGGCGTGGACGCCGGGATAGGTCGCGACCTCGGCCGTGAACGGTTCGACCGCGGTGCTCGCGGCCAGCGCGGTCCGGCCCGTGTCCTGGTCGAAGCGCCAGGTGTGGGACTTGGGTTTCCGGACGGGCTGGGCGATGAGCCAGCGCAGCGTCAGCAGCCCGATGACCACCGCGCCCCCGGCGACGGCGTACCAGGCCCAGCCGGGCGGCATCGCCGTGCCGGGGACGAGCGCCGTATCGGCCTTGAGCAGGGGGATCCTGCCGAAATGGGTGCCGACGGCGAACACGCCGCCGGCGAGCAGCACGAGCCCGGTCAGCACCAGCAAGGTGCGGTTCAGGCGGGCGGGACGGTTGAGGTCGGTCATGACGCGCTCCTGGTGGCCTTGACCCGGACCCGCACGGCCGGGACGGTGGCGGGGCCGATCTGGGCGAGGCGATGCTCGATGGCGGCGCGGACGGCGTCGGCGAGTCCCGCGGTGTTCGTCCGCCCGGTGGTCACCACCGAGACGATCCCGCGCCGTTTGACCTTCAGCTTCGCCGCGGCGACGCCGTCCACAGTGGACGCGGCGGTGCGCAGCGTGGACCGGTAGCTGCGCCGGGAAGCGCCGGAATCCGGGCCGCCTTCTAGCGGCAGCACGGTCGGCCGCCCCGGGACGATCGCGGTCACGAGGAGCAGCAGGCCGATCAGCGCGACCACCCCGCCCGCGATCGCCGGAAGCGGATCACTCCATCGGGTGTCGTGCAGCGCGGTCGCGACGGCGTCGTAGCTGACCCACGGTTTCTCCCCGATGATCGTCTGGACCGCGACGGTGGCGGCCAGGACGCATCCGGCGAGCACCACGAGGGCGACGAGCACTGCCGGGACGCTGCGGCGGGGGCGCCGTTTCATCGGACCCTCCTCGTTTCGGTCTCCGTGGAATGCAGGGCCGTGACGGTGACGTCGACCCGCGTGACGGTGAGGCCGGAGAGTTCACCGACGCGGTGGATCAGGTGTTCCCGCGCGGTTTCGGTGGTGGCGCGGACCGAAAGCGGATACTTCACCGAGAGCCGGACGTCCAACGTGGCCGTCGAGCCGGTGACGTTCGCGCTCACCTTGGCGCCCTGGTCGAGGTCTTCACCGCCGACCGCGATCCCGAGCACCCGGGAGGCCGCGCCGCCGATGCCGTCGAGTTCGGTGATCGCCTGTGCGGCGATCCGCTCGACGGCACCGGCGGCCACGGTGAGCCCGCCGCGCCCTTCCGTGTCCGGCGCGGCGGCGGTCATGGTCGTCATGGCGGTCAGCCCCTGTCGCGGCCGGCCAGGGCCGAAAGGTCGAGCTTGCCGTCGAGGAACCGGCCGACAAGCAGGCCCAGCGCGCCGAGGACGAGCACGACGAGAAAGGCGCCGAAGCCGCCGAACGCGCCGGCCACGCCGAGCACGAGACCGGTCAACAGGCCGAGATGGGTGGCGTTCATGAACGTTCTCCTTGCAGTCGGGCGCGGACCGGCGCCGGTGGTCACTGGACGCGGGTGGATTCGGTGCTCTCGTCGGTGTCGTCGTCGCCCGGGATGTACACGTCGGACACGTTGATGTTGACCTCGACGACCTCGAGCCCGGTCATCTGCTCGACCGCGCCGATCACGTTGCGGCGAACGGACTTGGCGAGATCCGCGATCGCGACGCCGTATTCGACGACGATCTGCAGGTCGACCGCGGCCTGGCGCTCGCCGACCTCGACCGAGACGCCCTGCCCGGCGGACGCGGTGGCGCCCGGGATGCGCTCACGCAGCGCGTTGAACGCCCGCACAGCGCCGCCGCCCAGCGCGTGGACGCCGGTGATCTCACGGGTCGCGAGGCCCGCGACCTTCTGCACGACGGTGTCGGCGATCGTGGTCACGCCCTGGCTGGAGACGAGCGCGCTGTTCTCAGCGGGGGCGGCGGAGTTCGAGTTGGGCTTGGCGGTGGTGGCGGTGTTCGTCATCGCTGTCTCCTCGGTTCGGATTCCCTTGCCTGTGGCGGAAGTTCACGGTCTCCCGATTTACCTCCACACTCCAATAGACCCAGCCGCGACAAGATCGTCACGACCCGATCGTGTGGTCTGGATCTCATCGTTCGTGGGTATGTCTTTCGGAATAGTTCCCAGCGCCGATTTCGGCAAGGTTTTTCAACCTGTCGAGGGTCATGCGCGAAGTGGGCGACGGTGTTGGCTTCAGGGACCGGAAATTTCCGAAGGCAGGAGTGCCGAGTGAGTCCACGTCGGTCGTGGTGGATGGGTGCGCCGCCGATCCTGCTGGTCGGGACCACCCAGGACGCCGCGACGACCTATGGCTGGGCCCAGCATCTGGCCGGGAGTCTTCGGACGGCGGTATTGCTGTCCAATGAGGACATCGGGCATACCTGCTCCTTGCCGGTTTCCCCGCCACCGGCGTCGCCCTCGCGGTCGTCGCTCACACGCCGGGATCCTTCGCGACTGACTCTCGCCTTCTGTCGCGCTCTCTGTTAGGAAAGGTTCCTAACTAATAGGAGGCGATGTGCGCGGACGAGGTCTGGCGGCAGCGACGGTTCTGGTGGTCCTGTGCGGTGGCTCTGCCGCCGTCGCGGAGACGACGACGGCGGGTTCCGGGGCGCGGGTGGCGCGCAACATCATCTACATCCAGGGCGACGGCCTCGGCCTGGGTCAGCGCGATCTGCTCCGGCTGGCGCTCAAGGGCAAACGCGGCGAACTGGCGATGGACGGGCTGGCGGTCACCGGTCTCGTTCGGACGGCGTCGGACGACCCCGATGAGATCGTCACCGACTCGGCCGCGGCGGCCACCGCCCTGGCCACCGGGCACAAGACGCGTAACGGGGCGGTCGGCGTGGACGTCCACGGGCGTCCGCTCGAAACGATCCTGGAGCAGGCGAAACGGGCGGGGAAGTCGACCGGACTGGTCACCACCGCGCAGGTGACGGGTGCTTCGCCGGCGGCGTTCGCGGCGCACGTACCCAGCCGGGATTCGCAGAGCGACATCGCGAAGCAGTACATCGAGAACAGCCGTCCGGACGTCCTGCTCGGGGGCGGCGAGGACTGGTGGTATCCGAAGGGGAACCCCGGTCTCTGGCCGGACAAACCGGGGGAGGAGAGCCGCAGCCCCTACGGCAACCTGGTCGAACGCGCGCAGCGGACGGGCTACACCTACGTGCGCGACGGCGACGAACTGCGGAACACGCGGGCGAACCGGATCCTCGGCCTGTTCGCGAACGAGGACATGGTCGACTACGGCCCGGACGGCGTCGGCAAGTACGCGCCGCGAGTGCCGCTCCAGCAGATGGCACGCAAGGCGCTGGACACGCTGTCGAAGAACCAGCGAGGCTTCTTCCTGTTCCTGGAGGAAGAGGGCACCGACGGGATGTCCCACGAGAACAACGCGCACGGCGTGATCGACGCCGGCCGCGCACTCGACGCCACGATCGCCGAGGTCATGCGATTCGTCCGCACCCACCCCGACACGCTGGTGATCATCGGCGGGGACCACGAGACCGGCGGGCTGAGCATCGAGAACTACGACGACTCCGACACCGATCCTGACCAGGACGGCCCCTTCGACGTACCGGGCTCGAAGCTCCAGTTCACTGTGGACTGGACGACACACGACCACACCGGCGCCGACACCCCGGTGACCGCCGAAGGCCCCGGCTCCGATCGGTTGGGCGGCACCGTCGACAACACCGACGTCTATCGGGTGATGCGAGCCGCCGGCCGCCTGTAGGACCCGAACGCCGTGAAGGCCTCCTTCCCCGTGGGGAAGGAGGCCTTCACGGCGTGTTTCGGAGCCGTCAGCCGATGCTCTCGACGACGGCCTCGGCCACCGCCTTCATCGTGGTCCGGCGGTCCATTGCGGTGCGCTGTATCCAGCGGAACGCGTCCGGTTCGGTGAGCCCCTGACGGCTCATCAGCAGACCCTTTGCCCGGTCGATGACCTTGCGGGTCTCCAACCGGTCGGTGAGGCCCGCGACCTCGGCCTCGAGTGCCTGTAGCTCGGAAAACCGGCTCACGGCCAGCTCGATGGCGGGCACCAGGTCGCGTTTGGCGAACGGTTTGACCAGGTACGCCATCGTGCCCGCGTCCCTGGCCCGCTCGACCAGGTCGCGCTGACTGAACGCGGTCAGGATGACGACCGGCGCGATCCGGTCGCCGGTGATCTTGGATGCGGCCTCGATACCGTCGAGTTTGGGCATCTTGACGTCGAGAATCACCAGGTCGGGCTTCAATTCGGTAGCCAGGTTGATGGCCTGCTCGCCATCCCCGGCCTCACCGACGACCTCGTAGCCCTCTTCGCGGAGCATCTCGACGAGATCCAGCCGGATGAGGGCCTCGTCTTCGGCCACGAGCACCCGCCGCTGGGGTGCGGCGACGGCACCGTTGGCCTCGGCAGCCTGCTCGGTCACCGGGGTCCTCCTGAGGGTCGTCGGGCAGTTCGGTTCGCGGGCTGTCCGCGAACCTGAAGCCTACCGGGAACGATCCAGACGGCTAGATGGCGTTCACCACGTCCAGGCGGTCGTCACACTCCCGGGCCCGGCGAACGGCGCGCGGCCGTGATCCCGTAAAGTTCACCCGGCACCGCCCCCGTAGCCCAACTGGCAGAGGCAACGGATTCAAAACCCGTCCAGTGTGAGTTCGAATCTCACCGGGGGCACAGACAACATCCCCACAAGCTCAGGCGCGGCTCCGCGCGGGATTTCGTGGGAGGGCGTCACGTCGGTGATCCCTTCCGCTACGTGAGTGATCTTCGGCAGCTGGTCTGCCGGGAGCTTGATCGTGATTGTCGCATGTTCGCCGTCGTCGTGGACCATGATGGCGAGCTGGACGGCTTCGAACAGCGCGCCCAGCGCGCAGGAACCATCCAGCAGTGCTCCGGTCTTACCGGCGGCCATGGCCGCGCACTCGGACACACCGATGTCGCACCGTGATTCGAAGTCCACGTCCGCACACTGCCCGTCTATGAGCGCGCGTGTTGCCGTCGACAGCATCACGCCTCTGTCCGCGCGGCGTTCCCGCTCTCGGCCAGCACTCGCAGCGCAAGGGTGAGCAGTCCGTCTCCGGTACGCCGAACACCGTCCAGACGGTGGGCGGGTGCGATCCCCGTCCATCACATCGTCGTGCAGCAACGAAAATTATGGACCAGCTCCACCGCCACGGCGGCCGGGACCGCTTCGGCGTCTACGCCTCCCACCGCCTGAGCCGATACCAACGTCACAGCGGGGCGAATCATCTTGCTACCGCCCGAACGCGTCGGCCTGCCCTGTTCATCGCGCCAACCGACGTGATACGACGCCACCCGCCGTATCGGATCGGGCAGCAAGTCCACCGCCTCGCGTAGCGCTGGGCCCAGCACCGCTTGTGTGCTCGCGAGCACGTCGGTCACGACTTTTCCTTGCTGGACAACGTCAGTTCTCACGGCCGCCACACCTCGGGGGCGATCACTCCGGCATCCCATCGAATCTCGGGCTCGGGCGAGCCCCAGGACCCTATAGCGGTAACTGGATGGCCGGGCACGCGGGTAATTTCTGACGATACGCTGGTTTGCCGTCCGGTCCAAGGGTGTCACCCGGACGGCCCGCCGTCCCGAGTCGAAGGTTGATCTAGGACGAGGACCGGCAACATCTGGCATAGTCAGGAATTCCCGGCCGATTCATTGTCGTGCGCCAATCCCTGCTGGGACCCGGAATCTCGCTTGAACGGCGTAACGCATTATTGGCGCGGTAACTCTTCGCTCACGGAATCGGCCCTTGTGTGTGACGGCCAGGTGCGCCAGTACGCGAACCGTTGAACGTGGTCTAACCTGCGTCTTTCACGCAGTGTGATGTAGATCTGGTCGTGAAATGGAGGAAGTGCCTGTCCTGTAAGGGAAACTTGGGCTTGCGAAGGTCCAGGGTTCTCTCACGGGAAGGCACTTCCTTGGTGCACG